>DATBFY010000042.1:0-7365 GCA_036558265.1 Tepidisphaeraceae bacterium | reverse complement strand
CGTCGGCATCGACCTGGGCACGACCAACAGCGCCGTCGCGTACGTGGATACGTCGGCCGGCCAATGGCAGGTCCGCGACTTCCCCATCCCCCAGCTCGTCGCCCCCGGCGAGGTCGAGGCCCGCCCGGTCCTGCCCTCCTTCCACTACGAACCCGCCGCCAACGAACTGCCGACCGACGCCACCAGGCTCCCCTGGTCGCCGGCGGGCGAGCCGTACGCGGTCGGCATCTTCGCGCGCGATCATGGCGCGGTCGTACCCGGGCGGCTGGTCGTTTCGGCCAAGTCGTGGCTCAGTCACGGCGGCGTCGATCGCACCGCGGCATTGCTGCCCTGGCACGGGGCGCAGGACGTCACCAAACTATCGCCCGTGGAGGTCAGCCGCCGTTTCCTGTCCCACATCCGGGCCGTGTGGGATCACGCCCACCCCGACTCGCCGCTGGCCGAGCAGGACGTGATTCTGACCGTGCCGGCGAGCTTCGACGAGGTCGCGCGCGAGCTGACCGTGGACGCCGCACGCGGTGCCGGCATCGCCCGCGTCACCCTGCTGGAAGAGCCGCAGGCCGCTTTCTACGCATGGATCAACGCGCAGGGCGACGCCTGGGCGACGCGCGTCTGCGCGGGGCAGAAGATCCTCGTCTGCGACGTGGGCGGCGGGACGAGCGACTTCACCCTGATCCGCGTCCGGCCCGCAACAGGCGGCGCGACGGAGAAGGTCCTGTTTCACCGCGTCGCCGTCGGCGAACATTTGATCCTCGGCGGCGACAACCTCGATCTGGCCCTGGCGCATCACATCGAGCGACGGTTGAAGGGGCCCGATGGCAAGCTCGACCCGCGACAATGGGGGCCGCTCGTGCGCACCTGCCGCGCGCTCAAGGAAACGCTGCTCGGACCGGATGCGCCGCAGCGGCTGACGGTGAGCGTCGCCGGCGGCGGCGCGAAGCTGGTCGGCGGGGCAACGCAGCTCCAGATCACGCGCGACGAGGTGCTCGACCTGCTCCTGGAAGGTTTCCTGCCGCGCGTTCATCTCACCGACCGGCCCGCCGCCCGCCGCTCGGGCTTCCAGGAATTCGGTCTCCCCTACGCCCCCGACCCGGCGATCACGAAATACCTCGCCGCCTTCCTGACCGCCCACCGTCTCGCCGGTGACGATCCCCTCACCCCCTCATCTCCTCATCCCCTCAGCTCTTCTTCTTCCGATCCCGCCCGGCCCGACATCGTCCTCTTCAACGGCGGGCTTTTCGAATCGCCCGTGCTCCGCGAGCGTCTGGTCGAGGTGCTCTCGGCCTGGTTCAGTGGACGCGACGCGTGGCAGCCTGAAATCCTTGAGAACGACCGGCTCGACCTGGCCGTCGCGCGCGGTGCCGCCTATTACGGCATGGTCCGCCGCGGCAAGGGCGTCCGCATCTCCGGCGGTTTGGCGCGCACGTATTACATCGGGGTCGAGACGAAGGACGACGCGACGGGAACAAACGTGCTCAAGGCGCTGACGCTCCTTCCCGCCGGCGCGGAGGAGGGCCACGACGTCCAACTCCCCGGGCGCACGTTCGACCTCCTGATCCGTCAGCCCGTCGAGTTCCCGCTCTTCGTCTCCAGCACGCGCACGACCGACGCGCCGGGAACGCTCCTGGACATCGACCCCGAGCAGATGCGCGAGCTGCCGCTCATCCGCACCGTGCTTCAGTCCGGCCGCAAGACCGAGGCCGCCAGCGTCCGCGTCGCCCTGCACGCGCGCCTGACCGAGATCGGCACGCTGGAGATGTGGGCCGCCGAGGTCGCCGGCGAGCGGCGGTGGCGCTTGCAGTTCGACGTCCGCGGCACCCAGCGGTCGGACTTCGCCGCCCACGAATCCCGCGCCGAGGCCGAGGGCGTCATCGACCAGGCGGTCGTGGACCAGTGCGCCAGGCTGATCCGCGCCAGCTTCGTCCGCGGCTCGACCGATCGCCCCGAGGGACTGGTCAAGCGACTCGAGCAGGCGACCGGCATGACGCGGCTCGAGTGGCCATCATCCCTCATGCGCTCCTTCTGGGAAGTGCTGATCGAAGTCGAACCCGGCCGCCGACTGTCGGATCAGCACGAGGCCCGCTGGCTCAACCTCGTCGGCTTCTGCCTGCGCCCCGGCTACGGCCTGGCGGTCGACGACTGGCGCGTGGCGCAGACCTGGCGCCTCTACCCCCAGCGTGTCGCGCATGCGAAAAACGAGCTCGTGCGCGCCGAGTGGTGGATCCTCTGGCGGCGGCTCGCCGGCGGACTATCCGCCGGGCAGCAGCAGACCCTCGCCCAGCCGCTCCTGGGCGCCTTCCGCGACCGCATCCGCATGCCCGGCTCGGGCGGCCGCAACCGCGAGCCCGCCTACCAGTTCGGACCCCACGAGACCGCCGAGGTCTGGCGCACGCTGGGCGCGATGGAACTGCTGGCCTTGGAGACCAAGGCGGAGCTGGCAAAAATGCTCCTGGATCTCCTGTCGCGCGAGCGCCCCGCGGCGCTCCACGACGCCGCACTCTGGGCCCTGGGCCGCATCGGCGCGCGCGTGCCGCTTTATGGCCCCCTCAATGCGCTCGTGCCCGCGCAGGACGTACAGGCCTGGCTGACGACTCTGACCTCGCTCAAGCACGACGGCCCTGCCGCCCTCTTCGCCGCCGTGCAGATGGCCCGGCGGACCCGGGATCGCTACCGCGATGTGTCAGAGCCCACGCGTGAGAAGGTGCTGGAATGGCTGATCGGCCATGACGCCCCACCCCATTTCATCACGCTCGTACGCGAAGGCGGGCAGTTGGAGGCCGAAGAGCAGAAGTCCGCCTTCGGCGAGTCGCTGCCGCGGGGTCTGCGGATCGAGTGACGGCTTTGTTCTCCTGCCCGGCCACGACCGGTGGCGCGCCGTGATCTCGGTCCCCTCTCCCGGACGCGGCCCTGGGAATTCCATCGCCAACAAGTTCAACGCGTCTGGGAGAGGGATAGGGTGCCCGCGGGAGAGAAAGGCTCATTCCGCCTTCTTCCCCCAAACCGTCACCTCCGAGAAATTTCCGATGTCATCGAACGACCCGAACCCCACTCGCCCGCTCGGCAGCTCCTTCCGATCCGTCGCCAGGATCGGCTGGCCGTCGAACGTCACCCGCGTGCCCCGCTCGTCCCGTTCGATCCGCACGATGTGGTATCGCTCGTCCCAAGGCGTCCCGTCCGATCCCTTCGTCGTCACCGGCGCGCGATCCTTGCCGTCTACCAGGTGGATCTGGTTATGGATCTTGTCCGTCTGCTGCGCCACGTGCGCGTAGAGGAAATGGCTGGCGTCGACCCCGCCGAAGGCGAAGCACAGGTCACGGTGGGGAACCTTCTCCTGGGTGATCTTGCAGCGGACCTCCATCACGAAGTCCGACACTTTCAGATCGTTGATCCACGCGATGTTGATCGGCGACCGCACCGGAGGCTTGTAATCCGACTGCCGGAAGAGCGACAGCACCGGCCGTCGCGCCCCGTTCACGTCATCCTCGATGATCTTCCAGGCGTTCCTGTCGGTAAACGCGAACTGCTTGAGCGCATCATCCTTCGAGGAAAAATCCTCGTGGAAGAGAAGGGGAAGACCCTGATTCTCCTTCGCGGGTCCGTCGGCGGCGGACGAGCGGGCCGCGAGGGCGAGGAGCGCGAACCCGCAAACGGCGAACGAGAAGGTGAACCGGTTCATGTCGCGATGATCCAAAACGCGTCTCAGGGTTTCTCGGCGACTTTCGGGTTCATGACTGCAGTGACCGCGCCGTCGGGGCTGACGATCAGCAGGTCGTCCACCCCATCCCCGTCCAGGTCGGCACAGGTCCATTTGGTTTTCTCGCCCAGCAACGGCTTGCCCGCCGAATCCACCAGCACCTTGCCCACATCCGCGTCGATGAAGAACGCGCCGTAGCCGCGGTTGATCAGCAGCATCGGGCCCGCAGACGTGTTGATCAGCACGTCCGTCTTGCCGTCGCCGTTGCAGTCGAGTGGCTGGGCGGTCGCGCCCTCCAGCCACTTCGGGTTCTCCTTGTGATACGTCGCGACCTTCTCGCCGGTCAAGCGAACGAAGTCGACCGGCGCGGAGGCGCCGTCGAGTGGATAGCGGTAGATGTTGTCCCCCTTGACCACGATCGCGTCAGTCTTCGCTGAATCCTCGCCGAAGTTTCCCAGTGCGGCCGCCTGGGCGCTCGTGCCGTCGGCCCAAAGCTTGGACGTCCTGGGCGCGGCATCACGGCTGACGTTATCGAAGACCAGCAAGTCGCCCGTCCGGGTCAGCGCGACGAGCTTGCCGTCGCGCGCGGATAAGGCGATCAGGTCCTTGCCGTTCAGCGCGGTGGGAAGCGCCGCCGTAGCTTGGCCGTCGATCGCGGTGGCGGTGACCTTGTAGCCCTTGGCGCCCGTGCCGCCGATCGCCAAAACGGTCTGCGCCTCCTGTGGCGCGAGCTTGATCGTGAAGACGCTCGCCGCGTCGCCCGCGTCGAGCTTTCCCGTCTGCTTCGCGCCGCCCTTGAACATGTCCGGCGACACCTTGTCCAGCATGTCGTAATTGCCGTTGTTCGCCTTCAGATGCTCGATGATCTTCACCAGCGCCGCTGTCGTGCCCGGGTAGCTCTGGCGAAGGTCCTTCTCATTCCGGACGGCGAACAGGTTCGGCTTGTCGGTGGGTTCGGGCAGCAGCCAGGTGTCCGCCAGGTGCAGCGCGAAATTCTTCGGATCGCGCCCGGTGAGCAGCACCAGCGGCGCGCCTTCCTTCACGTTCGCTAGGACCGCGGGAAGGTTTTCGAGCTTCAAGCGGACGACGTCGCCGGTGATCGTGCCGCGGAGCGCCTTGGCGCTGGCTTCCACGGCCCCGGATTGCGGGTTCACCTTCGTGACGGTCCCGACGACAACCGTTCGCGAACCGCTGTAAATCGTGCGAACGGGCAGCTTGACCGCAATCACCGCGAATGCCGCGGGACTCATCCACAACACGGCAAGCAGAATCAACGCGCGACGAACCGCTAAAGTCATCGAATCCACTCCGCAAAACTCAGGCGATCTTCAATGCGAACCGAAGCCCAAACATAACCGGAAGATACGCCAGCAGGTAGACGCCAAGCCACCCCCAGTCCCAATGCCCGATCGGCGCGAAGAAGACCTGGTGCGTCGTCTGCGTCGGCTGGTACACGACCTTGAGGCTGGCCAGTGGGTCGTTGGGCGTGTTGGTCACCTCCGCCGGCATCGGCGGATGCACGTCCCCCAGCACGATGTCGCCGGTGAGGATCTTGGCGTTGTCCGCCTTGAGCGCGATCGGCCAATGACCCGCCGCCTTGTCGGGGACCGTCACGTTCCAGGTCACCGGAACGGGCGGGAGGTTCTTCAGGTAGTCGTTCAGGTCGGCGAGCTTCTGCTGGCGGTACATCTCGGCGGACTCGCGCACCTCCCACGGCTGGTTGGACAGGTCCGAAGGCTTGAGCCGAGCGTCCCGATACTTTTCCAGCACCCGGCGGATCTCCGGGACGGATTGCGTGCCGGGCTGCGCAAGGGCGAGTGGTTGCGGGACGCTCAGGTTGACCGAGTGAACCACGTCCGGCTTGACCATCGCGACGATCGTGACCGGCGTGCCCGCCGGCGCATTCCACGCCGGGATTGCCACGCGCGGCTCAAACCACATGAACGTCATCACAAGCGGACCCAGCAGCACGGCCAGCGGCACGAACGAGGCAAGCACCGTGCGCGTCTGCACCGGCGCGGCCAGTCGTCGCAGCGCCTGGCCGCGCGGCGAGTCCTTCGGGAGTCCGGCGGCTTCCTGGTTCAGCAGCGCCGCACGGCGCTTGGCGGCCAGCAGGCGGTCGTTGTCGGTCAAGAGCTTCTGGCCGATCATCGTCAGCGCGCCCAGCGCCCCGGCGATGATCGCGACCGCACCCGGCTTGCCGAAGAGCCGCACCAGCGGCCAGAGGAAGAAATCGAGCACGCGCAGCGAAGGCTGGAACAGCACCTGCTCCGGCAGGCAGAACACCAGGAGCAGATAAACGCCCCAGAGCAGCAGGAAGGCGTTGCGGATCTTGGCGGATCGGCGCTCGCCGCGCCCGGGACGCGGGGGGATGACAGTACGCTCAATCCTCGTGTCGTTTGGATCGGCGGCGGCGGGCTCCGCTCGGTTGTCCGTCGTCGGAGTGCGGTAGTCGAGAACCTGCTTTTCCTCGCCGGCACGGGAAACCAGGCCGTTTCGGCCATCTACGGTAACCGAATCGCCGTCGCGCAGCAGCGTGCAGGCATCCCGCAGCACGACCGCGGGGATCGACATCTCCCTCGCCACCACCGCCCCGTGCGACAGCGTGCCGCCGCACTCGAGGATCAGACCGGCGGCATTGGTGAACAGCGGCGTCCAGGACGGATCCGTGCTCGGGCACACGAGGATGTAACGCTGGCCCAGGTCACCTGCCTCGGCCGGTGAACGGACGATTCGCGCCGGGCCGGTCGCGCCACCGGGGGAGATGCCAAATGCCTGAAGCGTCCCGCCTTCGACACTGGCCTTTGGCGGTGCGCCCAGGTCGTCGATGTTGGTCGAGTCGATTACGTAGGGCAGGGGGATGCGCTTCGCGGCGCGGCGCTGGATTTTGCGCTGGGCGAGCAGGTGCGTCGGTGCGAAGCCGATGTTCAACGCGTCGAACATCTCCTCGAGCGTGAGCAGGAACACGTCGTCGCCGATCTCCAGGCGTCGGCCCATCTCCATCGCCAGGTCCCGCAGGAGCTCATAGCCCAGCATCAGGTAATACTTGCCGTTCTCGCGGAAGGGCATGTATCGCCGCGCCAGCGCCAGCTTCTGGTCGAGCGTCTCCCGATCCTCCAGCGGAAGCCTCTCGCGCAGCTCCGCCAGCTTCCGCTCACACTCGGCGCGGTGATGCTCGTGCAGCTCCGCAGGATTACGCCCGTCCTTCAGCCGCTGGGCCATCTGGAGCAGCTCATCGGGCCGCTCGCGCCAGCGACGGGTCGCCAGGTCGAACTCTTCCGGCGCGCGGTGGCCGTACTCCTTGAGCCACGACTCGACCGACTCGTCACCGACGGCCACCTCGTAAAGCTGGGCATTGGCGCGGAGGGTCAGGTCGGGGTCATGGCCGGAGGAGAGCAGGTGCGTCAGGCTGTCGGGGTCATCGTCCCAGAAGCATTCTTCGAGGAAGCTTTTTAGCTCGGCGAGCGCGGCGCCGGAGATCAGGCTGGGGAGGAGCGATTGGGGCGCGAACTCGTCCATCACGCGACGTTCGCGCTCGTGCCACAGCTCGATGAGTTGGTCATTCGAAAACGCCGCGAGATCCTTGGCCTTTTCCCCAGTAACCCAGCCGGTAAAGTCGGGGATCAGCTTTTCGACAAGCTCCTTGTCATAACTCTCGGCCAGCCTGTGGA
>DATBFY010000041.1:0-2534 GCA_036558265.1 Tepidisphaeraceae bacterium | reverse complement strand
CTGACTGCCATTCCCGTCCACCAGCGCCTGGAGCTGGCTCTGGTACGCCTGCGCCTGCGCCGCGGAGGCCTTGGCCTTCGCCTCGGCGTCGCCGAGTTGTGACCGCAGCGACTCGTTCTCGAGCTTCACCGCGGTGTACTTGTCCGTGGAAGTGACGCAGCCCGTCAGGCCCAATGCCAGGGCCGCCAGACCGAGGAAGTGATGCATCCGTGCCATTGCGATGGCCTCCTGCCAAAGAATTCGACGACCGGTTCACCGGCCCGTTCAGGTTGATACGACTCGCAAGACCGTCCGGGCCCCGCGCCGGTGTCGCGCATCGCAGCGCAACACCTGCGCAATAAAATGACGGGCCGGGAATTAATATCAATCCCGACCCGTCAATTTTTTCGTCCGCACTGATTTGCCGCTTGCGGCTTGGCGCCTTGGCGCCGTTACCGCTGCTTGCCCGCGGGTCCGAGCTTGCCGATGATCAACCCGATCACGAAGAAGATCACCGCGCCGGCGACCGCCATGCCGAAGTAAATCATCCCCTTGCCCTCGCCGGTCTTACCCGGGCCGGACATGCCCGCGACGATGTCGGGCCGCACGCCCACCGCCGCGTTCAACAGCACGTAGATGCCGAAGATCAGGGCGATCGCGCCGAACAGCGCCAGCCACCCCATCGCCGGCGCCATCGCGTCGGCCGCCTCGACGTAGACCGGCGCCGTGATCACGCTGCGCCCGCCGGTTGTCCGGGGCGATTCCATCGCGATCCCCGAGTCCGACGCCACCATCGTGCCGCGCCGCGCGCTGGCGACCGTGCCCGAGCTGGGTGAGATCTCGTCCAGCAGCTCGGCGCCCAGGCTCGTGTCGTCCGACTCGCGCGTCAGGTCCAACAGGCCCGAGCCCGAACCGACGCCCTCGAGGTTGATCTGATCCTGGATCCCCGATCCGATCGAGGTCTGCGCCATCGGATCGGCGCGGGGCGCGTTGCTGTCGCTCATGTCCCCGAAGACGTTCACGCCCACGCGCGAGCCGACCTTCGAGCCGCTGCGCGTGTCGCCCGCGCGACCCGGCGACGGGATGCCCGCCTGCGTGCCCGACAATCCCAGGTCCGCCGCCAGGGCCGTGTCTTCCTTCACCATGCCCGCGCCCGGCGACTTGCCGAAATCCGTGTCCGCCAGCGAGATGCCCGAACCGGACAGGTGCGACGACTTGGAGTCCGCCAGCCCGATCGGCGCGCCCGAGTCGCTGGGCCCCAGGCTGATCTGGTCACTGCCGCCCGACAGTTCGGCGCGGAGGTTGTCAACCTGGTCGGCCTTGAACATCAGGCGCGGCCCGTCACGGAACTCGCGAAGCCGGCCCTCGCGCGAGAGCTGCTTGATCTCTTCCTCGTTGAGGTTCAAGGAGGACTTGGTCTCCTCGAGCGTGTAGAACATCTTCGCCATCATGGTGCGGACTCCTTGCAGGTGGCAGGTGCAGGTCGCTGGGACTACTTGTTGGTGTCCTTGTCTTTGTTGTCGTTCGCGGCGCCGGCGCCCGCGCCGCCGCCGCCCGCATCGGCGGCTTGCTGGCGCTCGATCATCGCCTTCACTTCACGCGGCGGAATATCGGTATTGAAATTCTCCAGCTTGGTGTCAAACCGGTAGCTCCGCGCCGCCGTCAACCGAAGCTTCTTCTCACCCGGGTAGAACTGGTAGGCGCACAGCGTCTTGTTGTCCACGTCCAGCAGGTAACACCCCCAGACGTTCACCGCCATCTGCGCCGGCATCACGAAGACCCCCGCCCCGCCCGCGATCGGCCCCTGATTCTGGGCGTATGCCGTCGGCAGGAACGACGGCGCCCCGCCCCGATTCAGCAGGACGAGCAGGACCATCGCAAGCAATGCGGCATTTGCCCAAAGGGCCAAGGCGATCGTTTTCTGTCGAGCTGGACGATCGGTTGGGGCCGTCATGGTGTGATTCCAAGTTGAAGCCGGGCCAGATTATACGAAGCCCCCCGGCCCGCCTGCAAGAACGGGATGAATTGGTAACGGGGGACGACTCACACTCCCAGCCATCGATCGGGTAGGGGTTTAGGATTAGGATGGGGGGATGGGACTAGTGGCGGAAGTCACGCGGGACCGTCGCGGACCCTCGTTCATGTTCCGGGGGGTGGTCGGTTTCGAGTGGACGCGCGTTCGCGCGCCGGTGCCGGGGCTGGCGAGGGAGTTGGAGGGGTTTCGGTTCATTCATCTGTCCGATCTGCACCTTAGATCCTATTGGTCCAGAGGTTACAACGATCTGATCGATGCGGTAGAGCGGTCGGCGGCGGACCTGCTGTTGATCACCGGCGATTTCATCGACAACAAGCACGATTTTCGGGGTGGTTTGAGACAGTTAGAGCGCCTGCTGCCGCGCCTCAAATCGCGCCTCGGAATGTACGGAATACTGGGCAACCACGACGTGGACCTGGTGCAACCGTACATTCGGAGCATGGGAGTGAACCTGATCAACGGCGGGCGGGTCGTCCTGGGGTCGGGGGGGTCGAAACTGGAGCTGATCGGCTTCCCAGGG
>DATBFY010000040.1:0-4245 GCA_036558265.1 Tepidisphaeraceae bacterium | reverse complement strand
ACGTGGAGGGTGACCGATTTGATGCCGGCCTGCTCACCATACTGGCGGTCGATCTCGGCGACGCCCCAGCCGCGGCTCTCGAAGAAGTAGAGGTACATCCGCAGGAGCATTTCCGCCCAGTCCTGGGCCTCGGTACCGCCCGCGCCGGCCTGGATGGTGAAGAAGGCGTTGCGGTGGTCGTTCTTGCCGTCGAGGAGGGTCTGGAGCTCGACCTTTTCGCCCTTCTTCTCCAGTTCGGCGAGCATGCGGTCGGCCTCGGCCATGGATTCCTGGTCACCGGCCTCTTCGGCGAGCTGGCAGAGGGCGCGCGCGTCATCGATCCCGCGGAGCATGACGTCGATCGGCTCGGTGACGGCCTTGATCACCTTGAGCTCGGCGACGGTGGATTTGGCCTGTTCCGGGTTGTTCCAGAAGTCGGTCTCCCCCATCCTGGTTTCGAGTTCCTTGCGGCGGGCGAGCTTGGTGGGGAAGTCAAAGAGAGTCCCGGATGGCGATCATCCGGGCGCTGAGGTTTTCGATCGCGACGGGGAGGTTGTCGTGAATCATGGTGGGGGATCTTATCGTCGATGGGGGGTGAGCGGTCAAGCGGAGGCAGAAACATCGTAATGTGGGAAATCGTTTCGTCGATCGATGAAACGTCGCGGAGGTCGGGCAAATACAATTCGGGAACCATGAGACCACTCGGCACGGCGATGCGGGATGTTTCGGTGGACGGCGAACCAGACGTGGCGGCAGTTGCGGCGCTACTGGGCGAGCCGGCGCGGGCGGCGATGTGCCTGGCGCTGGCGGACGGGCGCGCGCTGCCCGCGGGCGAACTGGCGCTGCGCGCGGGGGTGTCGCCGCAGACGGCGAGCAATCATCTCGAAAAGCTCCTGCGCGGGCGGGTGCTGTCGGTCGAGCAGCAGGGGAGGTGGCGGTATTACCGGTTGAGCGGCGAGGAGGTCGCCCGGGCGGTCGAAGCGCTGGCGGTAATCGCCCCTCGGGTCCTTAAGGCGTCCGCGAGAAACGGGTCGGTCGCCGGGCCGCTGCGCGAGGCGCGGACTTGCTACGGCCACTTCGCGGGGAGATTCGGCGTGGCCTTGACCGACGCATTGCTCGATCGGGGGTGGATCGAGTTGAGCGGTCGAGCGTACGTCGTGACCGACGAGGGGATCGCGCGCTTTGCGGAGTTGGGGATCGAGGTGCGCGGTTTGCGGCGCGGGCCGCGGGGTTTGGGATACACGTGCCTGGACTGGAGCGAGCGTCGCCACCACATGGCGGGGCCGCTCGCGACCGAGATCGTGAAGCTGGCGTTTGCGTGGGATTGGGTGCGGCGTGTCGGCGGGACGCGGGCGGTGGTGGTCACACCGGCCGGGCGGCGAGAGCTGCGCCGCTTGCTCGATCTTCGGTTGGGCGAAGCGCGACGCGCAGGATGAAAAGCATAATGAGACATGCGTCGAAGTGGGCGGGCGACGGTCACGTTCGACCCGAAGGCGCTGGCGAATGGGGACTATCGGTTGATGATCGCCGCGGGCGCGTTGCCCGGGTTGTCGGCCGCGCATGCGTTTGATTTCTTCTTCCTGGCGGGCGACGCCAATCGCGATCGGGCGGTGGATTTAAATTAAACGACCTGGTCGTGCTGGCGCAGAATTACAGGACGGGAGTGGCGGCGCCGGCGGCGATCCCGGCGTTGTCCGCCGTTATGGCCGGGATTGCGTCGGCCCCGGCCAAGGCGACGACGATGAAGTCCGTTGAACCTGCGCCGGTTCGCACAAGCACTCACCTAGCGGCGGCGGCGGGCTTCGTGGCGGCGGGGCGTTTGGCGGTGATCTGCGGCCATGGAACCACGCCGCAGCGCTGGGCCCAACGGTCGTATTCGGCGCCCAGGTCCTGCACGATGTCGGGATGATCGGCGGCGAGATTGTGAGACTCGATGCGATCGGCGTCGATGTCGTACAGCTCCCAACCGTTCTTCGAGCTGCCCAGCATGACCAGCTTCCACTTGCCCTTGCGGATCGCGCGGTTGCCCTCGTGTTCCCAGCGGAAGGTGCGGTCAGCTTGCCCGGGTTGGCCCTTGATCATCGGGAGGATGTCCTGGCCCTCCATGTGCCGCTGGGCGGTCACCGGGTACGTCGCGCCGGCCAGGGCAAGCAGGGTGGGCATGATGTCGATCAGGTGGGCCGGTTCGCGCACGAGCCGGCCGTGGGCATCGGCCGGGATGCCGGCGGGCCAGCGGGCGATGGCGGGGGTGCTGATGCCGCCCTCATAAGCGGTCGTCTTATGAAGTCGCCACGGCGTATTGCTGACGGTCGCCCAGGGGCGGGCGTATCCCCAGAACGAATCGCGGGTGCCCAGGGTTGCACCGGCGGTGCTGCGGTGCGGGTCCTCGGCCGCGCCGCCGTTATCGGAGATGAACAGGACCAGCGTGTCGCTCGCGACGCCCAGGCGATCGAGTCCATCGAGCACCCGGCCGACGTTGCGATCCAGGCGGCTCACCTGGGCGGCGTAGATGCTCATGCGAAGCGACCACTCGCGGCGCTGGGCGTCGGTGAGCTGGTTCCATGGCTTTTGCCGGCCGCGGTCCATCGGCGCCATGGTCGATCCCGTCGGGACGATGCCCAGGTCAACCATGCGACGAAGCCGGCCCTGGCGGATCGACTGCCAGCCGGCGTCGTACGTGTCCTTGTACTTCTGAATGTCCTCGGCGGGCGCCTGGAGGGGCCAATGGGGCGCGTTGAACGCGAGGTAGAGAAAGAACGGCGCTCCCTTCGATTTGGCCTCATTCAGGAATTCGATTGCGCGGTCGGCAAACGCGTCGGTGGAGTAGAAGCCGTCGTGCGGGGGGGTGAAGGGCTGGTCGTCGAGCGCCATCGGCGCCCGCGGACCGTTTCCGGAGTCACCGCCATAATAATTCATAGCGCCCGGGATCAGCGCGAACGATCGATCGAAGCCGCGATGGACGGGCCACTCCGCCGGGCGGTACCCCAGGTGCCACTTGCCGCACATCAGGGTGCGGTAGCCGGCGCCGCGGAGGAGCTCGGGCAGGGTCGGGCTATCGGTGGCAAGGTGGTCGGAATAGGACGGACGGTTGGCGGCATCGCGGATCCACTTGGCGTAGTCGTCGATCATCGCGCCGATGCCCACCTGGTGCGGGTACCGGCCGGTCAGCAGGGCGGCACGGGAGGGACAGCAGCGTGCCTGGTTGTAGAACTGGGTGAAGCGGACGCCGTCGTGGGCGAGGCGGTCGATGTTGGGGGTGGCGATCTCAGAGCCGTAGCAGCCGAGGTCGGAGTATCCCATGTCGTCGGCGAGGATGAGGACGACGTTGGGGCGCGTTGGGGTGGCGGGGCGCGGTTGTGCGCCGGCCCGACACGAGCACATGCATGCGGTGGCGAGCGTGATGATGGCGGTGAGGGTACGAAGGCGGCGATAGGTGAAGATCATGCGCTAGGCATCTTCGATGGGCGGCGCGTGGGGTCAAGCGGTCGTGTGATCGAATCAAGACTGCAATCGAGGGCGTTTCGGTCAGATGGCGGGTTGGCGGACGTGTTGCTAAGATGCGGGGGTCACGGGGCGTAGCTCAGCTTGGCTAGAGCGCCTGGTTTGGGTCCAGGAGGCCGCAGGTTCAAATCCTGTCGCCCCGAATGTTCGATAACACGGGCTGAACGCAACGTTTAGCGTACCTGCCGGAGGTCGGCAGAGCGGCCCAAGACGCTGTCCGGAAAACGGAAGCTTCCGTTTTTCGCTAACTCGTTTTGGGAGCTTTGCTTCATGCCGAAATTACGCGACAATCAGGTGCCCTCCTATCGGCGGCACAAACAGTCCGGCAAGGCCGTCGTCACGCTCAACGGCAAGGACTTCCTCCTGGGCCCCCACGGGTCGACCGAAAGCCGCAAGGAATACGATCGGCTGATCGCCGAGTGGGTCGCCAACGGCCGGCAGGTGTGCGGCCTCGGGGGTGGCGCCGCGAAGGCGGCGCTGACGGTGAACGAGTTGATCCTGGCGTACTGGAAGTTCGCCAAGGTCTACTACCGCAAGGACGGACGGCCGACCGGCGAGCTCTCGGCCACCAAGTACGCCCTCAAGCCGCTGCAGGATCTTTACGGGCACACGTCGGCCGCGTCGTTCGGGCCGCTCTGCCTGACCGCCGTCCGCCAGCGGATGATCGATCTGGGGTGGGCCCGCAAGAACATCAACAACCAGGTCGGCCGCATCAAGCGGCTGTTCAAGTGGGCGGTCAGCCGGGAGATGGTCCCACCCAACGTG
>DATBFY010000039.1:0-4320 GCA_036558265.1 Tepidisphaeraceae bacterium | reverse complement strand
CAGCGTCACCACCGGCACATACAGTGCTGCCATCTTCATTCCGCCGGGTTTCTCCCGGCGCACCACCACCTCCCTCTTCTCCCCCGACAAACCCGAAGTCCGCATCATCTACGATCCCTCCAAGCGCATCGAGCTCCAGGTTGTCCGCGGCGGCCTCCTCCAATCCGGCATCCAGACCATCGTCCGCGAAGCGTTCAGCGCTGAGAACTGGCGCAATACCGCGCAGGCCAACATCGAGCGCATCGAATCCACCGGCCGTCTCAGCCTCTCCCAGAAACTTGCCCTGCGCGCGCTGTTCGCCGGCCTCGACCGCTTCTACACCGACAACACACCCTCCACCGCCCCCTCCGCCACCGCACCCTCCCCCTTGGGCGCCTCCGGCCTTACCGCCCCCTTCAAGCTCGTCGCCGAACCCATCGGGGGCGCCGGCGGCAAAAACTCGGCCAACATCAAAAACGCCACCGTCGCCCACGTCTTTGCCGGCATGACCATCCAGGGAGTCCTCTTCTTCGCCGTCGAAGCCGCCATGAATCTCCTCCGGGATCGCTCCCGTGGCATCTGGAAACGCTTGCGCGCTGCCCCTCTTTCGCGCATCACCCTCCTCTCGGCCCATATCGCCAGCGGCACCCTCATCTGCCTCCTCATCGCCGCCGCCGTCATGCTCTTCGGTGTCCTCGTCTACGGCATTCGTATCCACGGCAGCATCCCCGGCTTCCTCCTGATCACCATCATGACCGCCCTCATGTCCGCCACTTTCGGCCTGCTCATCGCCACAATCGGCAAGACCGAGCAACAAAGCCGTGGCTTTGCCATCCTCGGCGTGCTGATCATCGTCATGCTCAGCGGCGCCTGGTTTCCCTCCTTCATGATGCCCAGAATCGTCCAGCGGTTCGGCGTCATCCTTCCCTCCCGCTGGTCCATCGACGGGCTCGACGCGATGACCTGGCGCGGGCGCGCCTTTACCGACGCCCTCACCCCCTCCATTGCCCTCCTCACCTTCTCCGCCGTCTTCGCCACCATTGCGTTGGCGAGATTCCGATGGGAAACCGACTGAGCTCGCCACGCCGCCGAGGCCGCTTGCGGAGCCATTTTTTATGAGCGCGGTCATTTTGTGGTTGACCGACCCGTTTTGTCCGGATATTATGAGCACGTTCACATTAGGAACGAGGGTCGAACACACGGGTGGACCGGCGCCTCATGCGAGTCACCGCACAAACCAAGGCTGCTACCCGACAACGGATCCTGGATACCGCCCGGGGGCTCTTCGCGGACCGCGGCTACGATGCGACCGCGACCCGCGACATCGCCCGCGCGGCCGGCATCGCCAGCGGGACCCTGTTCAACTACTTTCCGACCAAGGAGGCGATCGTCGCCTGCCTCGCCAGGGAGGCGGTGACCCAGGCGGGCGAGGGAACGCGGCCGGACGGCGGCCGGGCCGAGTCGGTGGAAGAAGCGCTGTTCTGCGTCATCGCGACGAGCTTGCGCAAGCTCAAGCCGCTCCGCAAACACCTCCCGATCCTGCTCGAAACGTCGCTGAGCCCACTGGCCACGGGCGCCGATGAGGACGACGCGACGTCCCTGCGCTCCGGGCACCTCGAGGCCGTCGCGGCACTGGCGGCCGGACACGGCTTGGGCGAACTCCCCTCCACGGCGCTTCAACTCTACTGGACGCTGTTTACCGGCGTGCTCGTCTTCTGGGCGAGCGACGAATCGCCGAATGAGGAAGACACCCTCGCGCTGATCGACGACTCGCTCAACATGTTCGTCGGATGGCTGCGCACGCATCCGGCAGCCAAGGAACGATAAGGAGCCACCCATGCCCACCGTCGCCGCACTGATGAAGGCATTGCCCGAACCGGGCGTGGACGTTGAAGCGGAAACCCCCACCTCGATCGCGGAGTCGTCGCTGCGCCCGGTGCCGGTCGGCAGGCTCCGGCGACTGGGACTGTTGGGCACGCTTCAAGCGAAGATCGCCGCGGCGTATTTGTTCTACTGGGTGCGCGGGTGGTTCGCGAATGCCGGCGAGCGGGAGCGGATGCTGGCGGAGGCGCACTGGCGGACGGCGGCGCGCGTGCTCGACTCGATGGCGTACCTCCGCGGCGCGACGATGAAGATCGGGCAGGCGCTGGGGAACTTCCCGGACGTCGTGCCGGCGGAGTTCGTCGCGGCGCTGGAGCGGCTGCACTTCTCGGCCCCGCCGATGCACTGGGCGCTCTTGAAGGAGATGGTGTTCAACGAGCTGGGGGACGACCCGGAGAACGTGTTCGCGTCGTTCGACACGCGCGCGTTCGCGGCGGCGTCGCTCGGGCAGGTGCACCGGGCGCGGCTGAAGAGCGGCGTCGAGGCGGCGGTCAAAGTGCAGTACCCCGGCATCGCCCGCACGATCCGGGAGGACTTCGCGAACCTGATGCTGTTCATGCTGCCGTCGCGGCTGAGCGCGGACTGGGAGAACACGCGCGAGCAGTTCGACGACCTGCGCTTGCGCATCGGACAGGAGACGGATTACCGGCGCGAGGCGGCCGTGCTGCAGAAGGCCGGGTCGCTGTTCCGCGACGACGAGGGGATCGTCGTCCCCCGCGTGTACCCCGAGCACTCCACCGGCCGGGTCCTGACGATGGAGCGGCTGGGCGGCGTGCACCTGGCGCAGTTCCTCGCCTCGGGCCCGCCGCAGCCGCTGCGCGACGCGTTCGCCGAGAAGATGCTCCGCGCGTGGTACCGCATGCTCTACGCCGGCCGCCTGCTGTACGTGGACCTGCACCCGGGCAACTTCCTGTTCATGGACGACGGGCGGCTGGGCGTGATCGACTTCGGGTGCATGGTCGAACTGGACGACGGGCTGTGGGACCTGTTCCGCAAGACGGACCGCCCGATAACGACGGGGCGGCGCGAGGATCGGGTCGCCGTGCTGAAGGAGTGGTCAGTGATCGGCGACGACCCCGCCGACGCCGAGCGGCTGCGCCTGCATGACGAGTACGCCGAGTGGAGTTGGCGGGCGCGGGCGAGCGGGAGGCCGTTCGACTTCGGCGACGAGGCGGACTTCCGGGGGGGCATCGACCTGTTCGTGGAGATGTTCCGCCGCCGCTACAACCGCGGGCACCCCACCGGCGCGACGATCGCGCGGTACACGTTCGCCCTGCGCGCAATACTGTACCGGCTGCGGGCGAACGTCAACGTCGCGTCGATCGCCGAAGAAGAAGTGCGCGCCACGGGGTGGGACCGCAGCGACTTCGGGCCGCGGTGAGCTTACACCGCCAGGGAATCCTCCCATGCCGAGCCATCAGCACCAAACGATCGACCAGTTCACGAGGCAGGCGGCGTGTTTTGCCGAATCGCCGGCGATCCAGGACGAAGCGGCGCTGCAACGGATGATCCGGTTCGCAGGCATCAATGGGAATGACGACGTGCTCGACGTCGCCTGCGGGCCGGGCATCCTCACCTGTGCGTGCGCCAGCGTCGCGCGGCACGCCACCGGCATCGATATCACGCCGGCCATGATCGACCGCGCCAGGGATTTGCGGCGGCGCCAAGGCCTGGAAAACGTGACCTGGCACGTTGGCGACGTCCGATCCCTGCCGTTCGCCGACGAGTCCTTCAGCGTCGTGTTATCGCGATACGCGTTCCATCACCTGACGAACCCCCTGGAAGTCCTCGTCGAGATGACGCGCGTCTGCCGGCCGGCGGGCCGCGTGGTCGTCATCGACGTGGCCGCCCCCGCCGACCTAAGCCAAGCCCTGGCCCTGAACCAAATGGAGCGATTGCGCGATCCATCGCACGTGCGTGCTCGCTCGGCCATTGAGTTAACCAAACTCTTCGCGCGCGCCGGACTCGCCGAACCGGAAATAACTTCCCATCGCATCGAATTCCCCCTGGAGGCCGTGCTCGACAGCTCCTTCCCAACCAACGGCGAGACAGACAAGGCGGCAATTCGCCGCATGTTCGAACAGTCGCTAACTGACGACGCGATGGGCCTTCAGCCGCAAATGAACGATGGCCAGATCCGGTACTCGTACCCCATCGCCGTTCTGAAATCGACCAGGGAAATCCAGCGAAAAGCGCAAATAACCGGATGGACTGAAGGAGAACCGCAGCAATCGCAATAACAAAGCGGCCGGTGAGGCTTACCGCCAGGCAAGCTCCTCACCGGCCGGGCACCGCCCGGCGGCACACGGTCCGCGCGCCGCGAAGTGGAGTCTTTCATGATACCGCAGACCGTTACCTGGTCGAAGCGGCGGTCCCCGAGCCGGCGAGCCTGTCGCTGCTGGCGGTTGCGGCGCTAATGCTGCGCCGATCATGACGTTCGCACATAGCGACACGCGGACG
>DATBFY010000038.1:0-4600 GCA_036558265.1 Tepidisphaeraceae bacterium | reverse complement strand
GCGGTGCGGGGGCGGATCGATCGGTCGGTGCCGCCAAAGCGGGTGTTCCGCAATCTCGATCTGAAGCGCACGGTCTGGCGGAACCTGACGAACTACAACCCGCGCGATGGCCGGCTGTACGTCGATCAGCTTTACTACCGTCATACGGCCAAGAAGAGCACGCCGATCCGGATGATCGTGGTGGTGGACCAGAGCGGATCGATGGTGGACGCGATGGTGCAGTGCACGATCCTGGCGTCGATCTTCGCGACGCTGCCGCGGGTGGACATGCACCTGATGGCGTTCGACACCCGGGTGCTGGACCTGACGCCCTACGTCCACGACCCGTTCGAGGTGCTGTTGCGCACCGAGCTGGGCGGGGGGACGCTGATCCGTCAAGCCTTGCTGGCCGCGGCGGAAAAGATCGAAGAGCCGCGGAACACGGCGGTGGTGCTGATCTCGGATTTCTTCGAAGGGGGCGACAATCAGCCGCTGATGGACACGATCAAGGGGCTGAAGGATTCGGGCGTTCACTTCATCCCGGTGGGGGCGGTGACCAGCTCGGGGTATTTCTCGGTGAACGACTGGTTCCGCACGCGGCTGAAGGAACTGCGCACGCCCATTTTGACCGGGAACATCAAGAAGCTGATCGAGGAACTCAAGAACCTGCTCTAAAGCGGAGAGACGACGCGGAGGAACGACTCATGGCACGGAAAGCTTCGGGCGGCGAATCGTCCAACGAGAACGGGAATGGCAATGGCAAGGCGGCCGCGGAGACGTTCCTGCGGCAGCCGGCCGAGGTCAAATACGCCGATGAGCTGGCGTACCTGGCGGGGGCGGACAAGTTCCCACGGCCATTCACGTGGCGACTATCGCCGCAGATGATCCGGCTGTTCGTGCTCGGGTCGCAGCCGGGCGACAAGCTGGATCGGCCCATCGTGCAGAAGTTTTATGGCGACCCGAGCCTGGTGGAGCGGGCGATCGTGACGCTGGCATCGGACCGCGGGCTCCTGCTGATCGGCGATCCGGGGACGGGCAAGAGCTGGCTGGCCGAGCTGCTGGCAGCCGCGGTATGCGGGAACTCGACGCACGTCGTGCAGGGAACCGCGGGGACCACCGAGGACCAGATCAAGTACTCCTGGAACGTGGCGATGGTGATCGCGTCGGGGCAGTCGAAGGAGTCGATGATCCCCTCGCCGATCATGACGGCGATGAAACGGGGCGAGACGGGTCGGTTCGAGGAGCTGACGCGCTGTACATCGGATGTGCAGGACGCGCTGATCTCCTTGCTGTCGGAAAAGTACATCTCGGTGCCCGAGTTGTCGGGCGGGGCCGGGATCGTCTTCGCCGAGCTGGGGTTCAACATCATCGCAACGGCCAACAGCCGGGATCGCGGCGTGAACGAACTATCGACGGCGCTCAAGCGCCGGTTCAACTTCGTTCAGATCCCGGTGGTGACCAACAAGAAAACCGAGCGGGAGATCGTCCTGTTCCGCACGAAGGAACTGCTCGCCCGGAGCCAGTTCGAGGTGGAGCTGCCGCCGGCGCTGTTGGACATTTTGTTGCAGACGTTTGCGGACATGCGCCAGGCGATGGAGGCGGCGGGGAGCGAGGAGGCGAAGCTGGAGTCAAGCCTCTCCACGGCCGAGCAGATCGGCGTGCTGGAGGACGCCGTGCTGCACGGCATATTCTTCGGCAAGTCCAAGCTCGAGCCCTACACGCTGGCAAGGTCGCTGGTCGGCACCCTCGTGCGGCGGATCCCGGAGGACGTCTCAGTCCTGAACAAGTTCTGGCACAGCGTCGTGGAGAAGAAGGCCAAGGGGGAGAAAGGGGATTGGGCCGGGTTCCTGGAGGGAGGCAAGGACGCGATGGCCCAGATGAAGTGACCATGAGGTAACCACGGCCATGGCCAAGACTTATCGTCAAGCACGCCCCGGGTTCGGCGCACTGCGGGATCAACTCCTGGCGGCGGCAGAGGCGTTCGCGGGGGAGGGAGCGAACTCGCTGGGAGAACTCCTGTCCGCGATGGTCGCCGACGTCGAGCGGCCCGCCGCCGAGCCTCTGGAGATCTTTCCGGTCTGTCATCATTCGCCGGCGGCGGCGGTGCAGATGGTGCGACGGCTTCGCGACGGGCCGGCGCCCAAGGTGATCTTTCTTGAGTTGTGCGAGGATCTCTTGCCGGTGCTGGAGAAGCTGCGCGACTGCAAGCTGCCGGTGGCGCTGCAGGCGTTCGCGAGCAGGAGCGACACCTTTCCGAAGAGCTGGACGCCGCTGAGCGTGGTGGCGCCTCTGACGGAGTTCTCGGCGGAGTACCAGGCGATCGCGTACTGCATGGAGAACCCGGGGACGAAGATGGTCTTCGTCGATCGGAGCGTCGATCTCGTCTTCCAGTGGATGCCGCAGACGGAGGAGGAGCTGGAGAAACACCTGCCGGACGACGAGGCCGAGCCGGACGACCTGCCGGCGGGGGAGGAGGGCGAGGAGGAGGAATCAGAGCCGAGCGCGAGCCCGCCGACGCACGGGGCGGCGGTGGGGGTGGAGGTGGGGGCGATCGAGCCGACGTTTGGGCTGTTCCGGGAGTTTTTGCTGAAGAATGCGCGGGTGAAGTATTTCGCCGAGTGGTGGGATCGATATGTCGAGCAGCCGCTGCTGACGGCGGATTATCCGACCTACCGGCAGGTGATGTGCCTGGTGGCGAGCCTGTTGCGACGGCTGGGCCGGAAGGACGAGGACACCCAGACGGATCGCCTGCGCGAGCGGTTCATGTGGACGCGGATGAAGGATTATTTGAACGAGCATCGTATCGCGCCGGGGGAGGCGCTGCACATCTGCGGGGCAATTCATGCGGTCAGCGACGTCGAGGAATATGGGGCGAAGAGTCCGGCGCGATGGGAGATCCCGCCGCGGAGTGATACGGCCTGGATGTACGGGCTGCTGCCGTCGAGTTACCGGGCGATCGACTGGCAGTTCAAATTCCCACCGGGGACGGTGACGCTGTCGGAGGCGCATTGGGACAAGAGCAAGCGGGCGTTGAACCTGAAGCCGTTCACGATGGGGAAGGGATCGAAGAACAAGGGCGCGACGCGGACTGGGGAGACGGTGAGCGGGAAACCACAGGCTGCCGCGGCGGATCCGGCGCAGTTACTCGAGTATCTCACCAAACCGTACGCGCTGGCGGAGGAGGATCACGAACAGCTCCTTGGGTGGTGCGTGGGGATCGTGAACCTGGCGCGGCGGAACGGGTACGTTTCGAGCACGGCGGACGCGATCGCGGTGTATCACTCGGCGGTGCTGCTGGCGCAGCTTCGCAACCGCACGACGCCCACCCCTTACGACTTCCGCGACGCGGCGGTCACGTGCCTGGAGAAAGATCGCACGCCCAAGAAGCGGGACATCCCGCGGCTGTGCGATATCCTGCTGGGCGGCGATCGCGTGGGGCAGGTGGGAAAGACGTCGCTGCCGGCGCTGGCGCAGAACGTCTACGACCGTCTCTCGCCGCTCGGATTGAACCTGCAGGCGACGACGGTACAGCGGGCCCTCATGAACCTGCGGAAACGACCCGAATTGCTCGCCTGTTCCGACCTGCTTTGGAAACTCTTCTACTTGCTGGGGCCGACGACGGTGAAGCCGATCATGGGGGAGAAGGTGCTCGGGCAGACGCCGATCCAGGAGTCATGGGAGGTCTACATCGGTCGCAACCAGACGCCGATCATCACGCTGGGATACGAAGGAGTGACGGTCGAGCAGGTGCTGGAGAAGCGGCTTCGCACCAAGGCGTTCGGGCCGGACGCGGACACGGTGGCGGCGCTGGCGGCCGTTGAGGAGTGTCTGCTGTTCCTCGGGAGTCCTCGCCTGGCGGAGGAGATCGGACTGCACGCGGTGGGCCTCCTGGTTCGCGAGACCGGCGCGCAGACGGCGCCGCAGATCTTCGAGCGGGCGCGGCGGTTGATCCATTACTTCCGCTCGACGGCGGCGGGTCTGCCGGAGTGGATCAAATCGTTCGTGACCACCGGCTATGCCCATTACACCACGCTGCTGCCGGGCGCATTCGCCGATCGCGGGACGACCCCGGAGCAGGTGGCGGCGTCGCTGGCATTCGTGTTCACGCTGGAGAGCCTGGCGCTGTCGCTGGGGTGCCAGCGGAGCCAGCTCGCGATCGCGGTCGGCCAGGCCGGGCCGGTCACCCAGGATCCGAACAAGATGGGCCTCTTGTGGACGGCCGAGTGGCTGCTCGGGATGCGCACCGTGGATTCGATCCGTCAGTTCTTCGACGAGCTGCTGGACAACTCGATGACGGTGTCGTCGATGCCGGCGTACCTGAACGGGCATCTGCTGGCGCTGAAGTTCACGCCGCTCGCCGGGCCACTGGTGGTCGAGCTGACGGGCAAGGCGTTCGCGCGATTGCCGGAAGAACTGCTGATGCCTTGGCTCCCGGGATTGATCGTGATGCTGCGGTCGCACGGCGAGGACGTGCTGCCGCCGCTCTTGAAGGAGGCGAGCCGGGCGCTGCCGGGAAGACTGGCGGATCTAAAGGATTGGAAACCGGCGTGGGCGCGGGGGGTGGCGGCGGCGGAAACTTCGGTCGCGACCGGCGAGGCGAAGTCCGTCGAGCGGAGCGGGG
>DATBFY010000037.1:0-3390 GCA_036558265.1 Tepidisphaeraceae bacterium | reverse complement strand
TGCTGAGCGTCGCCGCCCGCACCGTCCGCCCGCGCGACCTCCCGCCCCCTACGCCCCCCGCCAACGCCGGCTACCTGGGCGTGCAGCTCGAGGAAGATCAGGGCGGGGCGCGCATCCTCCGCGTGATGCCCAACAGCGCCGCCGACAAGGCCGGCCTCAAGGCCGATGACGTCGTCACCCACATCGCCGAGATGCCGATCATCGACTCCGAATCGATGGTCAACACGATCCAGCACCACAAGCCCGGCGACGTCGTCGCGATCAAGCTCCGCCGCAAGGGCGAGGCGATGGAATTGAAGGTCTCGCTCGACAAGCGCCCCGCCGACCCCGGCTTCGAACGCCGCGACTACCAGAACCGCATGGGCAGCGAGCTGTCCGACCGCCGCGGCGGCTTCGCCCAGATCCTCCAACACGACCTGGTCCTCCGCCCCATCGACTGCGGCGGCCCGGTCGTGGACCTGGACGGCAAGGCCATCGGCATCAACATCGCCCGCGCCGGCCGGGTCGAAAGCTACGCGATCCCCGCGGACGCCGTGCGGGCGGTGATCGAGGACTTGAAGACGGGGAACATCACACCGCCCACGACCACCCAATCGACCACGCGCCCCGCGTCCAGATCGACCAGGCCGTGATCCGGTCCCCTCGCCCGGACGCACGTGGCACGGGCGGCCCGCCCGTGTCTTCTCGTAGGTTCCGCTGTGCGGAACGTTCCGCGTGATCAGGGCAACAACGTTCCGCACAGCGGAACCTACATACGAGGCGACTCATTCGTCCGAGGTGCGCCGCTCCGGCACAAATGATTCCCATTTGTTCTGCTTCCCCAGCACCTGGATGTGAATCCGTCCGCACTTGGGACATCGATAAATGCCGGAGCAGAACCCTTCGCTCACCTGATAGACGATGGATTCGGCGGCCTCGCCGGCCGTCATCTCGTACGGCGCGATCGACTCCTCGAAGTGCTCCTTCACCCACGCCCCGGCCCTGCCGCCAGCCTGTGCTTGAACGAAGGACAACAGTTCGGACGCGACGCGATCGTAGAACCCAGCGGCGTTGTCCCACAGGACGTGCCCGCAATTCGGACGGTCACCATCCTCGCGAATTATCTCGCCGCACCAGCACGTGAGCGATGGCATCGGTCTCACCTCCTGCGGAAGATCGCACAGTACTCCTCGAAGGCCTTGCGGAATCGCTCACGTTGTTGCTCGTTCCCCAATGCCCAGGCGCGCCCGTCTGCCTCTCTTAAAACGTCGGCCCAGCTCCGCATTCCCCGGACCTCCGCGAAGTATCGCGGGGACGGATACGGAGATGGGCCGAGTTCGAGCCAGCCTATGAAGACGTTCTCAGGTTTGTGGTTGCCCTCCCAGTAGACAATTAAGTGTCCGCCGTGCAGCCGGAAGAACTCGCGGACGGTGGGGAAGACCTCTTCGTGTAGACAGGCCGATTCCGCGCACCTGGGCGGATTCCAATAGGGCGCATGATCGAGCACACGCTGAACGTCAACGTCATCCCCCAAACGGACGACGCCGGGATGTTCCAACTGCCAATAGCACCATCTGTAGCCCGCACCGACGTAGACCCGGCAATCGGTGCATGCAAAATATCGCTCGTTCACGGATCACTCCGATGCTGCGATTCATCATCTTACCAATAGATGTCGGCGTCGTGTTCCGGACAGCGGAACCTACCTACTTGCCCGCTTACGCCCACCGGTTATCGAAGCGACGTCATCCTGAGGAGGTTTTACCGACGAAGGATCTGGCCGGGAACGGAACGGAACGTTCATTCTGGGCAAGATCCTTCGGTCGTTGAAACTCCCTCAGGATGACGATCATCGCGACGCGCGCATCGAGTGAGCGGCCGCTCTCAGCGCTCCTCGACGTTCTCTGCGGTGCATTTTGATTTCAGCTACCGCAACCGGTTGATCGTGTTGTAGATCGCCCCCTCAACATTGTGCCCATCCCGCGCCTTAAGCTTGTAACTCACCTCCATCTGCATCACCGGCGCGATCGTCGGGATTTCAAGCAACACGGTTTTGCCATCCGCCCCAAGCCGTGCCGATTTCACATCCACCGTATCATGCCCCTTCTTCGTCGGCCGCTCCACCGAATACTCCGGGCTGCCGTACTCGGCCGACCAGTGGTACTGCCACTGCTGCACGTCGTAACTGCCAGTATCGTTCGCCGTGGCGGGGTCGAGCGCGTCGGTAAAGGTGATCGACAGCCCCTTGCTCGTCGCCCGCAGATCCTTCGGCTGGTACACCGGCTTGCCCGTGTAACGGACGCGCTGCAGGCACCCATCTCGATTGCCGCTGGTCTGCCACCCGCGCATCCCGCACGCGTAAAGCTGCCCGTCCGCCGGATTGAAGCGCAGCCGCATGATGCCGGATTCGAACGCCAGCCCGAACCGCCATACGCCCCCCTGCGCCACCTCGCCGACGAGTTGCGGCATCACCATGAACAGGGACGACTTGCCATAGCTGCTGTGAAGGATGTTCCCCTTGAACGGCCCCCAGCGGTCGTCGGTAACGAACGTCTGGCCGCCGGATGAGTTGTCCAGCACATACGGGATCCAGCAAAGCGGCGGCTCGAACGTCCTGGGCAGACCGTCGGGATAGTACTTCTTCACGTCAAAGACCTTCTCCACGCGCGGGTCGAACGGGAATCCGTAAAACCCATCGCGCTTGCCGGCCGGGATGTAGTTGATCTTCGACGTCGGCGTCCAATGCCCCTGGTTGTCGGCGCAGACGATCTGGCCCTCCGGGCCGACGGCCATGCCGTTGGGCGCGCGAAAGCCGCGGTTGAGATATTCAAGCTTCGAACCATCGGGCGAAACCTTGCAGATCGTCGAATAACCCGGAAACAGCTCCGTCGTCGCCCAGGCCCCGCAGTTGATGTAGTAGAAGTTCCCGGCCGCATCCGTCTGCAGGTCGAACTTGAAGAGGTGATACCCGTGACCCGTCAGGCCGTCGTTGTTGAAGTTCTCGTAAAAGTCGGCCTCGCCATCGCCGTTGAGGTCATGCAGGCGCGTGATCTGGTCGCGCCCCAGGACGTAAACAGTATCGTTCACGATCCGCAAACCCAGCGGCTCGTAAAGTCCGGTGGCAAAGCGCCGCCAGGTGAGATTCGAAAGCGATGCGTCGATGCCGGAGACGATCCACACGTCGCCGTTCCACGTACAAAGCGCCGCCGATTTCCCGTCGGCGAAGAAATCGAACCCGGTCGCGCGCATCCACGCCGACCAGGGATTCTCCTCCGGCAGCGGAAGCGTATCGACGACATAAGCGGCATCCGCGGTGGACGCGGGACTGACGGCCAGCCGCCCATGGACCTGGACCGGCTCCTTCCAATGCGCGGGCCCGCCCTTGGTGAACTGGGCCGGATCCTGCGGCGG
>DATBFY010000036.1:0-2590 GCA_036558265.1 Tepidisphaeraceae bacterium | reverse complement strand
CTGGTCGCCGGACGGCGCGTGGCTGGCGTTCTATCAGCCCACCAGTTCCTCGCTGAATTTGCTGAAAGTGCGGCCCGGCGCGGGTGAACCTCCCGTCCTGCTCGCCAAGGCGGGGGGAGCCGCCTTGCCCGAATGGTCGCCCACCGGCGAATGGATCGCCTATCACGACGAGAACTGGAGGCCGAAGCTGATCAGCCCTGACGGCAAGACCACACGCGCGCTCCCGCCCTACCCCGGCGCGTTCGCCTGGGCGCCCGACGGGAAGACGCTCTACCAGGCGCGGCTCGACCCGCCCGCGCTGTTCGCCATCGACATCGCCGCCGGGCGTGATCGCAAGCTGCGCGATCTGGCCGGATTGCAACCGTACTCCAGTCTGAATCCGGGACTGCGCGCGTCGCTGACTGCCGACGGCAAGAGCGTCATCTACACGATACTTCGCCCGCGCCAGGAGATCTGGATTCTTGAAGGCGTCGAAGCGCCGCGCCCCTGGTGGCGGTCACTGCTACCATAGGTTTCACTACCTATGTTTCAGTGGCTGCAAATGCGGATTTCGGAGGAGAAGGACCGCCGCAAAAAAGAGCAGGCGACGCTCGAGCGGCTGCCGCGCGCGCTCGAGGAAGTCGGACAAGAACTGCAGGTCTGCATCAAGAGCTACGCCGAGGCGTTCGGCCCGCAGGCCGCAGACATCGTGTGCATGCCCCACAAACTCAGGGTCACGGTGCGCGACGAGGTCGACGGCAAGTGGCAATCGCGGGCCAAGGTGGAGGTCACGACCGTACCCGAACTGCCGGGACTGAAGGTCGAGCGCGGCGACGAGCCATTCATGATCGAGGTCGGCCTCCTGCCGGGGGGCAAGCTCTACTTCCGCGACCGGGTCGCGGACAAGTATCTCACCATGGAAGAAGTCACGAAGAACGTCCTCGATCGCGCGATGTTTCCCAAGCTGGGTGAATAGGCGCTACTTCGCCTTCACGTACTTGTCGTAGGCCGCGGCCAGGTTGGCGCTCTGAGCGTCGCCCGGGTGGATGATGATCCGATAGCGAAAACGCAGCTTCTGGCCGGGATCGAGGCTGATGGAACCGTCCTGCGACTTGTCGTTGGTGAAGGCGGCGAGGCCGAACGGATTGGCGGCGAAGAGTCCGTAACCGCGGGCGTGCCAGCGCACGGGGTGGTGCGGATTGGTAGGATGGTCCAGGATGGCGATCCCCACTTTTTCGCCATTGATTTCGCCCGAATAGTCGCACCAGTTGGACGGCTTGCCCCACAACTCTTTTTCGCCGACCAGGCCGTCGGCGTTGGTGAGTTTGCCGGTAACCTTGTAGTCCACGTCGCGCGGGACCCCGGTAGGCTTGCTCTCGTTGAGCACAGGACGCAGACGCATGCCGAGCGTGCCGTCCTTGCTGTCGCCGAACTTGACCTTCTGGTCGGCGGTGAGGGTGATGTCGAGATCGATGGTGCGCTCGGTAGGGCTGGAGTAGAACGTCATCACCCGCGATTCGGTGACGAGGGGCTCGCCGCCGTTCATCGGCATCCACTGGAAGGTCGCTGCGATCGAGCCGGAGTTCTTGCCGCTTTTCACTTCGCCCATTTTTTGCAGGACGATCTTGCCGCGGTTGGGCGTGGTGTAGGACGCCTCGTTGTTCCAGAAGTCGAGCTTGTTCACATCGTCATGGGCGAACCAGAGGCCGCGCTGGTGCTGGTGGTCGGGCCGCGTGATGGCGGCCTCCTCCTCGACTTTTTCCATGGGCCACATGCGCGTGACGTACGTGCCGGTGGCGGCGCGCAGCGGCCATAGGTACGGCTTGGTGACCGTGCCGCCGGCGGCGTAGAAATCGGTGAAGGGCTTACCGTCGATTTCGACCGTGACCTTCTCGGCGCCGGGCGTGATCTTGACCTGCGCGGCGGCGGTGAGCGCCAGCATGGCGGCGCACGTGAGTAGGGTGAGGGCTCGTTTCATTTCGAACCCTATTCTACCGCTAGCGGGCTAGCGGACTTCAAACGTGGTGGTACGGGTCGCGGGCGACGCCGTACTGCCGATATGACGCGTCCCAACGGTCACGCGATACGAGCCGGGGGGCAGGTCGAAAGCGGCGTGGTACAGCGATCGGTTCTCGACGCGGTCCTGTGCGGCCGCCACCGTTTGCCCTTTGGACGTCGCGATGCGGATGTACACAATGGCCGAACCGCCATCGATGGGGACCGTGATCAGAGTGGCCTTCGGCGCAGCGCCGCGTGGGCGATGCACTTCGGCGGGGACTGCCGACCAGTCGACGTTCTCGACGAAGACATTCGGCCCGGGTCCCGGCAGCGGCATCGTCACCTTCACGCCATTCGGATCCGCCGTCATGCGGTATTCGCCCAGGCGGGTGGGGTCGGTGAACTCGATGATGACGTTGTCGCCTATGCCTTCTATGTGATGGTAGAGCCACTGCTCGTTGGGAGGATCGGCGTCGGGGTGCGACTCGAGCTCGTCGGGCGGGCCGTAGCTGATATAGACGCGTCCGCGGTCGGTCTTCCAGCCGGCCAGGGTCGCGGCGACGAAGTGGACATTGGCGTAGGCGATGCGCCGGTAGTGTTCCTCCTTCATCTC
>DATBFY010000035.1:0-15007 GCA_036558265.1 Tepidisphaeraceae bacterium | reverse complement strand
TCGGCCGGGGCGTCGGGCTTGGGGTCAAACAGGTCGAGGGTGCTCGGAGCCCCCAAGTTGAAGATCATGATGCAGGAGCGTTCGTCGTGATCCTTCTTCACCGCTCCCAGTGCTTTAAGAGCGCCAAAATGTCCGAGCGTCAGCCCGAGCGCCCCCAGCGCTCCGGCGTGGAGCAGGTCCCGGCGGGTGAGGCCGTCGCAGGTGGTGGTGGAGGCGCGGGAAATCCATCGAATCATGACATTTAGTGAAAGTGACGTGAGATTGAGCTTAAATTGCGGAAGGAGGTCAAACAATCGGAAGTTTGGTCAATTCTTGCGCGGATTTGACCGGAAAGGTGCTCCTGCCGCTTCATTTTCATACCTTTATCCGATAAAAGCTCCGTTAAATGTCCTCCAAGCGTCCCCCTTGGCTTAAGGCCTGCATGGGAGCCGCTGCCGCCCTGCTCGTCATGGGCGTGTTTGAGTGGTTCTCACGTAACATCATTTACATCCCGAACCCGCGGGTGTTTTACGTCCTCGCGGTGGCGTGTTGCGCGTTCCTGGGCGGGTTTCCGTCAGGCCTGGCGGCCGCCGTGCTCGTTTGCGGCTCGGTCATGTTGTCGTATTCGCGGCCGGGGCAAGCGTTCCACTATAGCCTGGAAGACGCGATTCGACTGACGACCGTGTTGATCAGCGCCCCCGCCACCGCCGTGCTGGTCGGCATCCTCAAGGCGCGGGCGGACCGGAGCCTGGCGGCCAGCGAGGCACGATTCGAGGCGCTGGTGCAGACTGTCCCCTACGGCATCCTGTTGGTCCGGGGCGAGCGGGTCGAATATGCGAACCCCGCCGCCGCCCGGTTGTTCCGCGCTCAAACGTCCGACGAGCTGGTCGGCCTGACCGCGCAGGAGCTGGTGCACCCCGATTACCACGCGATCGCACGGCAGCGGATCGCGGAGCTGGTCGCCGGCGCGCCGCACGTGGACCTGATCGAAGAGCGGTGGATCGCCTGCGACGGCGCCGCATTCGACGCCGAGGTCGTCGCCGGACGCGTCGAGCTCGAGGGCGGTGGCCCCGGTCAGGTCGTCGTCATCCGCGACCTCAGCGGCCGCAAGCGGATGCAGCGGCAGATCGAGGAGCAGCTTTGCGAGCTCTCCCGACTGCACGAGGCCGACCGCCTTCGCAATGCCGACCTCGAGCGGGCGGTGAACGACCGCACGGCCCAGCTTCGCCGCGCCGTCGAGGAGCTCGAGTCGTTCGCCTATTCGGTCTCTCACGACCTGCGCGCCCCGCTGCGGGCGATCTGCGGGTTCGCCGGTATCCTCTCGCGCCGGCACGCCCAGGCGCTGCCCCCGGGGGGGCAGAAGTATCTCGGTCACATCCGCCGCGCCGGCGACCACATGAACCGCCTGATCGACGACTTGCTCAATTATGCCAAGGTCGGCCGCCGCGACATCACGCCCCGGCGGGTGGACCTGGCAGCGCTGCTCGACGAGGTGTCGGCGGACCTGGCGGCGCGCGCGGCGCTTGCCGGCGCCACGATCGACCTACCCGAACAGGCGCCCGCGATCGCCAGCGATCCCACCCTGCTCCGCCAGGTGCTCACGAACCTGATCGAGAACGCGATCGCGTACCACCGCCCGGGCGTTCCGCCACTCGTCCGCGTCACCTGTGAACGCGAGGACGAGCGTCTCCTGATCCGCGTCGCCGACAACGGCATCGGGATTGACGCCGAACACCACCAGGCGATCTTCAACATCTTCCAGCGCCTGCACGCCCAGGAAGACGTGCCGGGCACCGGCATCGGCCTGGCCGTGGTCAAGAAATGTGTCGCCGTGCTCGGCGGCCAGGTCGAGGTCGAATCCGAGCCCGGCCGCGGAAGCGTGTTCACCGTTTGCCTTCCGGCAGGGGACGTCGGTCCGGCGACGACGGTCGCACGCGCCACGCCGGAGGTGGCCCATGTTTCTTGAGCAGCCGGTCGCGACCCGTCCCGCGGTGCGCGTCCTGTACGTCGATGATTCGGAGTTCGACCGGGACCTGGTGCGCGACGCGCTGGAACAGGAGCACGGGGGCTTCGCGCTGACGGAGACCGCCTCGCGCCAGCAGTTCGAATCCGCGCTGGAGCGCGACGACTACGACCTGGTCCTGACCGACTTCAACATCCTGGGCTTCACCGGACTGCAGGTGATCCGACTCGTGCAGTCGAGCAAGCCGCAGTTGCCCGTCATCGTCGTGACCGGCACGGGCTCGGAGGAGGTGGCGGTCGAGGCGATCAAGCTGGGCGCCTGGGACTACGTGATCAAGAGCCCGGCGCACATCCGGCGCCTGCCGTCCACGATCCACAACGTGCTGGCGCGGCACGAGGCTTTGCTGGCCAAGGCGCGTGCCGACGAGGAGCTGCGCGACAGCCAGACGCGCCTGGAGCTGGCGCTGGCGGCGGGGCACATGGGCGTGTTCGACTGGGACATGTCGACGGGTCACATCCTCTGGGAGGCCAACCACGCGAAGCTGTTCGGGCTGGCGCCCGGCGAGTTCGACGGCACCTATGCCCGTTTCGCGCGGTGCGTCCATCCCGAAGACCTGCCGGAGATCGACCGGGCGATGCAGGTCGCCCTGGATTCCCGCAGCGAGTTCGACGCCGAATACCGCGTCGTGTGGCCCGACGGCTCGGTTCACTGGATCGCCGGCCGCGGGCGTTTCTGGTACGGCGACGACGGGCGGGCGGTGCGCATGAGCGGCGTGGTGATCGACGTGGACCGCCGCCGCACCCTGGAGGAGACCGCCCGTCGGCAACAGGCGGACCTGGCGCACCTGCTGCGCCTGAGCCTCCTGAGCCAGCTCGCGTCGGGCCTGGCGCACGAGATCAACCAGCCGCTGACCGCGATCGCCAACTTCGCCGGCGCGGCGATCCAGCTCCACCGCGACGGCAAGCTCACGCCCGACCAGGCGCGCGACGTGCTCGGGGAGATCCACCAGCAGTCCCATCGCGCCGGGCAGATCGTCCAGCGTCTCCGCGGCTTCATGCGGAAGCGATCGACCGGCGTGACGCCCTGCGACGTGCGCGCCCTGGTCGCCGAGGCGCTGGCGCTGATGAAGCCCGAGCTCAGCCGCCACGGCGTCCGCGCCCGCCTGTCCGCCGGCGCAGACGTTCCCCGCGTCCCCGCGGATGCGGTGCAGATCCAGCAGGTGCTGGTGAACCTGATCCAGAACGCGATCGATTCGATCCGCGAAGGGGGCGGCGGCGGCGGCAACGGCAACGGCAACGGCGCCCGTGCCATCACCGTGACGACCACGTCGTCGGGCGACCAGGTCGTCGTCCGCGTCAGCGACACCGGGAAGGGCGTCGGCGCCCAGGACCTGCCGCGCATCTTCGACTCGTTCTTCAGCACCAAGTCCCACGGGCTGGGCATGGGGCTGAACATCAGCCGCTCGATCATCGAAAGCCACGGCGGGCGCCTGGTCGCACGAAATAATCCCGAAGGGGGCGCGACGTTCGAATTCCTGCTTCCCACCGGAGGACAACGACTTTCATGACCGCATCACCCACCGTCTTCATCATCGACGACGACCCCGCCGTCTGCCGCTCGACCGCCATGATGCTCCAGGCGCACGGCCTGGAGTCCCGCGCCTTCGCCACCGCCGATGAGTTCCTCCGCGCCGTCGACCCGGCCGCCTCCACCACCCCCGGGTGCATCCTGCTGGACCTGCGCATGCCCGGCATGACCGGCGAGGAGCTGCTGCGCCACCTGCGCCAGGGCGGCGTGCACATCCCGGTCATCGTCATCACCGGTCACGGCGACGTGCCGGCCGCGGTCCGCTCGATGAAGCTGGGCGTGGTCGATTTCCTGCAGAAGCCGGTGGATCACGCGATCCTGGTGGATACGGTCAAGCAGGCGCTGCGTCACGACGCGGACCAGCGCCGGCAGGACGCCGCGCGCAGGGACGAGATCGAGCGGATCAACCGCCTGACCCCCCGCGAGCGCGAGCTGATCGCGCTGCTGGCGCGCGGGCGGACGAGCAAGGAGATCGCCGCCGCGCTGGAGGTTTCGGTCAAGACGGTGGACAACCACCGGGCGCACCTCTTGAGCAAGCTGGGCGCGGCCAACGTCGCGGAGCTGGCGGCCATCGCCGTGCGCGCGGGGCTGGGGTGAACCCGGCGTTCTCTTGTCTGCCCTGAAATGAGTCCCCGATCTGCGGAGGACCGCCGGATCTCCGAGCCTGCCGAGACATGGGATTCCTGTGTGCTTGCTGCCGGGATGCCACGTTGAACGGGCAGCGGCGTTGAGCGGTCCTTTCATGTCAGAGGATTCGGCGCTCGTGGGGCGCGAACCTACGACTTTGACCCAAGAAACGGCGCTTGGGTCAAAGTCTGCGGTGTCGCGGGGACGAGGGGCGCGTGTTGGGGTTTCGGCCTGGAGGCCGGGCTCACCGCTTCGCGGTGCCTACACCGTCCGAAAACGCAGCCGGGCAACCCCCGCCCGTCGGGAGGAGCAATGTCCCCCCCTGCGGCAGCGCCCCAATGGGCCGGAATTCCAACTTGGCTCCATCGCATGGAGGCCCAAGCGAGGCGCGGCGGTACAATGCAGCACGTGATGCGACGAACCATTCGCGTCCTGCTCAACGCCGCGACTGTGTTGTCGCTCCTGCTTTGCGCGGGGGCTCCTTTCGGCTGGGGGCGGACCTCTCCGGAGTTTGCCTGGGAGTTGTTCTCCAGTCCCACGTGGTCCGTCGCCGCGGGAGCGGGCGGGCTGAGTGTTGACCACTTAGTCACGGATACGCCAACTGTTCAACGAGAACAGGATTGGGGATCCGCGTACCTTTCGCCATGGTTCATTGCGGGAGTGTTCGCCGTGCTGCCAACGGCGCGGCTTGCACTCTTCATCTCGCGATATCGTCAGCGACGTTGTCAGCAGGGTCAGTTGTGCCGCACCTGCGGATACGACCTCCGCGCGACGCCGGATCGCTGCCCGGAGTGCGGCAGCGTGCCCGCCGCCGAGACTCCGGCGTGATCGCGCGCCCCGCCCCTCCCGCGCCGCTCGCCGCCGGCGTATTCTTTGTTTCTCTGCTGCTTTGCTTCTTTGCGTCTCCGCGACAAACGCTCGGCAGCGCGCAACCGGTGCGCGGACTGGCGCGTCCTGCGGTCGTACGCGTTCCATTCGATGCGCGCGCTGGGCACACGAAGACCACGGGCAAACGAGTTTGCCCATGCCACCCAAGCGCGGGAAGACCACGGGCAATCGAGCGAGTTCGCCCATGCCACCCGAAGCGGCGCGGAAACCTCTTACGATGTGCATTACAGCGAGACGTTGGGCTGGATCACCTTCATGAACTCGTCGATCAGCTTGTACTCGCCGTCGTGGAACTCCGAGCCGCCGCCCCCGCCCGAGAGGTGGTCGACCCCCGACCCGCCCCAGATCGTGTCGGCCTCGCCGCCCCCGGTGATCGTGTCGTCGCCGGCCATGCCGAAGATCTCGTCGCGGTCGTTGCCGCCGTCGATCACGTCGTTGCCGTCCTGGCCGAAGATGACGTCCTTGGCCCCCTGGCCGAAGATCACGTCGTCGCCCCGCCCGCCCCAGATCAGGTCGGATCCGTCGCCGTCGGCGTTGCCGCCGTCGGACTGGTCGCCGTAGATCGTGTCGTTCTGATTGTCGCCCTGGAGCTGGTCGCGGTCGCCCCCGCCGCTGATCAGGTCCTGCCCGCCGCCGCCCGAGATGAAGTCGCGCTGCGGGCCGCCGTCGATGACGTCGTCCCCCGCCTCGCCGAAACCGAAGTTGCGCCCGCCGCCCAGGGAGACCCGGTCGTTCCCGTCGCCCGCCTCGACGTAATCCCGCTCGTCGCCGCAGCGGATGCGCTCATCGCCCGCGCCGCCGAACACCGACACCTGGACGTCGAAGCTCGCCTGGCTGCTGTCGATCGTGATCCGGTCGTTCCCGCTGTCGCCGAAGATCCGCACGTTGCCGGTGCCGCTGCGCTCGATGGGCGTGGTCTGGCCGTTCACGGTGACGACGATCGTCTTCTTCGTCGAATCGAGGCCGACGGTGATGACGTTGTCCACGCCCGCGTCGCCGTAGACGCGCAGCGTGCTGCCCGTCCTGGCGACCGATGACAGCAACACGCGCGGCTCAAGCGCTTCCGTGCAACCCGACGTCTCGACCATTTCCTGCCTTCCTCTTTCTTGTGTAATAAGGTCGAGTCACTCTATCGGTGGCCCCCAATCGACGCAAATGGCCCCGCGATCCGTCATTGGCGCACCGCCGTAAAAGGGGACATCCTGGATGTCCCCTCTTTCTCGCGCAGCGGGGTGTGAGAAGCCCACCATATGAAAACCGAGCTTTGACACATCGAGACAATCAGGTGAAATTACCCCCATGAACCGACCCCCTGGACGCATCACCTGCGCGCTGCTGCTCACCCTCCTCTTCGCCCCCGCCGCCCTCGCCGCCGGCAAGGCCCATCACGTGCTCATCGTCGTGATGGACGGGCTGCGCCGCGACTCGGTCACGGCCGAGAACATGCCCACGCTCTACGGCCTGGCGCGCGGCGGCACGTTCTTCGACAACCATCACCCGGTCTACCTCTCCACCACCGAGGTCAATGGCACCGCCCTGGCGACCGGCATGGCGCCGGCCGACAGCGGCATCATGGCCAACCGGGAGTACCGCCCCGACGTGGATCTCCTCCGCCCGGTCGATACCCAGGGGCAGTGGGCCGCCTGGAAGGGCGACCGGCTCAGCGACGATTCGTGGATCCGCACCCGCACGCTCCCCGAGCTCGCCCGCGCCGCCGGGCTCAAGACCGCGGTCGCGGGCACCAAGGGCGTCGCCATCGTCTGGGACCGCGGCATCAAGAACCGCACGGTCGATCAGCCGACGGTCTTCGAAGGCAAGGCCATCCCGTCCGCGACGCTGGACAAGGTTCTGCCCGATATGGGCCCCCTGCCCCCCGGGGTCGATTGGAAACATCTCTCCAACAACGTCCAGGATAACTGGACCACCCACGTCCTGACCGACAAGCTCTGGGCCGATGGCGTGCCGTCCCTCTCGGTGTTGTGGCTGAGCGAGCCCGATTTCTCGCAGCACGGCACGGGGCCGGGGTCCGAGCAGTGCAAGCTCGCGCTCAAGAGCAGCGACGACCGCCTGGCGACGGCGCTCAAGGCGCTGGATGACAAGGGCGTTCGCAACGATACGGATGTCCTGGTCGTCTCCGACCACGGTTTCTCGACCATCTACCGCAAGATCGACATGGGCGACATCCTCCGCAAGCGGAAGTTCAAGGCCGAGGGCACGTATTACAAGAAGCCCGAGCCGGGCAACATCCTGGTCGTCGGCCTGGGCGGCACGGTCACGTTCTACGTGATCGGCCACGACATGCCGACGCGCGACCGCCTGGTCGCGTTCCTGCAGACCACGGACTACGCGGGCGTGCTCTTCACCCGGGACGGCGTCGAGGGCACCTTCAAGCTCGCCGACGCCGGCCTCGACACCCCCAACGCCCCCGACGTCGTGATGGCCCTGCGCTGGAAGGACCAGACCATGAGAGGCCACATGCCCGGCACGGTGGTTTGCGATGGGATGGATGTGGGGCAGGGGACGCACGGCAGCCTCTCCCGGTTCGACCTCCACAACACCCTTATCGCCTCCGGCCCCGACTTCAAGAGCGGGTACGTGAACAAGCTTCCCAGCGCCAACAGCGACGTCGCACCGACGGTGGCGCACATCCTGGGCATCACGCCGCCGCGGGCGATGGACGGGCGGGTGCTGGCGGAAGCTCTCGCTGACTCCCCCACGGCCGCCGATGCCAACCCCTCCCCGCAAACCGCCACCATCGAGGCGTCGAGGGACAACCTGGGCGACAGGGGCGACAAATCGTGGAGCCAGTACCTTCAGATCACCACGTACCAGAACCGCCGCTACTATGACGAGGGCAACGCGGGCGCTCCGCCGGCGCAATAGGCGTTAGCCGATCACGTAGACCCGCGGGGTATAGCCGTCGAAATCATCCACGATCTGGCCGGCCTTGACCTGGACCGTGCGCTTCTGGCCGTAGACCTGGGCGGTGCCGTCCGGCACGCCGCGCAAGTTGATCTGCACCGCGGATTTATGACGGCTGGTCAGGTTCTGGACGATCAGGTAGACCTTTCCCTTCCACACCCTCACCGTTCCCTCCATCCCGCTGGGAAGCTCGATCCCGTAGCCCCTGGGGTCGATCCTGGCGAGCAGCGGGCCGCTCAGGTCGGTCAGAATGGCGTCCTGCCGCTTCATCTCGGCCTGGATGTCCGGGGTGGTCGCGTCGTAGGCGAAGGTCGGCTTGAACTGGTCCGTGAAGTAGACGATCCCCCGCGCGCCGTGGATGACCGCGTTCCAGATCTCGGCGCGCATCTGGTCGGGGGTCGGACCGGGCGCGTCCAGGTTCCAGGGCAGGCCCTGGTCGCCCGCCTCGATGAAGGCGAACTGCGGCTTGGTCGGATCGACGGCCCGCAAGCGGTCGATCGCCTCGCCCACCAGCCCCAGCCGCCTGGGCAGGTTCCAGCCCGCGACCGGGTAGATGTCGTTGCTTACCCAGTCGGCCCCGTCGATCCAGCCGGCGTAGGGGTGCTTCCAGTTCCGCTCCTGGTAGCCCACAACGTGTCCGCCGGAGAAGTTGAGGAAGACCGGGATGTCGGGATTGACCCGCTTGAGCCTGGCGTACGCCGCCTGGGTCGATTTGGGGTCGGTGTGATGGACGTCGGGCTCATCGGGCGCGAGCCAGGCGATCAGGTTCTCCTTGGCCGCGTCGTCCTGCGGGTCGTCTGACGGCTGGCGGATCATGTACATGCCGTTTTTCGTGACCTCGGCGTCCCACTGGGACAGCGGGATACGGCCGCTGTACAACTCCGCCGCCACCATCGTGTTGACGCCGCGGCTCTTCCACTTGAGGGACGACCCGCTGGTCTGCCCCCAGACGCCGATGATGAACTGGCCCGGGCCGGTGATGCCGCGTTTGACCGCGTCCTTGCCCGAGCCGCCCAGGTAGTCGTTGTCGCCGACGTCGTCGTTGAGGGAATCGTTGCCGGCCTCGCCGAGCAGGCGGTCGTCGCCCTTGCCGCCGAAGATCGTGTCGTTGCCCGCGCCGCCCTCGAGGTAATCATCGCCGGTCCCGCCGATGATGCTGTCGTTGCCGTCCTGGCCGCAGAGCGTGTCCGCCCCGGACGCGCCGCTGATCGTGTCGTCGCCGGCACCGCCCATGACGATGATTGCGGTGCGCAGCGGGGCGCTGTCGGCGTCCACCTGCACCAGGTCGCGGTCGGCCCCGGAGTCGATCTCGATCCGCTTGATCGCCGCGGTCGCGAAGTACCAGCGGCGCTTGTTCACCACGACCCGGATCTCGTCGGCCCCTGGGGGCACGATGCGGCAGAGCGTGATGCGATCCGACCCGTCAGTCCCGCTGACGTGCAGCACGTGATGGGAGTCCAGCACCGGCGGCGTGACCGCCGGCGCGGGCACCGCCGCCGCCCGCGACAACATCTGCCGCGTTTCCAGAGCTTCCAGACTCGCCGCCCAGCCCCGTCCAGTCGAATGTTTCACAACCCGACCCTCGCGTTACGACAGCCGCGCGACCGCGCGCGAACAACCGGGCAGTCGCACCCATTCCCTATTAGATCAGTCGGCTATCAACGCGAGCAGAAACCCCGGAAATCCCCCGAATTTGTAACGGCGCGAAAATTTTTGTCCCCGGCGGCGTAATCCACGCCACTTAATGATGAGCCCGCGCGCGATCCGCGCGAACGTCGGGTGGTCCCGTTCAGTACAATCGTCACGGGCGATAGATTTTGTGGAATTTTGACTTCGTTTTTCCCGACGTTTACATTCGCGTCCGCCAAGTTCCCTTACCTCTCAATTCGGAGGGTTCCCGATCGTGACCGCCAAGACCGTGCAAGAGTCGTCCCCCTCGTCGTCGTTCAACGTCGTCGAGGATCTCGAAGCCCGCATCCTGTGCCGCGCCCCCCGACCGGCCAAGATCGCCACCGCGTTCCTGGATAACCGCGGGCAGGCGTTCTTCACCGTGACCGTCGCGCTGGACACCTCCACCCTCTCGCGCAAGACCGCGGCGCTCTACCTGGCCGGCGCCGACAACACCTTCGGCACCGCGGACGACGTCCGCGCTTATACCAAGGTCGGCTACCGCAAGGGTCGTCTCTCGCTCCGCTCGGACGCGATCACCGGCGTCTACCAGAAATACCGCGTGGTCCTCAACGGCTCGGTGATCAAGGACGTCAACGGGTTGAATCTCGACGGCGAGTTCAACCCCGGCGACGGCGAGATCTCCGGCGACGGCACCCCCGGCGGCAACTACGACGTGGTCGCCAACACCCCCAACAAGAGCCGCGCCCGGTTCTCCACCGCCGCAGGGTTCATCAACGTCGGGCTGTACAAGAACACGCCGATCACCAAGAGCAACTTCGTGACGTACACAAACGCCGGCGATTACGACTCGACGATCTTCCACCGCGAGATCAAGGCAGCGTCGGGCGGGATCGACATCGTCCAGGGGGGCGGATACACGCTCAACGCCGTCGCCAACACGACCGGCCAAGTCACCAGCCGAGGGGACTTCAACAGCGAGGGCACCAACCTGAACGTGAAGGGCACCCTCGCGATGGCCAACGCTGGCGTCACCCACAACAATTCCCAGTGGTTCTTCAACGTCAACGACAATCCGGGCCTGGACACCACGCCCGGGACCTACACCGTCTTCGGCGCCGTCCTGGACACCGAGAGCCAGAACACCCTCAACGCCCTGCTCGCCCTGCCCACCAGCGGCACCGACGCGTACCCTCTGGCCGGCGATCCCAGCAGCAACACCGACGTCCCCGTCCGCAGCATCGATGCGATCAACGCCCGCCAAGCCTTCAGCCCCAAGGACGACCTGATCACCGTCGATCGCATCGCGATGCTGATGGACATCGTCCCGTCGGCCGGCATTACCGTTTCCGCCCAGCCCGCGGGGGTGATCCGTTCGCTGGCGACCGCTCCCGCGGCGGCGGTCGCGACGGCCACGCCTTTCTCGGCGGTGCAGGTGGACAAGAAGAACTCGGTGCTGGACGAGGATAGCGCGGCGGCGTGACGCGCGCGCGAGTGCGACGAACCACTGCAATCGATCCGACCCGGACCCACGGCGCATCCGCCGTGGGTCTTCTGTTGGCGGTTCACGCGATCCTGGTGCGCGCCCCGAGGGGGGTCGATGAGCCCGAACGTCACCCGGCACACGGCGGTCTGAAGGTCTAGCCCAGGAAGTGGGCAAGCATCAAGATCCAAGCTCCAAATCTCAAACGAATTCCAATGAGTCAAATCGCCAATGATCCAAACGGCATTTGCGCAAGGAGGCCGTTTCGGTCATTCGGATTTCGAGGGGCGGGTGCTCCTGTGGTGCGGGTGTCCCCCCCTGCCTGCCGGGCGTTCGTCGCGGTGACACAAAGAAGCAAAGCAGCAGAGAAGACGGGAGTTACACCGTCCCGCGAGCGGTATACTGAATCGCAGTGATCAACTCGCACGATGGCGGGCACCGACACAAGTCCTCTGGATTACGAGCGTCGCCGGACGCGAGGGCGTTGGCGCATCCACTGGCGGCGATGGGTCATTGCATTGGGCCTGCTGTTCGCGGGTGTCCTTCTCTGGCGGGAACGACCGCGAATCGAGTATCTCCTCTGGCGGACGCGAGTCGAGCGGTGCATCGCGCAACTGCGCGAGTATGAATACCCAGCCAATCACGTCGTCTACGAATCCGATCCGACCCAGGCCGCTGCGCTCCTGCGATCCGGCGCCGAATACGCCCCGATCTACGTTCCCGGCACAACGACCTCGCCGGCCGCGGGCAGTCGTCCCGCGGAGTTGATCGAGCTCGCGCACCTGATCGCCGGATGTCGTATTGAGGGGGCCAACGGGCGTTACATGGACTGGCCGTCGCAAGGGCCCTGGGCCGTGCTCTACGCGGGTAAGCTGCGCACGCGAGCGGGCGATGAACGATTGGTCGTGTTATACGGACACTGGACTGATTTAGGCGGGCAGCACCAATTCTGCGTGGATGGAGGCTCCATCTGCCCGTCATTCGACCAGAAGCCGATCTATCTCGCGTCACCGCCCGGCCTGGGCGGTGGCATCGCCGTTCGTACCTTCAGTTCGGCGAGGCGCCTTCGCATTTTCGCGGCTCGGGTCGATCCAGTTGATCCATGCCGTCTGCGTCTGGACTTCGAGGTCGATGGTCGGCCAGGGACACTCTACTACGTGTTGGACCACGATCTGCTGGGACCCGCCAGTCCCTGATTCTGCGGGCCTCCGGCCTGACTCCGGCGGCGGCGAATGCGAATCCGAGAGGCGGGAGAAAGGAACCATCAGGACTCCAAGTTTCCTTCCTCCCGCCCCTCGGGCTCCCCACCCTCCATCCTCCTTCCTCTCCCTCCCCCCTCCGGCGGTAGCGTCTCTATCGCGCGCGCCGTAACGGGCTTGCCGCGCCGGACGGTATGATCGGAGTTAGGCAACCTCAATTGCGGACGGCCATGTTCGTGCTTTTCGCTAAATGGAGAATCACGATGCTCGAATACCGCCGCGGCGCGCGGCCCTTCGGACTACCGCTGTTGAGGGTCAGAAAAGTCTTGTCAGTGACCGTGGCCGCAACGTCATCCTGAGCGCAGCGAAGGGCCTGCCCTGAGCTTGCCGAAGGGATCTGGCTTCGAACGACGACCCGCGTCGGTCCGGGCCAGATCCTTCGGTCGTTGAAACTCCCTCAGGATGACATGCTCGCGACTGACGGGACTTATCTGACTCTCTATAAACGCGCGGAGGATGTTCCCGAAGCGCGGGCGGTCATTCTGGCGGACGGATAAAACGGATCACGGCCAGCTTACGCCAGCCGTGATCCGACTCTCCCTGCTGATTGCTGCGCAGGCTGCCGACGGTCGGCAAGGCCTCGATGTAAAGAGCACGCTAGACTAAAAGCGTGAACTCCGAACTTACGTTCCGCGCGTCACGGCAGGATGGTCATGTGCACGCCGCTCTTGGTGCCGTCGTGGTTGAGGGAGTCGGAGACGCCGGCGCCCGGGGAGTTGCGGACGATGCACTCGCCGATCGTGCCGACCTTGCCGACGATCGCAACGCTCAAGCCCGGGCAGTTCTCGACGATGATCCGCTTCACGCTGCCGACGTTCTGCGTGTTGATCTGGAGCTGGTTGACCGTGCAGCCGGTGATCTGGACGTTGCGGATCACGATCGTGTCGTAGTCGCCGTCGGTGATCAGGATGGGGATGGCCTGGCCGGTGTGGATCTTGACGTTCTCGATGGTGACGTTCATCGGCACGTCCTGTCGTCCGGCGGCGCCGGCGATGCGGATGAAGTCGTTGTGGAACCCGGGCGTGCGGTAGATGTCGGAGATCTCGGTGTTGCGGATCGTGATGTTGCGGTAGGCGAACGCCTTCTGCCCCGGCACCAGGTCCGTCACCGCGATGTTCAGGCCCTTGTTGTCGATCGGGATCTTGGAGATGCGATATCCGTCGACGAGCAGGCTCTTATCGGCCGCGTTGCCGGGGCGGAAGTTGACCTGTGAGCTGGTGTAGGTCTTGTACCCGGTGAAGGGCGTGACCGGCGGGACGGGCAGGTCGAGCTGCGGCGGGGCGGCTGCGTAAAGGTTCGCGCTGGGGACGAAATTCTTGGCGATCGACGCGCTGCTCCAGCGGAACTGCATCACCGCGCTGCCGGTGTTCATGTAGTACTCGAGCTTCACATCATGCCGGCCGGCCGAGAGCGTGACCTTGCCGGACAGCTCGCGTTTCTCGTGCTCGCTCCAGTCGTTGACGACCAGCTTGCCGTCGATGTAGAGCCGCGCCCCGCCGTCGGTGCAGAGGTAGAAGGTGTAGGTGTCGTTCTTCGGGATGACGATCTGTCCCTGCCAGCGTGCGGCCCAGGTCGTCTTGCCGATCACCTCGTGGGGGCTGGAGGTGCCCCAGTCGAAGGCGACGTTGGCGTCGTAGCGGGCGATCGAGTTGCCGGTGAAGTTGGTGTTGTCGTAATAGGTGCCCAGGAGCCCGTGGATGGTGGTGACGACCGTTCCCGGCGTGGGGCTCGGCGTCGGCACGGGGGTGGGGATGGGCGTGGGCTCGGTCGGCGAGGGGGCGACCGGCGCCGAGGAGAAGAGCTGCGATTGCGGAATGATGGCCTTAGCGGTGGTGCCGCTGGCCCATCGGAGCTGCATCACGGCGCCGTACTGCTGCTCGTAGTATTCGACCTTGACGTCGTACTTCCTGCCGGCCTCGAGCTTGATCTTCCCGCTGTCCTCGCGGGGGGCGTGGACGCTCCAGTCGTTGATCAGCTCCTGGCCGTTGACCCACAGGCGCACGCCGTCGTCGCTGGTGGTGGAGAAGGTGTACTCCTCGGTCTTTTGCGCCAGGACCTGTCCGGTCCAGCGGGCGGAGAAGGTGTCGGCGGCGATGGCGGAATCGGGCGAGCCGGTCTTCCAGTCGAAGTTGACGGTCTTGTCGGTGCGGGAGACGGTCTTGCCGCTGAAGTTGTTGTTGTCGTAGTACGTCGCGAGCAGGCCATTGCCGTTTCCGACGGCCGGAGTGGGCGCGGGCACGGGGGCCGGTGTCGAGCTGGCGGGAGCCGCGGGGGTAGCCGTGGAGAAGAGCTGGCTCTGCGGGATAATCTGCTTGGCGGTGCTCGGGCTGCTCCAGAGGAGCTTCATGACCGCGCCGTACTGCTGCTCGTAGTACTCGACCTTGATGTCGTAGGACTTGCCGGCCTGAAGGGCGATGGTGCCCTTGTCCTCGCGCGGGGCGTGGACGGACCAGTCGTTGACGAGTTGCTTGCCGTTGACCCAGAGGCGCACACCGTCGTCGCTGTCGGTGTAGAAGGTGTAGGTCTCGTTCCTGGTGGCCTGGACGGAGCCGGTCCAGCGGGCGGAGAAGGTGTCGGCGGCGATCGCGGAGTTGGGGGAACCGGTCTTCCAGTCGAAGTTGACGGTGGCATCGACGCGGCTGATGGTCTTGCCGGTGAGATCCGAGTTAT
>DATBFY010000034.1:0-9190 GCA_036558265.1 Tepidisphaeraceae bacterium | reverse complement strand
GACACCGCCGCCCAATCCGCCAGGGTCGAGGGGGGTAAGGTCAAGCTCGCCTGGAAGAGCAGGGACGGCGCCACCAGCGGCGTCGAGGAGTGCGACCGCGTGATGGTCGCCGTCGGCCGACGCCCCGTCACCGAGGGGCTGGGCCTCAAGGAGGCCGGCGTGAACGTGGACGCCAAGGGCTTCATCCCGGTCGATCCGCGCACGTTTCAGACGAACGTGCCGGGCATCTACGCGATCGGTGACGTCATCGGCGGAGTCATGCTCGCCCACAAGGCAGAAGAGGAAGGCATCGCCGCCGCCGAGATCATGGCGGGCAAACCCGGGCACGTCGACTATCACACGGTTCCCGGCGTCGTCTACACGCATCCGGAACTGGCGCAGGTCGGCTACACGGAGGAGGACGCCGTCAAGGCCGGTCACGAGATCCGCGTCGGCAAGTTCCCCTTCCAGGCCAACGGCCGCGCCAAGGGCATGGACGAGACCGTCGGCCAGGTCAAGATCATCGCCGACGCCAGGACCGACCGCGTCCTGGGCGTGCACATCCTGGGCGCCCATGCGTCGGACATGATCGCCGAGGCCGTCGTTGCGATGGAGTTCAAAGCTTCCGCCGAGGACATCGCCCGCAGCAACCACGCCCACCCGACATTGCCCGAAGCGATCAAGGAAGCCGCGCTGGCGGTCGAAAAGCGACCGATTCACATCTGATGGTTTGATGCGCGCGGAGCGGCGCGCGTCACGTCCGTTCCAGGACACCGGTCGCGCGATTCAGCCTGAGCCGGATCTGGCCTCCCTGCCCCGCGGCGAGCGAGAACGTCGCCCGGGCGGTACGCATGTCCGGCAGGTTCAGCGTCAGCTCGTAGTCGCCGTAGAACGCCCGCAGCGACAATGACCCGGCCGGCGTCAGGCTGCCGCTCGATTCGGTGTGCCAGCGCGTCCAGAACAGGTTCTTGAGCACCTCGAACGCCGGCTTGGGCTGGTAGTGATCATCCAGGAGGCCTGACCCTTCCTGCCACGTGACCGGCCCGATGCCCCACATGTTAATCACGTCCACGTCCGGGTGACTGAAGCAGACGGTATAGAAGCGCTCGTAGTATTCGGCCTGGAGATCGTCGGTCCAGCGGCCTGAGCGGACCGGGCCGGTGATCGGCATGTTCTGCGGCACGGTGAACTCGCTGACGTGGATGCGCACGCCCTCGTTGGCGAACGTGTCGAGCGCCGCGTACATGTCGCGGGCGTCGGGCCAGACGCCCATCGGCCGATGCCCGTGGAACGCGAAGTAGTCAACTTTCACGCCCTTGCTCTTGAGCCACTTCAAATCCGGCAGGCCGCGGTACATGTCGCGCTTCTGCGGGTCGCGGCTCCAGAACTGGGCGCAGTGGCTGATCCCGAGCTGGATGTTCGGATTGAGCTTCCGCAGCGCCTCGAAGACCGGCGGCGAGTATTCGAGCAGCATCTGCTCGTTGACCACCTGCCAGTACGGGATCTGATCGCCGTATCGCTTGACCATATCCTTCGCGTGCTCGAGGAATCTCGCCGCCTGTTCAGCCCGCGGCCGGCGGCGGAGCCACAGCGGTTCGTAGCCGCTGAGGAAGTGGAACTCGGGAGTCACGTGGTTTTCGCGGCAAAACGCCAGGTACAGGTCCAGGTCGGTGTAGTCGCGCTTGCCCTCGGTCGGCTCGATGTATCCCCACTTCCCGCTGAACCCGATCTGCGAGTAATTGAAGAGCTGCACGAACGCCGACAACTCGCGCGGATCCACCTGCGGCGGCATGAACGACTCGATCTTCTGCGTCTCTGGCCGCTTGAAGAACGGCAGCGAGCATCCGAAGCCGAACGCGTGCCGCGTCTGGTTCAGGCGATAGGGAAGGTCGGTCACGGGCTGGCCGTTCTCGTCCACGACGCTGACCCGCAGGTCGCCCTTGCGGTACTTGTCGATGTTCGGCAGGCAGACGTCGCGGACGAACTGCTCCTGCGCCTCCCACCGATTCTTGTCGGGCGTGTCCTCGGGCGCCTGGGCCTGCGCGAGCTGCGGCAGGTAGATCGAATATTGCGCGTTGCGGTAGATGCGGATCAGATTGTGTTTGGGCGTGGTGGACGAGTTGGGCAGAACGATGTACGCGGCCCCCACGCCGCCCTCGGACCGCGGACGGCAAAGGGCGATGAGCTCCGGATCGCTGTCGCTCTCGAGCGGACGGCCCTTGATCAGGAGGTTCCTGCCAGGCGTGTCGTACTGGATCCGCTGCTGCACCTGCTCGATCCGATGCCACCAGTCTGACGCGAACGCCGCGGTGAAGTAGGCCTGAGTGCCGTCGCGCCACTCGGCGGCGACCGATCGGTCGGAGTAGATGCGAAAGCCGCCGGGTTGAATTGGCGTCAGGAACACGGCGTCGCGCGGCGTGTTCTCGCGCGCCCAGAGCTGGGCACGAACCCAGGGGTCCGATTCGATCTGACCCGGGCCCGCATGCTGATAGAGAAAGCGCGTCAGCACCGCCAGCGCGACCACCGACGTGGCGACGCAGACGCCGCGCAGGATCTGCCCAAGCTTCAGCCAGGAAAACGCCCAGAGCAGCCCCCCTGCCACCGCGGCGAAGGCGATCGCCGCGGACAGTACCGGTAGTTTTCCGATCGAGCGGACCAGCGAGGCAAACCCGAAATGACCGGTGGCCGGATCCCAACCCGGGATCGGGAAGTGGATCGATCGCCAGGCGATGACGCTGACCAGCAGCGCCGCGGCGGACATCGCCGCCTGCGCACCCGAAAGCCGTCCCGCCGCCAGCGCGGCGACCGTGGCGATCAGCACGACCCAGGGCAGGAGCGTGATCTGCGTCGGCATGACCAGCACCGCCAGCACCAGGAGCGCCGTCGCCAGAAGGATCGGGCGGACCGCTCGCCGCAGCGTCGGATCCACCGAAAGTCGAAGCGATTGGGCGATCGCGCGGGCGATGTGGGCGAACGCGATCACCAGGAGCAGCCGCGACGCCCGGAAGAGTTGGGCGCGGATCACCGCGGGCCAGGGCCACATCTCGGAAAAAACCGTCCCAACGAGGAAGAGCACTGCGGTGGCGGCGGCGATCGCCAGCGTCTTGCGGCGCGTCGCGGGATCGCTCGTGAACGATAGGCTCAGTCCCCCCAGCGCCACGATCAGCAGGAAGCGCGGGATGTCCGGCGTCCCGGTCGTCCACCAGCTCGACGGAAAGCTGTGGTCGGCCGAGCGGATCCGGGTCAGCCGAACCCACTCGCCGCCGAAGGATTGCAGGTGAGCCCCCATGAGCAGCAGGGTCGGGATCGCCAGGAGCACGAAGAGGCCGATCAACCTTGCCTGGGTTGCGCGGCGCATCCGCCCTTGCCAGGTTTCCCAGGCGGCCCAGGTGACGAACATGGCCAGCAGGTACGCGGCGGTGAGCGCGTGGAGGTTGAAGATGATCCCCGCGAGCGCGAACGCCGCGAAGACGTGCTCGCGATAAAGGAGCATGATCGCGGCGATGGCCAGGGGAAAGACCGCCCACGTGTGGGTGAAGCCCGTCGAGTAAAACTCATCGCCCGCCAGCGCCCGGTGATGACCGGCCAGCAGGATCAGCACCACGATCCCCCCGCTCAGACGATCGCCGAACATCGCGCGGGTGAGCGCGGCCATCGCGGCCAGGACGGCAAAGGTCGTCAGTAGATGCAGGTAAAAATACGCGGCCGGCACGTCGCCGCCCGGCACGACGTACGCGAGCAGGCGGAAGAAGTACGTCGGGTAGTCCGCCGCCGTTTTGACGACCGGGTCATTGGCGAACAGCGTCGGATCCTGAAAGTGTCGCAGGAACGGGATCTGGATCGTCTGATTGCCCACGCCCAGCTCGTACCCGGCAAAAAGCACCTGCGCCAGCGCCAGCAGCGCGAACGCCAGAAGCCATTGCAGGCGATGCGGTCGCTGCGAGAACCAGGAATGCCAGCCAGGTGTGGTTGAGGCACTGAGCCGACGGTGTAAGGGCAACGCGTTATGGGCCGTCTGGTATTCAGGGTCGTCGAGCTTAAGATTCATTTGGGATGATCGGTTAAGCTTTCGGACACATGACCATGAACCGTTATCGACGCACGCCGGCTTTGCTGATCCTACTAGTCGCCGCGACGCTGGGCGTTGCGTACGTCGCCGCCTGGGGCAAGGTCGAGCAGTACTGGCTCAAGCGTGGCGGCGATCACAGCATCGAGGCGCTGGAGAAGCGCATCGCCGAGGAGGGCAAGAAGGGAAGCGTCTCGGCCGCCACCTGGCGGGCCTACGGTGACGCGCTGGCGAACGCCAAGCAGTTCGCCAAGGCGGCGGCGGCGTACAAGGAAGTCCTCGCCATCGAACCCTACCAGCGCGATGTGAAATTCCAGTGCGGCATGGCGCTGATCCAGTCCGGCTCGGGCGACGACTTTTACAACTTCCAGAAGGACCTGGTCTACAGCGAGGCCAAGCTCGCCGTCGAGCTGTTCGAGCGCCCCGAGGCCCAGAAGTTTTTGGCCGAAGAGCGGTTCGCCTCCCTGGCCAAAGAGGCGAAGAACCAGGCGATGGATTGAGCGCGCACCGTCGGGGGGAACGCGGGCGATCATGACCGACGAGGAGCGATTCCAGGGGCTGTTGCAGGCGCGCTATCCGGCGATCTCAGTGATCACGCCCGAAGAAGAGGACGCGCTGGACGTGGTGCTCCGCGCCGCCATCGAGCTGCAACTGGATGCGCTGCTCTGGTCCAACTCCGGCGGCGTGCGCGATGGCCTGCTCGAGGGCGGGCCCGGCGTCCCGGACACCGAGCACCCCGCGGCAGCGCTTTATCACCTCTCCACGCTCCCCGCCAAGCGGCGCGTGATCGTCACGCTGGACCTGGCGCCCCACCTGTCAAAGGATGAGCGGACGCTGCGCCAGTGGCGCGACCTGGTGCGAAGCTGCCTCCGCAACGGATCGACCGTCGTCATGATCGATTACTCCGCCGAGCGGCCCGACGTAGTCAGCGCGTGGTCCACCGAGTTCGAATTATCGCTGCCTGATGAGGCCGAGCTCGAACAGCTCCTCCGCTCGACGCTCCGGCGGCGCAACGAAGAAAAGCCGGTGCAGGTTCAGCTCTCGCGGCGGGACCTCGACACGATCCTGCGGAACCTCAAGGGCCTGTCGCGGCGGCAGGCGCGGCAGATCATCCTGGAGACGATCAGCGAGGACAATCGCCTGGACTTAGGCGACGTCAACCACATCCTGGCGACCAAGCGGAAGATGCTCCAGGCGTCGGGCCTCCTGGAATACGTCGAGTCGCCGGTGGACCTGTCGGAGATCGGCGGGCTCGCTCACCTCAAGGCGTGGCTCGCCCAGCGCCAGTGCGGGTTCTCCAAGGAGGCGGCGGAGTTCGGCCTCAGCGCCCCCAAGGGCGTGCTGATGCTGGGCGTGCAGGGCGCGGGTAAATCGCTGTCGGCCAAGGCGGTCGCGACCGCCTGGCAGATGCCGCTGATGCGGATGGACGTCGGCGCGCTCTACGACAAGTACATCGGCGAATCGGAGCGCCGCCTGCGCGATACGCTTCGCCAGGCCGAGGCGATGGCGCCGATCGTCCTCTGGATCGACGAGATCGAGAAGGCCTTCGCCTCCGCCGCCAGCCGCAGCACGGATGGCGGGCTCTCGCAGCGGATGTTCGGCACGCTGCTGACCTGGATGCAGGAGCGGCGCGGCCAGGTCTTCACCATCGCCACCGCGAACGACATCGAGGCCCTGCCGGCCGAGCTCTTGCGCAAGGGACGCTTCGACGAGATCTTCTTCGTCGATCTGCCCAATGCGGACGCGCGGATACAGATCCTTTCGATCCACCTGAAGAAGCGCGGCCGCGACCCCGCGAAGTTCGACCTGCCGGCCTTGGCGCAGGCATCGGACGGGTTCAGCGGAGCGGAGATCGAGCAGGCGATCCTCGCCGGCCTGCACGCCGCCTTCACCTCTAAGTCCGAGCTGAAGACCGAGCACGTCCTGGCGGCGCTGGCGGCCTCGCCACCGATCGCCGTGACGATGGCCGAACGAATCACCGCCCTGCGCGGGTGGGCGCGAGGGCGGTGTGTTCCTGCGGATTAGTTGTACGCCTGAATTGCGTTACCGGCGACGGCGCGAGGCCAGTAGCAACCCGCCGACACCCGCCACCGCGAAGCACGACGGCTCAGGGACGGTCGTGAAAAGCTGGATCTCGGCGACCTGCATGCTGTTCACCGTGGGCTCGTCCTTGATCGTGGGCACCAGCAGCATGTACGTCTTGTAAGACGTGCTGTTGGCGAAGCTGACGAGCTGCGAATTGGCGTCGTCCAAGGGCGCGGTCGTACCCCCGGCGTTGCGGCTGGCGGGCAGCGACAGGGTGCCGGACGAGATCAACGTGAAGTTGGACAGCGGGAACGGCCCGGCGCCGGTGATCGTGTTGTTGGTGCCCAGGAGCTGATAGGTTACCGGATCCCGCCCAGGGGTGTCGTTGGCGGTCCAGAACTTCAGGCTTCGCGCCACCGAGCCGCCGCCGCCGTTGAAGGCGGGCGTGACGATCACGCCGGTGTTGAGCTCGGCGAAGTTGAGATACTTCTGACCGAAGCCGTCGATGATGTGGTCCGGCGATTCGGCAGCCGGCCAGACGTTGTCGGTGTAGACGTTGTTCCCGCCATCGACGCCGACGGCCCCGACCAGGAAACTCGTGCCGTCGCTGCGGCCGCCGATCACGCCCGGGCCGTCGGTCGGTGCAAAGATCGCCTGCGCCGACGCGTCAACGGACGCGAATGCGGCGGCGCCGATGACCGCGGCCGTGAAAAACCCTGCTTTGCCGATACGGGAATCCACGCTCATCATCCTCTCCTGTCCGAGAAACCTTAGATGTGCCCGAACGCGAATGCTCTCACTCTGTAAGACGTGCCCCCTGTGACGCAAGGAATGATAATCGGGCCCATCCGCAATCGCAAGAAAATTATTGACATGGGCTTAACACAGCCGGGCATCGCGCAAGACGGGGAAGTCGCGTCGCCATCCCCTGATGATTTCTAGACTTACATCCGAACGGATGACACCCGGCGCATCCCCGGCGTCGATGAGTATTTCCCCCCGGGGCCCGTACATCGATGACCGGCCGGGGTAGGTGTGTTGCGGATCCGCCCCACAGCGGTTCACCCCTATGACATACGCCTGGTTCTCAATCGCACGGGCCTGCAGGAGCGTCACCCAGTGCTGCACCCGAGGAAACGGCCAGCTTGCGATCACGATCATCAACTCTGCCCCAGCGGCGGTGGCGTGGCGGAAGATCTCGGGGAAGCGAAGGTCGTAGCAGACGAAGGGGGCGACCTTGAAGCCCTGCCACTCAAAGAGTTTTACGCCGGTGCCCGCAGTGTAGTGATCGGTCTCCTTACCGAGAGAGAAGGGGTACATCTTGTCATACCGGACCACTTCCGCGCCGTCGGGGGAGAAGGCGACCGCCTGGTTGCGCCCGCGGCCGTCGGGGCCGATGTTAACCGCGCCACCCAGGACAACGGCGCGGTACTCGCGCGCCAGCGCCTGCAGGAACCGCTCCGCCGGCCGCTCCGCCCCCTCATGAATCCCGGCGACATTCATCGAAAAACCCGTCGAGAACATCTCCGGCAGGACCACCAGCGAACCGGGCTCCGGCGGTGAGCCGGCCAGCAGCCGCCGCACGCGCTCGAACGTGGCGGCCTTGTCTTCCCACGCGATGTCGGGCTGCACGCCGATCAATTTCGCTGCGCTCATCGGACGATTCCTTTCAGGCCGCGCACCAGCCGGCCGATGCCTTCCGCCGTGGTTTCCCGCGAGAGCGTCCCATACGCGATCCGCAGCACGCACGCGCCTGCGATCCCGAACGTGTCGCCCGGCAGGACGCCCACACCGTATTCCTTGATCAGCCGCTCCACCACCGTCATCGCCGGCAGATCCGCGTGCACTTGAATCAGGAAATAAAACGCCCCGTCCGCCCGAGGCACCGTCGCGATGCGGCCGAGCGTCCCCAGCTCGTTCAGCACCCGCTCGCGCACCGCGGCGATCTCCGCCAGGTGCGGCTCGCAGTACGCCCGACCGGCCTCCATCGCGCCCAGCGCCGCGTGCTGCGACACCACCGGCGGGCAGATCAGGATCGTATCCTGGATCTTCTTCACCGCGGTCAGCAGGTGAGCGGGCATCACCATCCACCCGATCCGCCAGGCGGCAAAGCCGTGGCTCTTGGAGAGCGAGTGCAGCGTGATCGTGTGCGGCTCGCTCCCCTCGATGCAGGCTACGGGAAAATGCGTGGCGCCGCCCCAGGTGAAGTACTCGTACGCCTCATCGTGCACGTGATAGATCCCCGCATCGCGGCAAATGCGGTTGACCTCGCGCAGCGCCGCCTCGGGGTAGACCGCGCCGGTCGGGTTGTTGGGCGAGATCGTGACGATCGCGCGGGTGCGCGGCGTGATCGCAGCCGCGAGCGCAGCCGGGCGGAGCTGATAGCTCTCATCCGTCGGCACGAGCACCGCCGTGCAACTGGCGATCGTGACCGCCATCTCGTGGTTGAAGTAATACGGCGTGGAAAGGATCACCTCATCCCCCGGATCCGCGATCGCCAGCAGCGCGTTCATGAACGCCATGTTCCCACCGGCCGTGACAAGCAGCGCCCGCCCCGCCGCCATCGGATCAAAACCGTTCTCCGCCCGGTGCTTGGCGGCAATCGCGTCGAGCAATTCGGAGATCCCCTGCACCGGCTTGTACGCGTGATCGCCCCCCGCGGCATACGCCGCCGCCCGCGCGGCAGCCTGCGGCGGCGGCGGATATCCGACCACCCCCTGCCCCAGCGAGATCGCGCCGCTCGTCGCGCGGATCAGCTCCCCGACCACCGGGATCACCGGCGACTGCACCGCTTCAAGACGCCGCGACGGAACGGGCACGCGCATGAACCGCGGTCATACCGGACGAGGAGCGAAGTTGCCAGAAGAGGTCAGTTGTTGGTTGTCAGTGGTCAGTTGTTAGTTTGCTCTGTTGAAACCCTCGTCCGCCGCGAGTGGCGTCATCCCGAGGAGGTTCTACCGACGAGGGATCTGGCCGCGAGCGAACGTGATCGCTCATTTGATGGAGTCGGCGAATGCGTGGGCCTCCGTCCGGATTAAGACAAATTGGAATTGGCGGCCCGTTGGGGCGCTGCCGGCGCTGGCCCCAAACCCCCCCCAAACCCCCCCAAACCCGGCCCGG
>DATBFY010000033.1:0-3529 GCA_036558265.1 Tepidisphaeraceae bacterium | reverse complement strand
GCTGCCGCGCATCAACGCGCCCACGCGCCGGCCCCGCGCCGCCTGCATCAGCACGACGACGATCCCCACGACCCGCTCGACGACGAAGACCTGTAACACGACCACCGGGCCCACCCACGCCCCGATCCCCGCGAAGAGCTTGACGTCCCCCGCGCCCATCCCCCCCAGCGCGAACAGGACGAATGTCAATCCGAATCCGGCGAGCATCCCCAGGACCGCAGGTCCCACGCCCACCGACGACCACCCCGCTGCCCCCTGCACCAGCCCCGCCAGGATCATCGATCCGGTCAGCCAGTTCGGGATCCGCCGGCTGCGCACGTCCACCACCGCCGCCCACCCCATCAGCACCAGCAGCGGTAACAGCGCCAGGAATTCACGCATGCCCAAAGCTCGTGCCTTACAACGACGAGTCCACCTTCACCCAGCGCGCCACGACCTTGACGCCGAACGTCCCGATCAGGGCGATGGCGACCACCACCACCAGTCCGAGCACCACCGCGTACTCGATCGTCTCCGTCCCGCGCTCCTCGCGCAACAGCCGTCCGATCAGCCCACGCATTGCCGTTCCTCCGCGTGCCGCGCACGTCGGGTCATGAACACCATCGGGCCCGCGCCGGGAGATGCTCCTCCCGGCCGGGCCCCGAGGTTTCCCGATTTCCTTGCCCCGCGATGTCACACGTTCGCGTGCGCCCGCGCCACTCGTGCCGTCGAGAAATCCCGAGGCCCGATTCAAGACCGACGCGCACGCCCGTGTTACATCGAGCTGTTCAGCGACGTCCAGCGGGCCAGCACCTTCGATCCGACCGTGCCGATCACCGCGATCGCCGCAACCACGATCAGGCCGGCGATCAGCGCGTATTCCAGCACCTCGCCGCCCCGCTCGTCCTTCACCAACTTCATCAGAAGCGTCTTCATGGCCTCTCCTCTGAGTGTCTCCTGGCCGCACGCCCAGGCCCACGCGGCACCACGCCGCGCGGCGGGCCTACAACCCAGCCCTGATGGGCACTACCCATACACTCATCGGAGTCCCCCGACCCCCGCTTAACATCACCGCGCAGTTTTTGCCCCCTGTCGGGCTTCGGCGATCCGTAACGGACCAACGCCCAGGGGTGAAGGTAGAAGCATGATGGATAAATCGGATCACACCACTCGGAGGGTAAATGCCGGTCCCGCCATGATCTGTTTCATCCTTCATCCTTGGCGAATTCAGCCTTCGATTCGAAAGGGCCACTCCGGCTCGATCAGCGCCGGCGGCTCGTTACCGGACTTGAGCAGCTCGGCATCAAGGAACAGCCGCCACCGCGCCTGCAGCGCCGGGTAGCGCTTGAGGAACTCCTGCCACGCCGCCTGGTACGACCGCAGGTTGTAGGTCCGCTCGGCGAAGGCGGTTGCCTGACGTTGCAGCTCGTCCCGCTCGCGCGTCACCCCTTCCAGTTGCTTTTTCAGCTCGTCCACCTGCTTGGCCAGCGCGTCCTTCTCGGTGGCCAGGGCGGCCTTGGCGTCCTGCGAGTTCTTCATCTTGAGCAGCGCGTCATCGTACATCTTCTTGAGCTCGTCGTACTTGGGGGCCTCCTGTCCGTGGGCCACGACCGCCGACCCGACCAGCAAACCCACGACCAGGATCCAATTCACGCGCCGCATGACACGACCATCCTTTCCCAACACACCCGGAGCGATTGTTCTCTGCGCATTCGCATTCTAAAGACCACCCCCCTCGCCGCACAACGACACCCGAAAAACCTCATGCCACCAAGGCGCGCGATCGCGCCCCGTAGGGCTTTTCGGAGAATTATATTGCCCCTCCGTTCCCGACTCGTTAGGGTTACATTGGTCCCCTTTCGCACCGAGGAGGCAATCGTGAACGCTCAACCCTGCCGGTTGCGTTGGATCGGATTCGTCATGCTCATCGTCGGCGTGGCGGCGGTCGAATGCCGCGCCAGCGCGTTCGTCCGCGGGGCGTACTACCGGCTCGGCGAGGACGACCCCGGGGCCGTCGCCGGTGGCGCGGGAAACGATCCGACCCACGACTCGTTCGGCGACAAGCTCGACCTCACCCGCGTGGGCACCACGCAGTACAGCGGCAACGTCCCGGCCGGGTGGCCCGACAGCAAGCTCTCCATGGCGTTCAATAACTTTCATGGCGGCCCGACCGTGCCGGGTTACTACGCCCGCGCCACCTCGCTGTCGATGGTCGAGCAGGGTTACGCGATCGAGGCCTGGGTGAACCAGGCGCCGCCGTTCGACGGGCCGGTCACGGGCGGCGCCGCGGCCTCCCCGGCCGACTCGCACCTGGTCGCCTACAACGGCGATCCGGACAGCAACGGCTTCGGGCTCTACGAACACGCCGGAAACTACGTCGCACGCCTCGGCACGAGCGAGACGGTGCTGGGCCCGGCGGGATTCGGCCAGTGGCATCACCTGGCATTCATACAGACGTTCGCCAACAGCAGTTTCTATTACGACGGAAAGCTGGTCAGTTCTTCCGACAAGGGTCCGGCCCCGTTGGCGGCATCGGGCGGGTTCTTCATCGGCGGGCGGACGGCCAACGCCGACCTCTTCGACGGCTGGATCGACGAGGTGCGCTACCAGTCCTTCAACCCGATCGCCGCGGGAGGGTTCGACCCGACGTCGTTCCTGATCGTGCCGGCCCCCGGATCGCTTGCGCTGGCGGGGGTGGCGTTCGCCGGGTTCCTGCTGCATCGGCGCCGCCCGCATCATGCCCCCCTTCGTACGGTCATGCCGTAGCACAGGAACGCCTTGCCGAAACCCAGGTGCCACAGCCAGGGGGCGCTGAGGGTCGTCGCGATGCCCGGCGCGACGGCGCGCAGGCCCCGCTCCAACTCCGCCGGTTCCAGGCCCCGGAAGCACTTGCCCTCGCGCACCGACATGCGAAAGAGGTCGGGAACCTGGTCGGCTGAGGCGCGATCCAGACCCGGCAGCACACTGGTGGAGGTGAGATCGATGATCATGACCCCCCTGCCGCCGGGACGGACGGCGTGGAGGAGATCGGCCAGGTGCCGGGTGGTCAGGACGGTCTTAAGACGGGGCCAACGGGAATGGGCGGGCCCCAGCAGGTCGCGAACCCCCACGAGAAGTTGCGACAGGACGCAAGGCGACAGCACCAAATCAAACCCCCCGCCAGCCACCGGCCCCGCGTGCTGGGCGGCTAAACTCGCTGCAGCATCGACTTGCGCATCGGTGACGGGACGGCCCTTCCACGACGCGGTCAACTGGCCGATTCCGGTCAGGTCGATGGGGGCGTGACGCCGGATGGCGGCTGCATTCGCGACCCCCTGCCTTGCCACGGCACGCTCCAGGGCCGACGGATCGATATCGACCAGGTGGACCTGGGAGTAGGCCCGGGTCAGCCAGGGGAGGTCCAGGTCGTTGCAGTTCCCCGCCCCCAGCACGCAGAGGCGGCCGAGGGGGAGATCGGGGACGATCAGAGGTTCGATGCGGCCGCGATGCGCCGCATACCAATCCCACTGCCCGCGCGTAGAGCGATTCATGCGTGATTGCGCGTCGGCGG
>DATBFY010000032.1:0-4694 GCA_036558265.1 Tepidisphaeraceae bacterium | reverse complement strand
CTATTTTTCTTCGAGCTTCAGGTCGTCGCCGTCGCGGGTGATCTCGACGACCAGGCCCTTTTCCCTGGCGGAGACGGCCTGGCGCAGCTCGCCGACGGTCGTCATCTCCTTGCCGTCCACCTTGCGGATCTGGTCACCGGTTTTGAGGCCGATGCGCTCGGCTCGCGATTTTTCGGCGACCTTCATCACGAAGAGGCGTTTCTCCTCGGCCGCGATGCTCACGCCCAGGCGGGTTTTGGCGGGCGGGGGGAGCAGGTCGCCGGGGTCGAGCTTGAACTGTTCGAGCGTCTTGCGCAGGTCGTCGCACTGGTCGGAATACTTGTCCATGCCGCCCGCGAGGTTGCCGGCGCCGCGCGCCTGGGCGAGCTTTTCGACGGCCTGGTTGACGGCGTCGCGGTCGGCGTCCTTGAGCTTGTTCTGGCGCATCTGCTTGTCGAGGCGGGCACGGAGCAGGTCGAGCTCGTCGGGGACGATGGGCATCGGCAGGGCCTGCGGCAGGATGAATGCGCCGCCGCCACCGCCGCCGCCGCCATTGATCTGGATCTGCCCGCCGTTGATCTGCACACCGCCGCCGCCGATCCGGCCGCGGAACATCAAGCCAGGTCCGCCGCTCGACCATTGCTCGTAGAGCGCGTAGGCCTCGGGGTTGTCGGCCTTGAGCTGCTCGGCGTCGCTGGCGTTGAACTCCTCGGTGTCCGGCTTGCCGTCGAGGAGGCCGCTGACCGTCATCTTGATGCCCTGGGCGCCCTCGCTGATCTTGATCTGGCGTCCGGCCTCGGTGACCTCGATGACCTTGTCGCCGTTGACGACGCTGAGGCGCATGCGGGTGCGCTGGAGGACCCCATCTCCGGCGGCCGGGTTCGGGCCGGGGACGGGCCTCACGTCGATGCGCTTGATGAGCGTCTGGGCGCGGGAGGCGATCTCGGCGTCGTCGCTCTTGAGGGCTTCCTTGAGGGCGGGCAGCGCCGGCTTGCCGATGGCGCGGAGGCGCCTGGCGGCGTCCTCGCGCCTGGCGTATTCGCCGTCGCCGAGCTGGGTGATCAGCGTTTTGATCTGGTCGTTGGAAGAGCCGGCGGTGGGATTTGCGTCGTCGTCGGCGGCGCGGGAGGTCGGCGAGACGAGCAACAGGCCCGCGAGCAGGGGGGCCAGGATGAGGATGGAGCAGCAGGTTCGCATGATGCGGCCTTTCGTCGTGCGAAGGCCCCGCGCGCGCCGCTGGGGCGGGGCGGGGAACGGGACATCATACTCTTTCCAGACGCCCGCCGGAGGGGAATTGTTGCGGGGATCTGAGGGCGGGGGTGGCGAACGCCCCGGCCGCTAGTCTAAAGCGGCCTCGCCAGTTAAGAACCGGTTTCGTTTTCGCGCGAAAGCACCACGGGCAACGGAGTAGCGTTGCCCATGCCACCCGAGTTCTAAAACGGGCTCCAGGAGAAACAAGGCCCGCGCGGGGTGCGCGGGCCTAGCGTCTTCGTCATCCTATTTGCGCGTGGAACTCACTTGAGCGCGGGCAGGAGGACGCTGTCGCCTGCCCAGGTGGGCGAGCCGACGACCGTCTTGCTGGTGGTGGTCGGCTGGCCGTTGGCGGTGCCGGCGACGGTGTAGATGCAATCGCGTTTGGCCCCGCAGAATGGGTTCTGCTGGAACTCGACGTGGCCGTCGCCGTAGAGGACGTTCTGGCCGCCGCCCTGGTGATTGGGGCTGTTGGCCTTTTGCATGTCCTTCGACGACGAGTTTTCGGTGGGCAGTGTCACGTCGTAGCCGTCGCCCACGCCGGGATTAATGTCCGCGGCGACGGCGAATTCGGCGCCGAGCGTGTTGTTCCACTTGTAGCCGGCCTCGACGACCGCATTGGCCGGGTACGGATTGGCGAGGCTGTAGGACATGTTCTTCCGCCAGTCGGTGAACGCCGTCTTGTTCATCGCGTTGGCGCCCGCCGCGGTGCCGAAGTTATCCTTCTCGGCGTTGGAACTTGGGCAGACGAAGACTTCCGACGTGATGTCCTGCGTGCGGATGAGGAGGAACATCGCCGCGGTGACGTCGTTGTCGGCGACCTTTCCGGGCAGGCCCTTGTCGCCGAAGGGGTCGCGCGGCCTGCCGCCATCGGTGGTGTCGTTCGAGAAGGTGAGGGGCGCGCCGGGGGCATAAAATGCCCGCGGGTAGTTACCCTTGTTCTCGTTCGCGTAGAGAAGGATGGCCTGGCCGATCTGGCGGAGGTTGCTGCCGCATCGGACGCGCGCACTGGAGTCGTGATCGGTCCGGTTGATAGTCGGCAGCAGGATCGCCACGACGATGACGATGATGAAGATCACCGCCAGCAACTCAAGGAGGGTGAAGCCGCGGCGCGCGGCACGGTGGCCGCGGCAGCCGGGATCCCTCGAACGATAGGAACGCTTCATACGAAGCTCCTTTCATGAAGCGTCGCGCGAAGCGGTTCGCCGGACCGGCGAATAAGCGGATGATGAAGATGATGACGTCGATCAGCCGTCGATGAAGGGAATGTTGACGACTGCGTCGCACCGGTTCCTCGCGTGTCCCGTTCCGCCGCGACTAAGGCAGGATGCCCCGGCGAACACCGCCGGGGTGCGGGGGTATTGTACCATAGTCCTGAGTGCCGAGGCCTGAGAAAAGGGTGATTACTCACAGGGCAATCGCACTTGGGACGCAAGGGGAGGGCGAGGCTCCGACCGAGCCGTCTTCGACGTTCCCTGGCGGGGAAGCGAGCGGCTCGCACGTAGGCTTGCCCTCCCACATGCGATCGCCCTGCGATCACTCAGGAGTCAGCACTCAGGACTTTTTTCGAGCCATGCCTATCACTCTCCCCCCGATCTCCCGTCGTCGTTTCCTTACTCGATCGGCCGCTGTGAGCGCCGCGGCGCTGGCGCTTCCGCGGATGACCTTCGCCGCCGATGCCCCCACTGACCCGCACCGCTTCATCCTCGTCTCCGACATCCATATCGACGCCAACCGCGACATGGCCAAGTCGAACACGAACCCGTGGAACAATTTTCGGCAGGCCAGCGACGAGATCGTCGCGACCTGCGCCGGCGCCCGCCCGGCGGCCGTGCTGATCAATGGCGATCTCACCCATCACCAGGGGAATCCCGAAGATTACGCGACGGTGATCGATGCCTTCGAGCCGTTGCGCCGCGGCGGCCTGACCCTGCACCTGGCGATGGGGAATCACGACGACCGGGGCAATTTTTTTCGGGCGATGCCCGCTGACGCCCGGCGGCGGAATGTTCCCGAGCGACAGGTCTTCCTGCTCGAATCGCCGCGCGCGAACTTTCTCGTGCTCGACTCCCTGCGCGAGGTCGCCGAGACCCCCGGGTTCCTCGGGCCGGCCCAGCTCGCGTGGCTGGCCAAGACGCTCGACGCCCATGCGGATAAGCCGGCGCTGGTGTTCGTCCACCACGATCCGGATCAACGCACGGACGAAGAGAAGAAGGATCCGAAGAAGAAGGTCTCCGGCCTGATCGACACCAAGTCCTTTCTCGACGTGATCGTACCGCGAAAGCAGGTGAAGGCGTTCATCTTCGGCCACACGCACGAGTGGCGGCACGAGGACCACGACGGGCTGCATTACGTCAACCTGCCGACGACGGCGTGGCTGTTCAAGGAGGGGCCGCCGCGGGGGTGGGTGGACCTGGAACTGGCGGAGAAGGGCGGCACGTTCACGCTGCACAGCCTGGATCCCAAGCATCCGCAGCACGGGCAGAAGCTGGAATTAAGTTGGCGCTGACACCGGCGCGGCCGCTTCAGCGGCTGGGTCCGACGCCTCGATCGGCAGGACCGGTCTGGGCATCTGCTCCTCCGTGATCACGGGGAAGCCCGCGCGTCTTCGGATCGAGCCCAGTCGCTTCCGCCACCAGCGCCGGGAGATCAGGACGAACGCGAACGCGCCCAGCCCCGCCAGCGCACCCCACGCCGCATTCCGTGGGCGATGATCCACGGCGACCGTCGCGGGTTCGAAACCGATCACGCTCAAATTTCCGCCGACTGCCCCCTGCGCCGCAAGGGCATCGATCCGGCGTTGGACATCGACCTTCTCGGCCACCGCCCGCTCGCGCTGCTGCTCCAGATCCGCCAGCTTTGTCCGCAGGCGCGACACCTCGGCCAATTGCGTCCTGTCGTGATCCAGAAGCTCCCGCAATGCCGCCATCGCCGGCGCGGTGCTCGGGCGCGTCGTTGTCGTTCGCATCGCCTGTGCGTTGCGGAGCTCGATCTCGTGCATCGCGTTCTCCACCGCCAACACTTGCTTCAATCGGTGCTCCTGGAGCGACTTGAGTCCGTCCACATCGACCGAAAACACGCCCTGAAGATGCAGGATTTCGGATTCAAGTTCGTTGAGGGCCTTCAGCACCACTGCCCCGCGCTGTTCCAGGAGTTGCACCCGTATTCGATCCGCCAATACCGCGCGCTGCGCCGAATAGTTGTAGTACGCTGTCGCGATCGCCCGCACCCGCCCCTCGGCACCCGTCGCATCGGTATCGAGGTACGACACCTCCAGCAGGGGACCGGGACCCGCCTGCGCCGATAACTGGCTCAGAACTCGCTGCGCCTCCTGCGGCGATTTCGGCCAGGTCGTACCCCAGTCCGGACCCGCCATCGCCATGTCCACGATCCTCCGTGAACGAACCAGCCGGGCGGCCGAGGGGATGTACTGCGACATGACCGCGCCGGTCGGATCGCCCCGC
>DATBFY010000031.1:0-14591 GCA_036558265.1 Tepidisphaeraceae bacterium | reverse complement strand
GAAGTGGGATAAGAACTCGCTCGGATGACCTTCGACGTCGCCTGCGCCGATGCCCCACGTCGGCGCAGGCCGACTTTCAAAAAGAGAGATTCAATCATGGCGATTACAGTTCCAGAATCTACCCGTCCCGGCTCTGCACCGTGGATTGCCGCGACGGTCAAGCTCGCACGTTCCTGGTCGGAGCGTAGCGAACGCGACGTGCGACAACTCGTCGGTTACGTCGCCGACCTGCGGAAGCACGGGCACGTCGCGGATTGGCAATCTTTCTGCCGCGAGGTCATTGGCTATGAGGCCGATTACCTCGCCGCGATGGAGACGGGTGTCTCAATCCTTGAAAAGCGCGCCGCGACCGAAACGGCGCTCGAGCAAGCTTTAAACGCCTGGCGGCGCATGAGTGCTGCTGAACGTGCCGACTTCATGGTCGCGGTGACCAAGCCACAGGCCGGACCAACCCAGGCTGAACGTAACCGTGCCCGCGTCGGGCCGCGCGACCTGAAAGACCCGCGCTCGCGCGAGTACGCGATACAGACCGTATCCGCGCTCAAGACCTACGTGCGGATGAAGAGCGCCGACGAGGAGCGCGTCCACCGCGAGCTGGAAGAGATCCGTAAGTACCGCCATTGGGAGGTGCTCGGATACGCCAGTGAAGGCGAGATGTTGGCGACCGAACTGGAGATGGATGGTGGGAAGTAATAGCACTCCCGACTCGCCCACCGTCCGCGCCGCCGTCGCGATTCACCACCTCGACACGGCGCTGGCGTCGATGCCCGACGAGCAGGACCGCCAGCATCTCGTGGAGTTGGTGAGGCAATGGCTTGAGCATCACCTAAACGCCCCGCCAATGCCCCTGGGACGCACGCAGAGCGACGATACCGCGCCGTCGCGATATCCCGGTCAAATGCCGAACGCGTCAGCGTGCGAATCAGGGGGAAGTTTGGGACGGTGGCAAGCCCCAAAGCATGCGGAGATTATGGATGATTTGTCATAACTCCAGTATTTACAATGGCTTAGGTTCTCCGACGGGCGTCGGCGTATGCTGCGGGTAAAAACTTGCGAAACATCCGTAAATGTAGCTCGTGAAATATGACTTCCACCACTACCACGCAAACACATATGAACACAGAAGATGCAAAATCCATTCGTGAGCTGGCCCGCAGGGTTGGCTTCTCACACACCACCATTCGCGATTGGCTCGCCCGTCCCGACTGGCCCTTCCAACGCACGCCGCCCTTTTCCGCTGCCGTTGTCGAGTTGGTCCAAGATTGGATCGACTCGGACACTCGCGACCTGCGTAGCAACCCGCCCATCGAGCGCGGCCCAGCCGAAGAAGTGGACGCCCCCGGACTCGCAACCTGGCGAGCCCGCGACCTGCTCGACCCCGCGACCCCGTTCTATCTCGGGAAGGTCATCGGTGCCACCCTGCTCAACGAGCTGACCCGGCCCGACCTCGAAAGCTTCGCGGAGCAGATGACGCTCGTGATGAAATTCTGCATGGCCGGCGTTGCCGAGCAGCGTGGGGAACCTGGCATTGCCGCCACGGGCACGCCCGCCTACTTCGAATCCCTCTTCTCCGCGATCAACCGGGATGAGTGGTACGGCCTCATGAACGGCGCCACGACCCACTGGCTCGCCCGGCGATTCATCGACCGTCCGGGCTGGTGGTCGGAACTTCCAACACCGATGGAGAAGCCGCCGCACGACCCGGAGCTAAAGCCGTTGCCGCATCGGGCGAAAGGGGCGTGAACAATGAGCAACAACATTGACGAGCCCCTGATCGTGCGTCCCGACCGCTGCCTCTACCTGTACCTGCCGACGTGCAAGGTTTGCGGCTCGGTGGAGCTGAAGGTAACCAAGTCCCTTCCCATCGACCCCGAGGACGGCACGCGGACGCAGTACCGCCGCTGCAAGCGCTGCGGCGAGCGGCACATCGTCCTGGTGACCAAGCGCCCAGCCACGATGTAGCCGGTTGATGTCCTAAAAATGCCTTCCCGTTGACCGAATCTGGTGGGGGTCATCGCGGGGGCTTGGCCACAACGTAGCCGACTCGATGTTTAAAAAACGTGTTCTGGTTTCTGTACAAGTGTAGGGACATGTTCTCGGCGCGGGGGGAATCGGTAGCTTGTTGCGATTTGGCAAGCTTGCCGTCTTGCAACAAATCATCGACCACGCGAGTTACGGTTGCCTTATCACATCCATTCTCTTCTCCGATCGTCTCGTTCGTGTGGCATGCCAGCCACATCTCGAAAATCTTCTTGTCCCATGGCAGGGGAAGTTTGATTGACCAAAGATTTTCGTTTGACCCGGCTAAATCCTGGCCCAGCGGCCACGGCCGGAACGTACTAATTAACGGACACTCAATGGAGGTTTCATGAGCACCACCGCCACCCGCCACCTTCGGTCCCTCTCCGGTCTTTGCACGGACCTGGCCGTCACCTATCCGCGTCTGATGCGGCTGCTCGACGCGCACGGCATCGCGCCCACCGAAACGCGCGACGGTACGGCTTGGTTCGACGACCGCGCCTGCGACCGCATCGCCACCCTCGTGAAGCCCGGCACCACCGCCGTCAATCGGGTGAGGGGGAGGGCGCGATGATGAACACCGAAACCATCTCGCTCGCCACGCGGCTTGTCGCCGCGATTGTCCGCGACAAACAGTTGTCCGCGCCTGCCGCGACACGGATGTGGATCGAGGTCCTTCGCGCCGCCGCGGGCCCGTGGGAATTGCCGTATGCCACGCTGACCTTCGCGCGGCGGTTGCGGGGCACCGGGTGGACCGCCGACGAGCTGGCGGCCGTGCTCGACGGCATAGCGGAGGGGTCTGATGAACAACGATGACCAGCGGTGTCGCAAGGCGCTGCGGCGTCATAGTCGCCGCCGTGCCGAGGCGAGATGGAACACGAAGTTAACCCGCAACCTGCGGGCGATGCTCATTCATCGAATGTTAAGTGGCCAGGCGCGATTTTTGGGCACCGGTCACACGGCCTACCGCACGCGGTGGGAACTGATTATTGGCGGGCACCTGCGCCGCTTTGTTTACGACGAAAAGGCGAGAGAACTCGTCACCGTGTACTGATTGTTCGCCGCCGATGTGGGTGGCGATGGATGATAGTTTTTAGGAGATTCACGCAATGAGAACGACAGAAAGTATTACCAACGAACGGCGTCGGCAAGCCCAGATTGAAGATGATTTCAACCGGCTGCTGATCGAGGACGAGCAGCGCCGCTGCCACGTTCCCGGCTCGCGCCCCATCCCCGCCGTGATACGGGAAGCTGACGCCGCCCGGTTGGCCGAAGCGCGGCTGTGGGCGAAGACCGCGACGAAGGCGCAACTCTTCGATGCGGTCCGCGGCACCGACCGCGCCAGGCTGGAGGTCGCGATGGAGGCGTTGACCCCCGAGGACTTCGCCGCCGCCAGCGCCGGTGACGAGCCGCCGCCCGCCGAAGCCGCCGAGCCCGCGACGGACGACCTGACCCCCGCCGAGGTTGCCGAGGTGCGGGCGCTGGCGACGGGCGATTGGCTGGCGACCCCCGAGCAGACCCGGCGCGGGCTGGGCTATCGCGGGAAGCCGGACGACTTCGACCGGTTCCTGGCGCAGCGACTGGAGTTGGCGAAGGGCGCGAAGTGCGGCACCCACGTCAATCCGCGTGCGAAGGCGATTAGTGAGACCGTAGATACGCGCAAGCAGACGGTCGGGATTCTCTAAACCTCATTGGCGTTCGTCGCGCGCGGGGCCATCCCTCTCCATCCCTGCATAGCGGTTGCCTCCTCGTTCCCCCGCCCCGCGCGCGACCGCCGACTTGAACAACGGAGCTGCATTCGTGGAAGTTACAGTAACCACACCCTACGGAGACTACCGCGTCGGCTCGCGGTCTGCCGTCATCGTCAAAGAGGTGACGGGCGTTCCGAGCCAGACCGCGGCGTTCAACGCCTGCGGCATCATCAAGGGGAGTTATCACCCTGAAAACCAATCGCTGACCTGTGACGATTGGGGCGCAGAGAACGTCGGGCCGGCATACTACCGGGTCACGTTCTCATACGCCGATTCATCTGGAACGGATGGTCAGACCAACCCGCTGGTCCAGCCGCCGGAAATCCAGTGGGACGTCGGGATTCAGTCTGAGCGTTTTGACAGGGACGTCTACGGCACGGCGATTATGAATAGCGCCGGCGATCCGTTCGACCAGCCGGCAGAATCATCAGTCCCGGTTCTGAATTTCACGGTGACACGATGGGAGCCAACGCCATTCAACGTCGCGCGCGTCCTCACCTACGTTTCGACCACGAACGACGGCCCGACGACGATTATGGGCAATGCGTTTGCCGACGGGCAAATCCTGTGCACCGGCATCGCGCCGACCGGGTCCTATCGCCTCTCCGCCCAGGCGATCCAGATCGCCTACAGGTTTTCGATTACCACCGCCCCTAGCGGATGGGACGCGCGGATTCTCGACCAGGGCATGCGCGGCTGGCGCAACGCGGGTGGACGCAACGGCGGGCAGGAGCAGTGCGAGATTTTGAAGCTCGGCAACGCGGACAGGAATGAGCCGAATTTCCAAATCCAGCAGCCCATCCGGCTGAACGGCAGGGGCTTGCCGATCGACGCGAGCAAATATACCGACGGCGGCAGCGTCGGTGGCTTCACTAGCGGGCTGGTCGAAAACCCCAAGGCGCCACCGAGTACGGTGAAGCGTGAAATCACGTCGGACGGGCTGGCGACCTACCTGATCTATCGCGTCTACCGTCGCTCCAATTTCCAATCACTAGGACTGTGACCATGATCCCCGATCACGAACACATCGAAGAATTCCTGTCCGCCTGCCCCGACTGGCGGGAACACGCCAAGCGCCTGCCCGGTGGTGGTCGCGAGCTTGACCGCGACGCCACTTGGGAACCTTGGGACAAAATGTCCCGAAATCGGCATGAGCCGCAAGGCGATCATCCAACGGGCAATCGACGCGGCGAGGGAAAAGCCGCTGGCGGGACATGGTGGGGATAGATCGGAGAAGCAAGATAGACAGTCTACCTTGCCGAGGTTAAATCAAGGGGACAAAATGTCCCCTTGGCTTTCGCCCACAGGGACTGCGGACTTTCCATCATTTTGACGAGAAGTCAGATCGCTTCTCGCCCCCTGCCCCACCGTCTTACTTTAACAAATCCCTTGCCTTCACGCCCAACGCGGTCGCGATCTTTTCGAGGACGGCAATTCGAGGCTCGCGACGCCCACACTCGTAATTGTTCCACGCCTGCGCAGTGTTCAACCCCGCCCGCTCCGCCGCCTGCTTCTGTGACAGCCCGAGCTTGTCGCGTAGGGCGCGGATCTTCCCGTAGTCGATGCCCATCAGCCGGAAGGTAACGGGGCGCGCTTTTGTTGCAACCATGGGGTTGACATGTTAAACGGATGCGTTTAACTACGCAAGCGGGATGGAGGACGTTCCCCCGTCCCCACAAAAAACCGCAGGCCCGCCGGTTGTCTCTGGAAAAGTCAGACCGGCAGGCCCTTGGGAGGTCACATGATACCCGCATCTGCTGCGCTTGCCAAAGCGCATCCCCGGCGCTCACTGGGCGGCATCATCGACGCCATGCGTCACCCGGATTTCGAGTTGGACACCGAAGCCGCGTCCGGCGTGATTGCCGCCTTCAACCGCGCTCGCGCCGCCGGCATGAAATTCCACCCCTTCACCTGCGCCCTCATCGACGTGTTGAAGAGGCAGTTGGCATCGACCTTTGACGACAGCGACGAGGACGGGGCGGACGATGACAAGCCACTGACCCGGCTGGCGGTGCTCGACGGTGACCTGCGGGAAGTGGGGAGGGTCTTATGCTGAATCCCTACCCCGTCCGCACCGTCAAGGGGACGCTGATCCTGAACCGCCACACGGTGAAGGTGCTGGTCGATCACGATGCTGGCGAGATCCGGGTGTCGTCCCTCGTGCCCCGGCACGAACGTATCCGGCTGGTCGCATGGGCGCGGGAGATTGCCGCGGCCGATGCTGACCATCCCGGCCCCTTCGCGTTCGTCTACACGCAGCGACCCGAGGGGAGGGACCGATGCTGACCCTCTACTCTGGCAAGCGGCATAACCGTGACCTGTTCGCCTGGCTCGTGCGCAAGGCGACGGGCACGAGCAACCCCTGCCGCGGCACGGTCGATGCAAAAACCGGACAAGTCCGGTTCCACTACCGGGGCAGGCCGCGACCGGCGCCGATGGTGGGGTGTGCGTTGGCGCGTCGATGCTGCGCAAATCAGAATAACACGATGTGATTCTGATCGTCCGGGGCGGGTTGGCTGACGCTGGCCCGCCCCATTCATTTTCTCAGAACCGGGCGGGACCGTGGGCGTAGAATTGGCAACCATATCTGGAAGGTAGGCATATCGTGGCATCAATCGGGAGCGATCTGGGCGGACGCAAGCGCATCCTCTTTGTCGCGCCGGACGGGAAGCGCAAGACGATCCGGCTCGGCAAGGTGAGCACGAAGCAGGCGGACGCGCTCAAGTTCAAGGTAGAGGACCTGATCGCCGCCGCCAACGGCGCCGGCACGATGCATGATGAGACGGTCCGCTGGGTGGCGGCGCTGGACGACCGCACCCATGAGAAGCTTGCCGCCGTGGGGCTGGTCGTCTCACGTACCACGGCATCGCTGGCGACGATGACCGTGGGGGAACTGGTCACGAAGCTGTCGGCGACGTGGGCGCCCCTCAAGCCCAACACCCGCCGCAACTACACCCAGGCCGCGGATCGGCTCAAGGAACACTTCACCGAGGCCAAGCCCGTCCGCGCCATCACCGAGATGGATGCCGACCTGTTCAGGGTATGGATGGAAGGTGAGGGGCTGGCGCAGGCGACGATCGCGAAGTACATCATCAACGTCCGGTCGATGTTCAAGAAGGCTAAGAAGTGGCGGGTCATCACCGGGGACAACCCGTTTGCCGACGTGCGGGCGGGAAGCCAGAAGAATAAGGCCCGCCAGTACTTCATCAGCCGAGCCGATGCGCAGAAGGTGCTGGACGCCTGCCCGGACGCGGAATGGCGTCTGCTGTTCGCCCTGAGCCGCTACGGGGGGCTTCGGTGTCCGTCCGAGCACCTGCTGCTAAAGCGGTCGGATGTCGATTTCGAGCACGGCAGGATGCTGGTGCATAGCCCGAAGACCGAGCACCACGAGGGCGGGGAGTCCCGGCTCGTGCCGCTGTTCCCCGAGCTGGAGCCGTACCTGCTGGCCGTGCTGGACCAGGCCGAGGAGGGGACGAACTACCTCATCACCCGCTACCGCACCGATGAGCGGCACCGCCAGAACCTGCGCACGCAGTTGAACCGGATCATCCGAAGGGCGGGATTGAAGCCGTGGCCTAAGACGTGGCACAACCTGCGGTCCACCCGCCAGACCGAACTGAGCGAGGACTTCCCGCAGCACGTCGTCTGCGCATGGATGGGCAATTCCGAAAAGGTGGCTGAGGGGCACTACCTGCAAGTGACCGACGACCACTTCGCCAAGGCGATCGCCACGAAGGGCAAGAGCGCGGCACATAATGCGGCACAGTCAGCGGCGGGAAGCACCGGTAACGAGCGGGAAAGTCAGAACCCCCAAACGAAAAAACCCCTGCAATTACAGGGGCATTCCGATGAGTCCCGATGTGTACCGGCTGAAAGGCGTTCCCGACAGGGGTCGAACCTGTAACCTTCGGCTCCGGAGGCCGACGCTCTATCCAATTGAGCTACGGGAACGTGCGTCCGTCATGCGACGGCGGCAACGGGCGCCGCCGTGGCCGATCAAAGAGACGATTTTATCCGCAGCGTCTGACGCTGTCCATATTGCTCGCCCGCCGGGCATTCGGCTTGCCGCCATTTTGTCCGCGCGGCTAAGATGCCTCGCCACTTGACGCCGTCACCGCTGCAGAGCTATTCGCCCCCCGCCGCGCCTTCCCCGCGGAACCCGCCGCGCGTGCGGCTGATGGGCATGCCGCTCGACCCGGTCACGCAGGCGCAGGTCATCCGACACGTCCTGGACGCGCTGGCCGAAGGACGGGGCGGCTGGGTGATCACCCCCAACCTCGACCAGTTGCGACTCTACCACGAACGCGCGGACCTGCGCCCGATGTACGAGTTCGCGGACCTCGTCCTGGCCGACGGCATGCCCCTGATCTGGGCCGGCGGCCTCCAGGGAACGCGTCTGCCGCAGCGGGTCGCGGGATCCGAGCTGATCTACTCCCTGACGGACGCGGCCGCGCGCGCCGGGCGGTCGGTCTTCCTTCTCGGCGGCAACCCCGGCGCCGCCGCCGACGCCGCCCGCGTGCTCACGCAGCGCTACCCTGGCCTGCGCGTCGCCGGCACGCATTGCCCGCCTTTCGGATTCGAGAAGGACGCCGGGCAGATGCAGGCCATTCGCGCCGCGCTCGATATCGCCGGCCCGCCCGACATCGTCTACGTCGGCCTGGGCTTCCCCAAGCAGGAGCGGCTGATCGAGACGCTCCGCCCGTCGTTCGCCCGCGCGTGGTTCCTGGGGATCGGCGTGAGCTTCAGCTTCGTCAGCGGCGAGATCCGCCAGGCCCCCCGATGGATGCGCCGCACGGGCGTGGAATGGATTCACCGCATGGCCCAGGAACCCGGACGGTTGTTCCGGCGCTACGTGATCCACGATCTCCCCTTTGCGGCCAGGTTGTTCTTCAGTTCTGCTGCAAAGCGTTGCAAGGGCGGGGAGCAGTCATAGGTCCGCGCCGACCCCGATCATTTTTCCGGTGCTTCGGACCAGGGGCTCGCCTCGACGCCGTGGGGGTCCGATATCCCGTCCGCCAGTTCCGCATCACCGGAGTCTGGGTCATCTGGCGAGTCCGGGTTGCCCGATGAAAGGCCGAATCGGATGTCAGAAGGACACCCTCGATTGGGCGCGGAGGGGCTTCGGCGTCGTCTGCCGATGCGCCGCCCGCGGACTGCAAGGAACTGCCATCATGAATCGACCCATCACTCGCAAGCAGAATCGTCGTACCTCCAGGACGCTGGCGCACGCGTGCCGTGGTTCGCTGGGGCTCGAGAGGCTGGAAGACCGCACGCTCCTCTCGACCTACGCCGTGACCAACACCCTGGACGATGGCAGCAGCGGCTCGCTTCGATGGGCGATCGACCAGGCCAACGCCAACCCCGGCGCCGACCTGATCACGTTTCAACTCAACGACCCCGCCGACCACGTGATTCAGCTTGCCGACGGCCTGACCGTGCTCGACGCCGTCACGATCGCCGGGCCCGTGGATCCGGCGGACGGCACGAACCCGCTGGTCTGGCTGGACGGAAGCGGCATCGGTGGAGACGTCGCCGGCCTGACGCTGGCAAGCAACGGCAGCACCATCGCGGGCCTGGGCTTCACCAACTGCTTCACCGCCGCGATCGACGTGCGGGGCAGCGGCAACACGATCGGCGACGCGTCGGCCGTCCGCAACGTCCTGGTCGGCAACCAGGACGGCATCGTCGTCGAGCCCACCGCCGGCCAGACGCTTATTCAGCGCAACCTCATTTCCGCCAACTTTGTCAGCGGCGTCCACGTGGACGGCGCGACCGGCGTGACGATCCAGCACAACCTGATCGGCATCGACTACTTCGTCGATCCCGCGAACCCCACTGCTACTCCTGCGCCCTCGGGCAACTTCGCGTTCGGCGTTTACGTGACCAACACGACCGCGGCCGACTCCGTGCTGATCGATCAGAACGTCGTCGCGGCCAATTTCGGTGACGGCATCCGCCTCGAAGGCGCCGCAGGTGTGCGCATCACCGGCAACCTGATCGGCACCGACCCCAACGGCCTGTCGAGCGGATCCGACGCCTACGGCAACGGCATCGGTGTCCACATTGTCGGCGGTTCGCACGACAACGAGGTCGGCGGCAGCGCCGCCGCCGACCGCAACGTGATCGCCGGCAGCCAGAGCGACGGCGTCCTCGTCGAGAGCTCATCCGGCAACCAGGTGATCCGCAACTACATCGGCATCGACGCGAACGGCACCGCGGGCGACGGCACGTTCAGCAACCAGCTCGACGGCGTCGAGATCACCGACTGGACGATGACCGTGAACGGCCGCGTCCCCGGTGTCTCCACCGATAACCTGATCGTCGGCAACGTGCTCTCGAACAACGTCGTCAGCGGCGTGAGCGTGTCCGCGTCGGGCAACGTCGTCCAGGGCAACCGGATCGGCACCACGCCCGACGGGCTCCACGCGCTGAGCAACGCCGGCGACGGCGTCCACATCGCGGGCGACGACAACGTCGTCGGCGGCACCGCCCCGGGCGAGGGCAACCTGATCGCCCACAACGGCGGATCGGGCGTCGGCATCGAGAGCGGCACGGGCAACAGCGTCCGCGGGAACTCGATCTACGCAAACGCGATCTCGGGCAACCCGTCCGCGGGCATCGACCTGTTCGAGCGGATCGACCTGGTCACCACGCTCAACGCCGGCCCGACGCCCAACGACAGCGCCGGCCACACCGGCACCAATCTCTACCAGAACGCGCCGGTGATCACGCTGGCGCAGTCCCAGGGATCCGTCGCGCAGGTCGGCGGCACATTGCACGCCGCGCCGGGGCACGTGTACCTGATCGACGTCTACGCCACTCGCTCGGATGACCTGAGCGGGCAGGGAGACGGCGATCTCTTCCTGGGCACCGTCAGCGTCACGACCGACGCGAACGGCGACGCGTTTTTCACCCTGAATCGCGCCGCGATCGACCCCGCCTACGCCGTGGTCACCGCCACCGCGACCGATGCCCAGGGTAATACGTCGGAGTTCTCGGGCGCGCTGGCCATCGCATTCCTGGCCGAGCCTTCTCAAGCGGTCACGACCACCACGCTGACGTCGTCGGCCAACCCGTCCGTGGTGGGTCAGGCCGTAACGCTGACCGCGACGGTGAGCGGCGACTCCGTCGGTACGCCAACCGGAATCGTCACGTTCACGGACGGAACGAACCCGCTGGGCACGGCGCCGCTCGTCAACGGCGTCGCCACCCTTATCCTGTCGAACCTGACCGTCGGCGGCCACTCGATCGTCGCGAGCTATGCAGGCGACACGGACTTCTTCGGCAGCACGTCGGCGCCGCTGGCTCAGGTGGTCAGCAAGGCCGCTTCAACGGTCACGCTCTCGTCCTCGATCAACCCCTCGATCGCCGGGCGCAACGTCACCTTCACCGCGAACGTGTCGGTTGACGCGCCGGGCGTGGCAAGCCTCGCCGGCGGTGAGGTCCTGTTCTGGGACGGGCAGAACCTGCTGGGGGCGGCGCCGGTCAACGCTGGCGGCTCGGCCAGCCTGAACGTCACGTTCGACCACGCCGGCGGGCATCACATCACCGCGACGTTTGGCGGCACCGACAATGTCGCCACCGGTGAGTCGGCCCCGGTGGACCAGGTCGTCAACGCCGCGCCGACCACGACCACGCTCACGTCCTCGGTCAGCACGTCCAACTACGGCCAGGCCGTCACGTTCACCGCGCACGTGGTGGATCCGGACGGGCTGACCACGCCCACCGGCACGGTCACCTTCACAGACGGTCAGAACCCGCTGGGCACCGTCAACCTGGTCAATGGCACCGCGACGCTGACGCTCTCGACCCTGTCGACCGGGGGGCACTCGATCGTCGCCGGCTACGGCGGGTCGAACGATGACCTGCCGAGCGCTTCGGCCCCGCTGACCCAGACCGTGAACCCGGCCGCGACCGCCACGACCCTCGTCTCCTCGGCCAACCCCGCGAACGTGGGCCAGGCCGTCACCTTCACCGCCAGCGTGAGCAGCGGCGCCGGCACGCCGGGCGGCGTCGTCACGTTCATGGACGGGCAGACCGTGCTGGGGACCGCGAACCTGGTCAACGGTGTGGCGAGCCTGACCGTCTCCACGCTCTCGGCCGGCAACCACACGATCACCGCCTCTTATGGCGGCGCCGGCAACTACGCCGCCAGTACGTCCGCCCCGCTGACACAGGTCGTCAATGCCCTGAGCCCCGGCCGGCTTTCCGGTTACGTCTACAAGGACGGCAACAACGACGGCGTCAAGCAGTCCGGCGAGCAGGGGATCGGCAATGTCCAGGTCACGCTCAAGAACGCGAGCGGCGCCGTCGTCGCCACCGCGACCACCGACTGCAGCGGCGCCTATACCTTTGCCAACGTGACGCCCGGGACGTATTCGCTGGTCGAGATTCAGCCGGCCCACTACGTTGACGGCATCGAGACCGCCGGCAGCCTCGGCGGCGACGCCTCCGGCGACAACAACACGATCTCCTCGATCGCCGTCGGGTCGAGTCAGAACGGAACCAACTACAACTTCGGCGAGCTGCCCGAAACCTTCGTCTGCTCCGGCGAGACCGCCACCATCGGCTTCTGGCAGAACAAGAACGGCCAGGCGCTGATCAAGAGCTTCAACGGCGGCGCCAGTTCCAAGGCGCTGGGCGGCTGGCTGGCGGACAACTTCCCGCACCTGTACGGCGGCGGCTCGCCCAACAGCACGGCGGGCAAGACCAACGCCGACGTGGCGGCGCTCTTCGTCCGGCTCTTCAACGTCAGCGGCCAGAAGCTCGACGCGCAGGTGCTGGGCGTGGCCCTGGCGGTGTACTCGACGACCAGTTCGCTGGGCGGCACGGCCGCGGCACGCTACGGCTTCACCGTGGACGCCATCGGCACCGGGCACCGACTCTTCAACATCGGGTCCAACGGCGCCGCCTTCGGCGTGGCCAACAACACCAACATGGAGGTCCTGGACATCCTGTCCGCCGCCGACGCCCGGACTGTCAACGGCGTCCTCTACGGCGGCGACACGACCCTGCGAAACATGGCCAACAACGTGTTCAACGGGATCAACCAACAGGGCGACATCTAACGCGCACTCGAGTAGGTGCCGAACCCGGCGGCTTGCGTTATAACGCACGCCCTGATGAGCGACGTCGAACTCCTCTTCCTGGGCACGGGCACCAGCGCGGGCGTGCCGATGATCGGCTGCCACTGCCCCGTCTGCGAAAGCACCGATCCGCACGACAAACGCACGCGTCCGTCGGTCATCTTCCGCTACGACGACATCAACGTCCTGGTGGACACCTCGCCCGAGCTGCGCCTCCAGTGCGTCGCCAACCGGATCGATCACATCGAGGCGGTCGTCTACACCCACGCCCACGCCGACCACGTGATGGGCCTGGACGACCTGCGGCGCTTCAACGCCGCCCGCATGGGCCCGCTGGACGTCTGGGCGGACGAGCGGACGCACCAGACGCTCGACCGCTGCTTCGGTTACGCCTTCGTCGAGCCCGACCCGTCGAGCAAGCTCTTTCGCCCGCACCTGCAGCGCCGCTTCATCGACGGCCGGCCGTTCGAGATCCGCGGCGCGCGATGGACGCCCGTCCCGCTGCTCCACGGCGACATGGCGGTGCTGGGGTTTCGCGTGGGACGCGTCGCGTATTGCACGGATGTCAGCCACATCCCCGAGCCCTCGTATGAGCTGCTGAAGGACCTGGACGTCCTGGTCCTCGATGCGCTGCAGAAGAAGAAGCACACGACCCACTTTTCGCTGGAGGAGGCGGTCGAGGCGGCCCGGCGCATCAACGCCCGCCAGACCTGGTTCACCCACATCGCCCATGGCCTCTCGCACGCAGAGATTAACGCCGAGCTGCCCGCCAACATCCGCCTGGCCCACGACGGCCTGCTCGTCCCCACCCGATCCTGAACCCTGATCCCCGAACCCTGCGTTGAAACGCTACAAAGCCATCGCCGCCTACTACGACGCCGAGAACGAGCGCCACGAGATGCTCCGGCACGACGTGCCGTTCCTGCTCGGGCAACTGCCCAAAAGGCGGCAGGACCTCCTCGAGCTGGCCGTCGGCACCGGCCGGGCCGCTATCCCGCTGGCGCAGGCCGGCCACCGGGTCGTGGGCATCGACTATGTCGAGGACATGCTGGCCATCGCCCGCCGCAAGCGCGACGGTGTCGGGCTTACCGATCGCCAGCTCCGCCTGGTCCGGCAGGACGCGCTGCGGCTCGACCTCCGGCAGGAATTCGACTGGATCATCATCCTCTTCAACACCCTGCTGGCCTTCACGACGCTGGACGAGCTGGACCGACTCCTGACCAACATCCGGCGGCACCTGAAGCCCCGCGGGCGGTTCTGGATCGACATCTTCAACCCCGACCACGCGATGCTGTCGCGCGAGCAGGAGCGGGGGATCGACCGCGAGGTCTTTTACGTCCCGGAATTCGACCGTACGGTGTTCCGGCAGACCGACATCACCCGCGACAACGCCACCCAGGTCATGCGCGTCGCCACCCGCTACAAGTGGTTCGACCCGTTCGGCCGCGAGCACCGCGAGCGGTTCGAGTTCGACATGACCTGCCTCTTCCCGCGCGAGCTGCGACTGCTGCTGGAGCGCAACGGGATGCGGATCGAGCGGCTGTGGGGGAACTACGACGGTAGCGCGTTCGACAAGTCGTCGCCGCGGATGATTGCGCAATGTGTGAAGTTGTAGCAGGTTGTAGCGTTTTGTAGCAGGATTGCTGTGATAGCAGCCGTCGGGCTTGGTCTTGCGCCGGCGGGAGGAATGGTGCGCCTGGGCCACACCGAGCGTTAAGAGGTCGGTCGGATTGGC
>DATBFY010000030.1:0-3797 GCA_036558265.1 Tepidisphaeraceae bacterium | reverse complement strand
CTTTCGACGATCGCGCCGCTGACCAAGGCGAGCTTTCATCGGCATGAGGAGTACGCGACGCTGCGGTTCGCGCCGCCGACCGGCAAAGAGCGGGCGTTTGGGATCGATCGGCGCACGCCATGGACGACGTCGCACCTGGTCGGCTATCCCGAGCCGCCGCCGGCGTATCACATCGAGCGGGCGTTCGCGAAGCTGAAGATCGTTCAGCCGGTTTACGTGATCGAGGAGCCGGGGACCAACGACCTGTTGATCGTGCAGCACCTGGGACACTGGGCCGGGCCGGGGAAGATCGTGCGCGTGAAGAACGATCCGGGCGCGGAATCGACGCGGACGATCTTTGAAGACAATGAGCTGATATACAGCCTCTGCTTTCATCCGCGGTATGCGGAAAATCATTACCTTTACACGTTGAGCAACGGGCCGGTTAACGATCCGAATCCGCTGAACCACGTGACGCGGTGGACGATGGATCCGAAAACCGGCGCGATCGATCCAAAATCAAAGCGCGTCATCATCGAGTGGGAATCGAACGGGCACAACGGCGGCGGGATCGACTTCGGGTCGGACGGGCTGCTCTATTTCGCGACCGGCGATACGTCCACCGACTCGGACCGGAATAACCGGGGACAGGATCTCGCTCATCTTTCGTCGGCCATGATCCGCATCGACGTGGATCATCCGGAGGGCGGGAAGAATTACGGTGTGCCGAAGGACAACCCGTTCGTGAACACGCCGGGTGTGAGGCCGGAGATCTGGGCGCATGGGTTCCGCAACCCCTGGCGGCAGTGCTTTGATAAGAAGACCGGGGCGCTGTGGGTTGGGCAAAATGGCCAGGACTTGTGGGAGCCGATCTACGTCGTGCATCGGGGTGAAAATTATGGCTGGCCGGTATACGAGGGGTCGCACGCGTTTCACTCGCATCGCAAGCTGGAGACGCGCACGAAGCTGGCGACGCCGGTCATCGAGCACCATCACAGCCAGGCGCGGTCGATCACGGGCGGGGTGGTCTATTACGGCGACAAGTTCCCGGAGCTGAACGGGGCGTACGTTTACGGCGACTTTTCGACCGGGCGGATCTGGGCGGCGCGGTATGACGGCAGGCAGGTCACCTGGCATAAGGAGATCGCCAGGACGACGGCCCAGATCACGAACTTTTACGCCGATCGGCATGGCGAACTGTTCATCTGTGACGACGCCGGCGACGTATGGAAGCTCGTGCCCAATGCGATGGAGGCGACGCCGACAGTTCCCTTCCCGCGGCTCCTCAGCCGGACGGGGCTGTTCAGCGACACGGCCAGGCACCAGGTCGATCCGGGATTGATTCCGTACGACGTCAACTCGCCGCTCTGGTCCGATGGGGCGAGCAAGCAGCGGTACATCGCGCTGCCCGCGGGGACGCAGATCGAGTACACGCCGGCGCGCGGGTGGAACTTCCCGGATGGCGGCGCGCTGGTGAAGACGTTCTCGCTGGACCTGGAAGAGGGCAATCCCGCATCGCGGCGACGGCTGGAGACGCGGGTGATGCTCAAGCAGGGTGGAAACTGGGTGGGCTACACGTATCTGTGGAACGATGCGCAGACGGACGCGACGCTGGCGCCCCCCGAAGGGCTCGACCAGACGTTTACCATCAAGGATCCGGCGGCGCCCGGGGGGGAGCGTCGGCAGGTCTGGCATTATCCCAGCCGGGCGGAGTGCCTGTACTGCCATAGTCGGGCGGCGAATTTCGCGCTGGGCTTGTCGGATCTTCAGATGAACCGCGATTTCGATTACGGCGGCGGGCGGGTCGACAACCAGATGCGCACGCTCGAGCACCTGGGTGTGTTCAAAGTGGATGTTGCGGCGGCGGCGAAGGAGCAGATCAAGCGCGAATCGCACCTGTCGGATGTGGACGTCGAGAAGTTGACGGATACGACCGGCCAGCGGGCGGGGTCGCCTTCGGACCTGCTTCCGCGTTCGCCGGGCGAGCTGAAGCACTTGGTGAATCCGGCGGACCCGGCGCAGTCACTGGACGCGCGGGCGCGGTCGTATCTTCAGGCCAACTGCGCACACTGCCACGTGGAGGCGGGCGGGGGGAACGCATCGGTCGATCTGGAATTCACGACCGCGGCGAATCAGACTCGTATGTTCGGGGTCGCGCCGCAGTCGAATCTTCTGGGGATCGCGGATGCGAAGCTGGTGGCCATGGGACATCCTGAAAAATCCGTGGTTTATCATCGACTTGCCACACGAGGGCCCGGGCAGATGCCCCCGGCGGGATCGAACGTGGTCGACGCGCGAGGCGCAGCACTGGTCCGAGAGTGGATCGAGCGGATGCCGGCGAGCACCCAGCCCACACGATGAGTTACCGTAGAAAAATCGCCCCACGCGACGCGGCGTGAGTGGTAAAACACAAAGAGAACCATGAACCGACCCCACTGGCTGATCCTCTCGATCCTTCTGGTCACCCTTTCCGCCCGGGCGGACGACAAGGTCAACTTCAGTCGCGACATCCATCCGATCCTTACGGAAAACTGCTTCGCCTGTCACGGTTTTGACGACAAGGCCCGCAAAGCCAAGCTGCGCCTGGACATCAAGGAAGGGGCGTACAAGGAGCACGACGGCAAGGCCGCCATCGTGCCCGGCAAACCGGAAGAGTCGGAAGCCATCCGCCGCATCCTGACCAATGATCCCGACGACCACATGCCGCCCCCCGACAGCGGCAAGAAGCTGACGCCAAAACAGATCGAGCTGATCAAGAAGTGGATCGCCCAAGGGGCCGACTATACAGGGCACTGGTCGTTTCAGCCGGTAATCGCCACGCCCGTGCCGGAGGTGAAGAACGCCGCCTGGTGCCGGAATGAGATCGACCGCTTCGTCCTCAAGAAACTGGAATCTAATGGCTTGACCCCGTCGCCGGAGGCGGACCGGCCGACGCTCCTGCGGCGGGTGACATTCGACCTGACCGGCCTGCCGCCGACGCTTAAGGAACTCGATGATTTCCTGAATGATCGCTCGAGCGATGCTTATGAAAAAGTGGTCGCTCGACTGCTCGCCAGTCCGCATTACGGCGAGCGGATGGCGCTGGATTGGCTGGACGCGGCGCGGTTCGCCGACACGCACGGCTATCACATCGACGCCGGGCGCGACATGACCCGCTGGCGCGAGTGGGTGATCGACGCGTTCAACAGCAACCTGCCGTACGACAAGTTCACCGTGTGGCAGATCGCCGGCGACCTGCTGCCCAATGCCACGCTCGAACAAAAGATCGCGACGGGGTTCAACCGCAACCACATGATCAACTTCGAAGGCGGGGCGGTGCCGGAGGAGTATCACGCGGCGTACCTGGTGGATCGGGTCAATACGACGGGAACGGTCTTCCTGGGGTTGACCGTCGGCTGTGCGCAATGCCACGACCACAAGTACGACCCGATCAAGCAGCGGGAGTACTATCAGCTTTACGCGTTCTTCAACAACCTGCCAGAGAAGGGGCTGGACGGGAACAAGGGGAACGCCGTGCCGGTGATTAAGACGCCGACGCGCGAGCAGCAGGCGAAGCTCGATTCGCTCTCGCGTCAGATCGCCGAGGTTCAGCGGTCGCTCGACGCCGATGATTCGCAGACCGATGCGGCGCAGGCACAGTGGGAACGTGAGGCTGCGAAACTGAAGTCGACGAACTGGACGCCGCTTGTGCCAAGCGAGTTCTCATCGAAAGGTGGGGCGAAGCTCGAGAAGCAGGCAGACAAGTCGATTCGCGCGACGGGGGCGAACCCGGCGAAGGAGACGTACGTCCTGCGGGTGGATTCGCTGCCGGCAAACAC
>DATBFY010000029.1:0-7665 GCA_036558265.1 Tepidisphaeraceae bacterium | reverse complement strand
CGGGAAAGTGGTAATCGTTGTTGTTCGGCGTGGGCACGTTGTCGTGATTGGCCGAATAGGTGGGATCGAGCAGCGTGAAGAAGTTCCGCTGGAGCAGTTGCACCTGCTGCCCGGTGCCCGGGGCGGTGCTGGTATCGACGGTTTGACCGGAATAGAAGTAGCTGCCGCTGGCCGTTGCAGAGTTGGTGACGACGCTGGAATCCCGCACGTAGCCGACGCCGTAAAGATCGGCGCTGAATCGGGGGCTGATGAGCGCACTGGCGGTATCCTGGATGAGCGAGGTGAGGAAGTGGGCGGAGTTGACGGCGCCGCCGTTGAGTTGCGGGAGCGGAAAATAGTAGACCACCGACAAGCCGCCGGCGCCGGTGGTCGCGTCGCCGAAGCCGGATTGGTAACCCATCCGATACCCGACGGTCGAGTTGAACCCCTGGCCCGTCACGTTGGTGCTGTAGGTGCCGGCGTTGGCCTGCCGGGCCTCGAACGAGGTGATCGCCACCTCGCTGATGGGCGAGGCCATCGCCCCGGCGCCCCAAATCATTGCCCCCATGCCGATCATGCAAGCCAGAACCCGCCGCGCGCATCGAGGCGCGCCCACCGCTCGTCCTCTCCAATTGCTCACGTCGCTCCTCCGTTGGATTAACCCGCCGCGCCATCGTCGGGAAGGCAGAATCCCGACAGCAGGGAGGATTTCCTTGGTGCCGCCCGACTTTCGCCTAAGGGACGCCCTTTGGCAAGAGAAATCTGTCGATTGGTCAATTTGATCGAATCGCGGCAACAAATTGATAGTGCATGACTTGGAATGATGGGTTGCGTTGGGGCAGGCCGTTTCCCATCTTGCCCCCGCGGCATCGCCCGCACGTCCAATAGTGGGGTTGATTTCGGCGGAAGATCGCGTCGGATCGATCCTGGCCCATATGCCGTTCAGCCGCGCCCGTCATCTGCCGATACCTTGTGATAAGTGCTCGCCCGAATTCGCGCGGGGGTGCATGAGTGACCGATCGATGACGGATCGCGAAAGGAGAGGGAACTCCCTTGCGTTTGTCGCCACTGATACAAGTCAAAGCCGGGGCACAACTGGGGCAGACCATCTTCGGGCCCGTCGGTCAGCCGCTGCTGAACGCCGGAGTCGAACTCAGCCCCGAGTACCTGGAACAGCTCCACGCGCGCGGGATGCACTCGGTCTACGTCGAGGACCCCGATACGAGCGACATCGAGATCCCCCAGCCCATCTCGCCCGAGCGCCGCGCCAAGGTCACGGCCAACCTCGCCCAGGCGTTCAGCGCGATCTCGGACCGCACGGAGAGCCTTCGCGAATCGTACACGGCGGTCGCCCGCAAGCACATGGAGTCGCAGCGGTTCGCCGACGCGATCCGCGCCGTCGCGGGAGGTGAGGGCCTCTACACGGTGGCGGGCGACATCGACGGCATGCTCGACGAGCTCAAGGGCCGCAGCATCCTGGCGGGACTGAACTCGATCAAGGCCCACGACAGCTACACGTTTCAGCACTGCATCGACGTGACGATCATGGGGCTGGTTCTGGCGCGATCGCTCAACTGGGAGCGGTGGCGGCTGCGCGCGTTCGGTGTCGGATGCATCCTGCACGACATGGGCAAGCTGTTCATCGACCCGGGCATCCTGAACAAGCCGGGGAAGCTGACGGACGACGAGTACGACCAGATCAAGGCCCACCCCGTCGTCGGATACGACCTGATCAAGGCGATGGCGTCCGGCCTGGGCGTGCTGGCGCCGCACGTGGCGTATCAGCATCACGAGCGGCAGGACGGCACGGGATATCCCCGCGGGATCAAGGGGACCAACACGATGGGCGAGAACGCGCCGGAGAAGATTCACGATTTCGGCTCGCTGTCGGCGGTCGCCGACGTGTACGACGCGATGACGTCGGACCGTCCATACCGCGCCGGTTGGACGCCCGAGCGGACGCTGGCGATGATCCGCGACGGGGCGGGCAAGCACTTCAACCGGCAGGCGGTGTCGATCATGATGTCGATCGTGCCGCCCTACCCGGTCTGTTCGAACGTCAAGGTGACCAACGGCAAGTACGCGGGCTTTGAGGGGATCGTGGCGTCGGTGCCGCGGAACGACCTGACCCGGCCGAAGGTGCGACTGCTGACCAACGTTCAGGGCCAGCGCGTCGATCCGGTGGAGATCAACCTGGCGGTGGAGAAGGACGTGGCGATCGAGGCGGCGCCGACGGCGAAGGTGGCGGCGGCGGCATAAGTAAGTCGGAAGGCAAACCGCAAAGGGCGAAAGGAACGAGGGGACGCAAAGAGGGGAGGTTATGATCCCTTGTGGATGTTGAACCATCGGCCACAGAAGGCGCACTTGACGTCGCCGGAGGGGGAGACGTCGGCGCTGGCCCCCAGCGGGGCGCCGCAACGGGGGCAGGTGTAGCCGGAGACGGTTTGCGCTTGGGCGGGGGGCGAGGCGGTCGTCGGTGGGGTTGGCGTGGCGCGCCCGGTCAGTCCGGAGATCCCGCCGTAACCCCCGACCAGCACGAACATGATTGCGATAAAGCTGCCGACGATTCGGAAGAACAGGGGTGGGGAGCTCCGTTCGCCAAAGGGCGCGCTCCAGAGGAAGATCAGCACCGTCACGCCGATGCCGGCGAAGGCGAGTCCCATGACGCTGGTCACGATGCGCGTGCCGGCCGTTGGGTTGCGTGTGGAATTATCCTTCCACGGGTCCTGGGACATGGGCGATGGCCTCCGGGCGTGTTCATAGCGGGGCGGGGGTGGGGTGTCGAGTAGAAACTTGCATGGAGCCGACTTTGGAAGCGCCCGCGGGAAGGCGGTACAATTGAGCGGACATCTTTGACCCGGAGTTACCCATGAGTGAAACCACGTCATCGGCCGCCCCCGCCGCCCCGCAGACCGCCGGCCGGCCGGCGCCCGCTGCCGCCGGCGGTGCCCCTCAGGTGCAGCGGCAGTTCGTCAATTTTGCGTTTTACAAGCTGGATCCGGCGTTTCGCCGCTTGCCGGCCGAAGAAAAGCAGGCGGCGCGCCAAGAGTTCCTCGCCGCGGCGACCCAGCGGCGCGACGGGTTGATCTGCCTGACCTATTCGACGGTGGGCATGCGCCCGGACGTCGATTTCCTCCTGTGGCGCATCAGCCTGTCGCCGGATGTCTTCCAGGATCACAACCAGGCGATCAATAAGACGCGGCTGGGGGGTTATCTTTCGACGCCGATCTCGTTCCTGTCCATGACCAAGCGCAGCATGTACATGGACAAGCTGGACCCGTTCCACGCGGCTGAGTCGCGGACGCACATCATCCCCGGCAAGCGCAAGTACCTGTTCGTCTACCCGTTCGTGAAGACGCGCGACTGGTATCTGCTGCCATTCAGCGAGCGCCAGGCGATCATGGACGTTCACATCAAGGTCGGCAACGAGTACCCCAGCGTAAAGTTGAACACAACGTATTCGTTCGGCCTGGACGACCAGGATTTCGTCGTGGCGTTCGAGACCGATAAACCGGACGATTTTCTCGACCTGGTCATGAAATTGCGCGAGACGCAGTCGAGCAAATATACCCAGCGCGACACGCCGATCGTGTCGTGTATCCAAATGCCGATGGAGAGGGTGTTGGAGCAACTGTTCTAGTCAGAGGCACCGCGCAGGAAGAAGACGAAGATGGAGGATGGGAGAGGGAGGATGGAGCGGTGGCCGTGATCTTCTGCCATCCTCCATCCTCCATCCTCCATCTTCAATCCTCGTATTGCCTTTTATGGAGCTGCCCCGTCACATTCTGGATAGGGTGGAGCGGCTGTACTCGTACCATCAGCGAACGAAGCTGAGCGCGATGGGTGCGCGCCTGGCGCCGCCGGAGGGGGCGGATTATGTTCCCAACCCGGTGCGCGTCTTTCTGAATCACCCGAAGGTGGCGTTGCCGACGACGCTGCTGGATGCGCCGGTCGGGATGCTGACGCTGCTCAACGCGGGTCAGGATGCGCTGCCCGAGAGCCTTCGTGCGCCGCCGCAGGACGCCAAGACGCTGGCGAGCTGGCTTTATTACGCGGCAGGAGAGACCAAGCACGCGGCGGGACGACACAGTACGTGGAACCGCCCGTTTCCAGACGCCGACGCGACTTTCCCGTTCGAGATTTACGTCGCGGCGTTCGCCGTGAAGGGCATCGAGCCGGGGCTGTATCATTTCTGCCCCCGCGAGTTCGCGCTGCGGCGCCTGCGCGAGGGGGCCGCCCCGCTCCTTCAGATCAAGCGAGGCCGGCCGGACCTCGAGTTCCTCAAGACGCTTCCGGCGGCGATCCTGGTCGCGGCCAACTACTGGAAGGCGGTGTATCGGTACCGGCGTCGCGCCTACCGCGCCATGCTCATCCACGCCGGGCAGATGGTGCAGAACGTGATCTCGGCGGGCGCGGGGCTGGGCATCCAGACGGTCACGCGGCTGCGGATGAACGACTCCAACATGCGTGAGCTGATCGGCTGTCCGCTGGACGAGCCGCTGGCGACCGCCGAATCGGTGCTGGCGATGGTCGCGTGGGCGGATCGGGCGGTGGCGCCGATCCAGATCCCGGCCGGCGCCGCGACCGTCCCGATGCCGGCGATCGTCCGGCCGCAGCTATCGGTCAAGGTGCTGGAGGACGAAGCCTCGACCGAGCCGCTTTTCGTGCACCACGATTGCGTCGCGCCGGGCGTGGCGGTTCGCGAGATTCACCCGCCCCTGACCGAGCTCTCGCCGCTGCCACCGCAATTCCGCGCCGCCCGGATGCCGTTCGATGATGACCTGGAGGGCTCTCAGGGCGGGCTGCCGGTGCGGGCCGTGATGACCGAGCGGCGATCGGTCCTGGCGATGGCGAAGAACCACAACATCCCCCGCAACGCGCTGGTGGCGATCAACCGCGTGGCCTTTCGGGGCGGGAGCTTCTTCCCGATGTTTCCCGATGGGCCGCACGTCGCGACGATCCGGCCGTTCTGGATCCTCCACGAGGTGATGGGGTTCGACCCGGGGATCTGGTACTACCACCCGCCGGCGGACACCTGGGGCATCCTGCGTCCCTCGGCGGGGCAATCGCGGGATGGCCGGTTTCGGCGGGAGGCGCGATACATCGCGGGTGACCTCGACGCGTTCGGCGACGCCGCTGCGGTTTGCGTGATGACCGCCAATCTACACGCGCTGTTGACCCAGGGCGGGCCGGATGCGTATCGCCTCGCGCACCTGGAGGCGGGCATCGCGGCGCAGCGAATTTACCTCGCCGCGACGGCGCTGGGGCTGGGGACGGTGGTCAGCCAGACCTATTACGACGACGACTGCCGCAACTTCCTCGCGCTGAACAAGACCGGGTGGGAAGTCCTGGCGTTGGTGGCAATCGGGCGACCGGGCAATCCCGCCGCGGCGCAGTTCGACCAGCAGGTGAACGCGACGGCGCAGACGTATTTTCATCACGGGTGAAGAGAACCCCGCCGCTAAAGCGGCCTCCCCGCGGGGACTTCTTGCCATCGGTAAACGTAGCCGCTACGGTGGCCCCATGGCCGCCGTTGACGATCTGATCTCCGAGCATCTCCCGCTTGCCACCGACCTTCGCCGCCGCCTGCACCAGATCCCTGAGCTGGGCTACGAGGAATTCAAGACCGCCGCCGCAATTCGCGCGGATTTGGATCGACTGAATGTCGGGTACATCGCGGGTGTTGAAACGGCGCCGACGGCAACCGTTGCGACGATCGGCGACACGAGCAAGCCGTGTATCGCGCTTCGGGCGGACATCGATGCGCTGCCGATCACCGAAGCCACCGGCCTCCCCTATGCCAGCACGCATCCTGGACGGATGCACGCCTGCGGTCATGACGGGCACTCGGCGAACCTGGTCGGGACGGCGGCGGTGCTGAAGTCGCTCGCGGATCGCGCTCAATTGGGGTGCTGCGTGAAACTGATCTGGCAGCCGGCCGAGGAGGGGGGCGGCGGCGCGCAGCGACTGGTGGAGGCGGGCGTGCTGGACGGTCGCCTGGGACCGCGCGTCACGGCGATCTTCGGACTGCACGGCTGGCCCGGGCTGAAGGTCGGCACCGTCGCCAGCAAGGCCGGCGCGCTGCTGGCGGCGACCGACACCTGGCAGGCGACGTTTGTCGGCAAGGGTTGTCATGCCGCATTCCCGCACATGGGGACGGATCCGATCGTGACGGCTGCGGAGGCGGTGACGAACCTGCAGCAGTTCGTCTCGCGGGAGGTGAATCCGGTCGAGCCGGCGGTCGTCACCGTCGGCCGGATCGCCGGCGGGACGGCGTCGAACGTCATCCCTGACTCGGTCGAGATCGAGGGGACCGCCCGGACGTTAACGCCTACGCTGCGAAAGCACATCCGCCAATCGATCGAGCGCCGCTGCCGGGGCTTGGCGGCGGCAGGATGTTGTGAGCTGAAGTTCGAATGGTGGGATGGGTATCCACCGACGGTCAACGATCCGGCGATGACGGATTACCTGGCGCGGGTCGCCAAGGCGACGCTGGGGCCGGATCGATTCTATCTCGCGCCGTTCCCGAGCATGGGCGGGGAGGACTTCGCGTATTACCTCGAACAAGTGCCCGGGTGTTTTTTCCTGGTAGGGGTCGAGCCCCAGGGGGCCGAGGGCTATCCGCCGCTGCACAGCGACCGGTATAACTTTACCGATGCGGCGCTGGGGGTGGGGATGCGGATGTTCGTTGAGCTGGCGAGGAACTGGGGGGATAATGGGTAAAACATAAGGGCGCACGATCACACCCACATGTTTTATCTCGTTTTGTTTTGACTCATTGCCGGGGCGCGCCGGGTTTGTGGAACTGGATCCAGTCGTAGTACTCCCGCATGTTCAGCTTTGACGCGGCGCCTTCATCCAGGAATGCCTTGGCGCTGGGATGCATCTGCAATGCGCTGGCGGTGATCATGCTGGTGACCGGGCCTTCAACGGCGGCGGCGACGGCCTGGGCCTTCTTCGCGCCGTTGGCCAGGAGGAGAATCTGGCGGGCTTCGAGGATGGTCCCCACGCCCATGGTGATCGCGTAGATCGGCACGTCTTCCGGCCGCTCGAAGAAGCGCGCGTTGTCGTCGATCGTCGGCTTGGCGAGGGTCTTGAGGCGGGTTCGCGACGAGAGGGAGCTTCCCGGCTCGTTGAAGGCGATGTGGCCGTCCGAGCCGATGCCGAGGATCTGCAGGTCGATGCCGCCGCATTCGGCGATGCGTTTCTCGTACCAGTCGCAGAAGGCGCGGTAGTTGGTCGTGGTGCCGGAGGGGATGTGGATGTTCTGCGGGGGGATGTTGACGTGCTTGAAGAAGTTCTCGTGCATGAAGTAGTGGTACGACTGCTCGTGCGTGATCGGCAGGCCCACGTATTCGTCGAGGTTGAACGTGGTGACGTGCGAGAAATCGATCTCGCCCCGTTGATGCATCCGCACCAGTTCCTGGTAGACCCCCAGGGGGGTTGAGCCGGTCGCCATGCCCAGGACCGCGTTGGGCTTGGCGTTGAGGACGTCGGCGATCTCCCGCGCGGCTGCCCGGGACATCTCCTCGTACATCTTGTAAATGGATATTTCCATATTTCGCGCTCGCTTGCCGTAAGTGTGCGTGGGGGCGCGAGTATCGGAACCCGCTGCAGGGGAATCAAGCCCACCAAAGCCGCGGGTGCCCGGAAGAGGTCATTGGAATAATCTTGCTACGCGCCTAC
>DATBFY010000028.1:0-3035 GCA_036558265.1 Tepidisphaeraceae bacterium | reverse complement strand
TCTTGACCATGACGCCTTTGATGAGTTCTTTAAACATGGAAAGGTTCAGGGTTTGAGGTTCAAGGTTCAGAATTCGACTTATGCGACGACGCTGCCGGCGAGTTTGGGGCCTTCGGGCTCGTCGTCGCGCGAGTCGGACTTGCGATTGTCGGGTCGCGGGCCGGCGGGCGGCTCGGCGTCAAGCTCACTGGCCCGGCGCACGACCCGGTTGGTGAAGAGCGTCTCGTACGCGTCGAGGAGGATGGGCACGGAGTAGCGCCACGCGAGCTTCTCCTCGACGCGGCGGCGGCCGTACTCACCCATCTGCCGGCGCAAAGTCGGGTTCTCGAGCAGTTCCTGGACCTTGTTCGCCAGCTCCAGGCTGTCGTTGGGACGCGCGTAGAGCGAAGCCAGGCCCGCCGACACGCGGCCTTCGGTCAGATCGAACTGGACGATCGGCCGACCCAGGGCCATGTATTCGATGATCTTGTTCATCGTGCTCTTGTCGTTCATTTCCGTCGCCAGGTCCGTGTTCAGGCAGACGTCGCAGGTGCACAGCGCCTCGATCATGGTCGGATCGTCGAGCCGGCCGGGAAAGGCGATGTCGTCTTCCAGGCCTTTGCGCTTCGCGAGGTTGATCACGTCCTGTCGCGTCGGGCCGTCGCCGATCACGACCCACCCGATGTCGTTCTGCGGGCGGCGCTTCTTCAAGTGCTCGGCGGCCTCGACCAGGAAATGCAGTCCTTCCTGCGGGCCGATCGTGCCGAGGTAGCCGACCAGATACTTCCGGCCGTGTTTCCAGCGCGACGGATTGGGCGCCGCGGGGACGAACTTTCTCAGGTCGGGTGCGCTGCGGACGACGAAGACGCGATCGGCGTCCATATGGCCGCGCTCGATGGCGATCCGCTTGTAGGACTGATTGGTCGCGATGCTGGCGCGGCGGCTGAAGAAGAACGTCAACCGCTCGGCCAAGACCACCAGGCGGTACAACAGCCGTTTGGTCCAGCGCCGCCGGCCGAACTTCACCTCGAAGAGCTCGGGATTGATGTCGTGGTGATCGAAGAGGAACCTCACGCCCAGGGGCAGAAAGGAGAGCGCCACCAGGAAGAGCAGGTCCGGCGGATTGCAAGCATGAATGGCGTCGAAGGGCGACCTTCGGTAGATGCGCCAGGCGAGGCGGGCCTGGTGGTAGAGGGCGGTGGTGTACTCCCGCGTGTAGGTCTTGGCCGTCTGGGCGTCGTCCGCGGGGAGCGGGTGGCGGTAGATGTGGACGCCGTCGAGAAGCTCGTATTCCTTCGTGTAGCCCTTGAGCATGGGGCAGATGGCGGAGACCCGGTAGCCGGCGTCGCGCAGCGCGCAGGCTTCCTGCCACACCCGCCGGTCGAACGGGAGCGGGAGGTTCTCGACGAGGATGAGGATGTGCTTCGGACGCGTCATCAGGTGGCACGGGCGTCCCGCCCGTGAGTCGCGGAGACATGGGCGAGACGCCCATGCCACCTGTCATTACCAGCATATCCCAACATATCTCGGATCGGTTCCCATGACACGCTTGCCCGGCCCCTCGACGTCGATGATGGTCTGCTCCGGGCGCAGGCGCGTGGCGGCCCAGGACCAGTCGAAGTCGGCGTCGGTAACGATGATCACGTCGGCCTTGTCGAGGACCTCCTGCGCGCTGGTGCGCATCATCTGAGATAGCGCCGGGATCTGCTGCTCGACGTATTGCCTGTTCGCGCCGATCAGTCGGTCCACCGAAACGCGCGGGTCGTGGATCAGCACCTCGCACCCGTCGTCGGCGAGGCGCTGGGCGACGCGGGCGGCGGCGGATTCGCGGAGGTCGTCGGTGCCGGATTTGAACGTCACGCCGAACATGCCGACGCGGGCGGCGCCGGCCTTGCGAACCGTCTCGACGACGTCCAGCACGTGCGCGTCGTTGCTGCGGAGGATCTCCGACAGCAGCGGCAGGCTCGCGCCGCTCTTGCCCCCCTGCCGCACCAGCGCCCGCACGTCCTTGGGAAGGCACGACCCGCCGAACGCGAACGCGGGCCGCAGGTACGCCGGCGAGATGTTCAGCTTCGTGTCCTGGCAGACGAAGGACATGACCTCCTGGGCGTCGATGTCCCACTTCTTGCAGACCCGGCCGATCTCGTTGGCGAAGGCGACCTTGAGCGCGTGGAAGGTGTTGTCGGTGTACTTGACCATCATCGCGATCGCGGGCGTCGTGACCTGGAGCGGCGCAGCGATGCCGTCGTAGAGCTCGGCGATCGCGCGGGCGGCAGCCGGGTCGTGCGCGCCGATGACCGTTTTGGGCGGGTGGAAGAAGTCATGGACGGCGCTGCCCTCGCGGAGGAATTCCGGATGGACGGCGAATCCGAAGCCCTCGCCCGCTCGCTTGCCGCTCTCGCGCTCGAGGGTCGGGCAGAAGAGGTCGTCCGCCATCCAGGGAAGCGTCGTGCTGCGGAGCACGACCAGGTGCTGGTCGCGCTTGCCCTTGAGGGCCCGGCCGATCTGTTCGCAGACGCGGGAGACGGCGCTGACGTCGGGCGTGCCGTCGGCCATGCTGGGCGTGCCGACGCAGATCAGCGAAACATCGGTCGCGGCAATCGCGAAGTCGGCGTCGCCGGTGGCGGTCAATCGCCCGCTCTTCGCATGCCGGGCGAGGAGCTCCTCCAGCCCGGCCTCCATGATCGGGCTCCTGCCCGACGCCAGCAGCGCGACCTTGGCGTCGGCGACGTCCACGCCGACCACGTCATGCCCGCGCTCGGCAAAACAACCGGCCGAAACCGCGCCGACGTAACCGAGGCCGAAGATGGATATGCGAGGTTTGGTCAACGTAGACGACATCGAGAAATCGAGGGCAAAACATGAAGACATGAAGCATGAAAATCACCGCTATCCGTGATCTTCATGTTTCATGTCTCATGTCTTCACGCTTCTGGGTTCACATCTTCTGCTGCTCCCTCCACAGCTTCACGAGCAGGGACGATTCGTTGAGCTCGACCGCATCCTCAGGGATCGGCTCGCCCTTCCTGACGTTGCGATTGAGGCGCACCCCCTCC
>DATBFY010000027.1:0-18001 GCA_036558265.1 Tepidisphaeraceae bacterium | reverse complement strand
CCAAGGTCGTGTTGTAGCGCTGCGCGAGGATCACCAGGTCGTTGAAATCAACAGTTCCGTCATAATTGAAATCGCCCTGGGCGAAGGTCTTGGCGGGCGTGTTGTAGTTCTGCGCGAGCACCACCAGGTCGTTGAAATCGACGGCGCGGTCGTGGTTGGCGTCGCCGGCGAGGATGAAGAAGTCGAAGGGCGCGTCGGTGATCAGGGAGTTGCCGAAGAGGTCGGCGGCGCCTGCGGCGAGGAGGCGGCCGTGGTAGTTGCCGTCGGGCAGCACGCCATTGGCGTAACCGGGGAAGGTGAAGTGGGCCGTCCGCGTCGCCGGATCGTAGGAGACCGCAACGTAGCCCTGCGGCACGTCCTGGCCGGTCGTGAGGTTCGCGAGCGCAATGGCCGCTGCGCCGGCGGGAAGGGCGACGTCCTCGCTGAAGACGATGTCGAGGGATTGGCGGTTGGGCGGCAGGGGGGCGGCCATCAGGGCGTGCCCTGGAAGGGCAGCGGGCGCGGCGCCAGCGCCGGGGATGCCGTTGAGGTTGATGTCGGCGCCCGCCACGGCCGGCGCAACGGCGTCCACATTGGGACCGCCTTCGAATCCGCTGTAGGTGAGCGTTTTCAGGTTCGCGCTGGTGACGTTGCCGGAGGCGGCGTTGCCGTGGAGGACGTAGTTCTGCGCGGCGGCGAGGGCGAGGTTGATCGTATCGCCCGGCGCGGCGGTGGGTCCGCCGCCGGTGATCGTGATCGTGCCGGTGGGATTGGGCTGGGCGTAGACGGTGTCGGCGCCGCCGCCGAGCGTGAGCGTCAGGGCAGGCGTGAAGCCGGCGACGATCTTGTTGAAGGTCAGCGATCCGCCCGTGGGGAAGAGCGTATCGCCCGGAAACGCACCCAGGGATGTCTGCGTGAGGTGTGCGATGCGGCCGGTGGCGTCGGCGCCGTCGTTGACGGCGATCGAGCTGCCGCTGGCGCCGCCGTCGAAGACGATCGCGCCCTGGATGCCGGTGAGCGTGTTGGAGGACGAGCCGACGCGCAGGACGCCGGGACTCGCGGGGCTGTTGAAGTGAACCGCGGTCGTCGTGCCGGGCAGGACGGCGTTCACGTTTACCGCCGGTCCGGTCTGGCCCGGATAAATCTGTATCGACTCGGTGCGCTGGTCTGCGAGCGTGATGGAATAGTTGCCGAGCTGGTTGACGAATGAGGTCAGTCCGATGCCGGGTGCGAAGGTGCCGCGCGTATAGGTGCCGCTGCCGTCGCCGGAGGAGAGGACGTTGAACGTGTCCGAGCCGGCTTCCCCGTCGAAGGTGAAGGCGGAGATGCTGGTGACGTTGTTGACGAGGCTATTGTTGCCGAAGTTGAGCGTGTCGTCCCCTGCGCCGGCGTAGAGGGCAAAGCCGTTTCCGGCCTTGTACGTATTGACGTTGAACGTGTCGTCGCCGGCGCTGGCGTAGAGGCCGATCGACTCGACGTCGTTGAGGGCGCCCATGAGAGCGCTGCCGGTCAGCGAGAAGTCCTGCGTGGTGGCGCCGAAGGGATTGCTGACGGTCCAGGTCGTCCCGGTCGTCGCGAGCGCGTCGCTGAGGTTCAAGAGGTCGGTCCCCGCGCCGCCGATGATGCCGAGGTTGCCAAGGAGGGTCGGGTTGCCGGCGGCGTCGCGCGGGTAGACGGTGAAGGTGTCGTCGCTGGCGCTGCCATAGAGCGTCACCTGCTGTCCAGCGGGCAGGGCGGGCACGCTGTAGACGTTGGCCGTATTCTCCTGCACGTTCAGGTAGCCGTTGAGCGCCTCGTAGCCGGTGTAATAGGTCGATTCGAACGTCGGCGAGTCGGCGAAGAAACGGGTGACCTTGTCCTTGTAAAGGTCAAAGCGGTTGGGCCTGCGGTTGGCCATCGAGCGGTCGTCGATCGTCAGCACGTCGGACGCGCTCGTGCCGCCGAAGAGGTGCACGGGGATGGCCGAATCGAAGCCGTTGGCGGTCATGCTCGACCCGGCGTTGCTGCCGTAGAAATCGACCTCGGGGAAGTTGACGCCGTCCCAGTGGACGGTGCCGCCGCCGCTGTTGCTGTGGAGGAAATTGCCAAAGAGCGTGTAATTTCCGGCGGTCGCGTGGTCGCGGTCGTCGATCGTGAGGTTGTTTCCCCCGCCGTTGCCGTAGAACCAGACGTCGCCCAGGATGGCGTCGGAGAAGGGGGAACTGAGCTCCGGGAAGCCGTGCGGGTCGGTGAGGCCCACGAAGTAGCTATTGGTGCTGATGTCGTTGGCGTTGCCGTAGACGGAAATGTTCTGTCCCTTGAGTTCGCCGTCAACGAAGACCGACGGCCCCTCGCCCAGCGCGATGCCGCGGCCGAGATAGATGTTGATGTTGGTGACGTTCGCCAGGTCGAACTCGCGGACCCCGCCGGCGGCGTTGCTGAAGACGCCGAGCTCGCTGATGGAGAAGGTCTTGGGGACGTACCCGCCGTTTTCCCCGCCGCCATTGAGGATGCCGCCCAGGTTCGCGCTGTCGTCGATGGTCAGCGTGGCGGTGCCCAAGTCTACGCCCCCGTCGGTCGCGGCGCCGTTGAAGGTGATGAGCGATCCGACGTTGTCGGCGATCACCCCGTCGATCGTGAGGTTGTCCTTCTGCCCGCCCGAGCCGTAAACGTACAGCCGCGGTCCGAACTCCCACGAGTGGACGAAGAAGTTGTTGTTGTAAAGCGACGCCCCGTGCAGCTCGACGCGCTGCACGTTGTCCAGCGTCACCGGCGTGGTCATGAACGTGATATGCCGGTTGTCGTTGACGTTAAAGGTCGTGTTCCCCACGTTCGCCGGATCGACGGCCGTCAGCTTCAGCGTGTTATTCCCGCCCGCCAGGTTCAGGTAGACGTCGGGCCCGGGATTGCCGGTGAACCACTGCGCCAGCGGATCGATGCTGACCGTATCGCTCCCCGAGCCCAGGAAGATGTTCACGTGGTCGATGCCGGCCATCGGGAACGTCTGGTGCCCGGTGCCGCCGCCGTTCACGCTGTCGCTGACGTCCAGGAGGCCCGGATCGCCCACGCCGTTGCGGTTCACGCGGATGTTGACGACGTTGTCCCCGGTCAGCCCGCCGACGGTCACGGTCCGCGAAATCGCGCTGTACGTTGCGAACAGGCCGTGCATCTGCCCGCTGACCGTGTACTGTCCGATGTCGCCGTACTTCCCCTGGCCCATGACGTTCACGAAATACGAGCGGCCCGGCGTCAGGAAGTTGCACGTGATCGTCGCGGAGGTGTTCGTGTCGTTGATCGAGGACGGGATCACGTTCCCCGAGCCGTCGGTGATCGTCACGTCGGGCGCGAGCATCCCCTGATTCGGCATGGCGCTGATCGCGGCGCCGCTCCCGTCGAGGTACGTCCGCACGTTCGAGATCGCGAACGTCGCGCTCGACGTCGGCGGCACGAAGCGGAACGAATCGACGTCGTCCTTCCCCACGATCATGCCGTTGACGCTCTGCACCTGCCCGCTCCCGTCGATCGAGAGCGTGCCGGGATTGTTGCTGGGGAAGTCGTCGGCCCGATACGAGAGCGGCCCGTTGAACCCGGCCAGCGCGTCCAGCTCGTCCTGGATCCCATCGCCCGAGTTCTGTCCCGGGTAGTCGTTCGTCTTCCACCAGATGCCGCGCGCCGTGGACTGGTTGGCGGCGTCCCCCATGATCGGCGCCTCGTTGCCGTCGCCGGGGAAGTACTCGGGATAATTCGAATTATCCTTTGGCGGCGGATTCAGCACGTACCGCTCGTGTAGCAGGCCAAAGCCGTGCCCCGCCTCGTGTGCCGCGTTGTTCGCGACGAAGTACGTGCTGTTAGGGTAGAAGTTGGCGAACAGGAAGCCGACGTTCGGCAGATCGGGACTGGCGAACCCGCCGATCGCCGAAACCCCGCTGTTCGGGGTCGGCTTTGCCACCGGATCGGGCTGCAGCCAGTCGCGCGGGCTGCCGCCCAGGATCACCTCTGCGCTCTGCCCGTCGTTGCGGTTGCCCGGATCGACCGTCGTCACGTTGATCTTGAAGGGCGAGTACTTCTCCGCGATCAACGAGAAGATCTGCTGGATCGCCGTCAGCTCGGCCTTGCTGAAACTGGCCGTGTTTCCGTCCCAGTCGAACGGGGGGATCGGGTCGTTGTTCCCCAGCGGCCCGTGGGGATGGTACTGGGTTCCGTTGTTCCAGTCGAAGGCCGCGTGGCCGCGGAAGTTCAGGTAAAGCGTCGCGGGCGCACCGGGCAGGCTGTTGAGCACCGGCACCGTCAGCGCCAGCATCCGCCGCTCCTCGAGCAATTCCGCGACATACCCGGCGGCCCCGACCCCGCCGCGCAAAACCAGACGACGACGCTCTCTACAAGATCGGCGCGCGAACATGTTCCACCTCCCTGGCGGTAGAATGGCCTCAAATGTGAACTGCCAACTGCCCCGAATCGAAATCTTCGATGAAGTGAATGCTTGCGATTTTCTATCCCGGCGACTTCGCACGGGTCAATCGGCACTTCCCCGACCGACCCGGTCTTGACCCGGCCGCGATTTGACACAAATGGACCCGGCCCGTAGATTCGCCCTGCAGTTTGAAGCTGACCTTTTACGACGTCTGAGGCTCAACTTTGGCTGCGACGGTCATCATTCCCGCCCGCTACGCGTCCACTCGTTTCCCAGCCAAGATTCTCGCCTCCGCCACCGGCAAACCCCTTGTACAACATGTGGTCGATCAGGCACTTAAATGCCGGCGCGTGCGGCAGGTGCTCGTCGCCTGCGACGATGCTCGCATCGTCGAGGCGCTGCGCCCGTTCGGCACCCGGGCGGTCATGACGTCGCCGGCCCATCAGAGCGGCACCGATCGCATCGCCGAGGTCGCCCGGGACTTGGACGACGACATCGTCGTCAACGTCCAGGGGGACGAACCGGAGATCGAACCGGAGATTATCGATGGATTGATCGGACTGTTGCTCGAAAATCCGGACGCCGACATGGCGACCGCGGTGACGAGGTTCCCAGAGGGGAAAGATCCGGCCGATCCCAACCTGGTGAAATGTGCGGTCCGACTCGACGGACGGGCCCTCTATTTCTCGCGCAATCCCATCCCCTACCGCCGCGATCCAAACAACCCCGACAACGCGGCGTATTATTTACATCTGGGCATTTACGCCTACCGCCGCGCGTTTTTGCTGCGTTACGCGGCCTGGCCGCCCACTCCACTTGAATTGACCGAAAAACTGGAGCAATTGCGCGTGCTGGAGCACGGTGGCCAGATCCGCGTGCTGGTCGTCGCGCGCGCGACGCACGGAATCGATACGCCGCAGCAGTACGAAGAATTTGTTAGACGGAAAGGAGCAGCCAGTAGACGGTAGTCAGTAGTCAGTAGGCGTGCGATTTGAGCAACTACTGACTCCTGACTACTGGCTACTGACTTCTTAAGAGAATGAGTAACGAAGAACTCCTCGCCAAGATCGGTCAGTCCACGGAAGAGACCGAGTTCTACACCCCGATGCCGCCCGGCTATCGCAAGGGGCACCACCGCTACGTCATTGTGGTCGGCACGGTGATGAGCGGCCTGGGCAAGGGAATCTTCTCCTCGTCGCTCGCCAAGCTCCTTCAGGATAAGGGATTGCGCGTCGCCCCGATCAAGATGGAAGGGTACTACAACATCGACTCGGGCACGCTTAACCCCTACCGCCACGGGGAGGTCTTCGTCCTGGATGACGGGATGGAAACCGACATGGACCTGGGCACCTACGAGCGCCTGCTCGACCAGGACCTGTCGGCCGCCAACTTCACGACCAACGGGCAGGTTTTCCGCGAGGTCCTCCGCAAGGAGCGCGAGGGCGGATACCTGGGGCGCGACGTGCAGACCATTCCCCACGTCACCGGCGAGATCAAGCTCAAGCTGCGCGAACTGGCGGCCCGGTCCAGGGCCGATGTCGTCTTCGTCGAAGTCGGCGGGACCGTGGGCGACCTGGAAAACAGCAATTACCTCGAAGCCTGCCGCCAGCTCGCCTACGAGGAAGGCGAGGGGTCGGTCATCTTCGTCGCGCTCACCTACGTGCTGGAGCCGGGCGCGCTGGGCGAGCAGAAGTCCAAGGCCGCCCAATTGGGCATCAAGCGCCTGATGGAGCTGGGGATCATGCCGCACATCATCGCCTGCCGGGCCGCCAACCCGGTCAAGGAGAAGGTGCGCGAGAAGATCTCGATGTACACCAACGTGCCGATGAAGCGGGTCTTCTCGATGCACGACGTGCCCAGCATCTACCTGATCCCCGAGTCGATGCGCGAGGCCGGCATCGACCGCGAGGTGCTCACGATGCTCGACCTCCACGACCGCGTCAACCAGCGGGTCGAAGACCAGAACCGCATGAAGTGGCGGCAGTTCGTCGAGAACGTCGCCCGCCCCAAGCGCAGCCACGTCACGATCGCCGTAACGGGCAAGTACACGGCCCTGCGGGATGCCTACGCCTCGATCATCAAGGCCGGCGAGCACTGCGGGGCGCACCTGGGCGTGGACGTGCAGTTCAAGTGGCTCGACACGACCGAGATCGACGCCGGCCCCAACGTGGTGGACGCCGAGCTGGCCGGCTGTCACGGCATCATCGTGCCCGGCGGGTTCGGCGTGCGCGGCACCGAGGGCAAGATCGAGTGCATCCGCTTCGCCCGCGAGAACCGCGTGCCGTACCTGGGTCTGTGCCTGGGCTTCCAGATGGCCGTGATCGAGTACGCCCGCAACGTCTGCGGCATCGCGGATGCCAACTCCAGCGAGTTCGACCCGCGGTGTAAGAGCGCCGTGATCGACATCCTCCCCGAGCAGAAGAAGATCGAAGGCCTGGGCGGCAACATGCGCCTGGGGGGCAAGGACGTCGAGCTCAAGCCCAACACGCTGGCCGCCAGGCTGTTCGAAAATGCCCGCCGCATCCGCCTGCGCTTCCGGCACCGCTACGAGGTCGATCCGAAGTTCATCCCGGCGCTGGAACAGCACGGCCTGGTCTTTTCCGGCAAGCATCCGACCCAGCCGATCATGCAGATCCTGGAGCTGCCGCAAGCGGTCCACCCGTTCTTCCTGGGCACGCAGGCCCATCCAGAGCTGACCAGCCGCCCTCTTCGCCCCAGCCCCTTCTTCATGGGCCTGGTACAGGCGGCGATGGAGTATGCGAAGGGGGAGCATAAGGCGGCTGGGGCGACCAAGCGCCAGCCGCAGGCGGTGTCTTAGAGCCGTACGCGAACATGTCCAGGAAGGCTTAGAGTGGGGAGATCCGAGAATTCATCTTCGACGCCACTGCCAGAACAAGCAGCGCCCGTGCTTGACTATCGGACGCCTGGCGGCGCGAAGTTGGATTCGAAGCCGATCATTCTGGGCGGTCCGCCGCCCTGTCCGCGCGACCTGTTCCCGGCGTATTGTTGCAACTGCCTGATTGCGACAGACGAGCTGTGCATGGCGCTGTATGACGTGAAGGTACCGATGTGCCGCGCGTGCGCCCGCCGATGGAATTCGATTAGATGGACGCTCGTCGCGCTGCCGTGTGCAGTTGTCCTCGCAGTCCTCTGGTGGGCGTTCATCTTCGGGTTTCCCCTGCAGAGGCCGACGGCATTAGTTTGGGCGACTCTCATCGCAGGGAGCATTGGTATCCCGATCGGAATGGGGGCAGTGCTTTTCTTCGTCGTGAGTTGGATCGTGTTTCCGGTTCGAGTGATGAGTTATCGGCATGATCCAAGACTTTATCTGACGTTCCGGAACCGTGATTACCAGCGCATCACTCGGCAGTGGATGGCAGGCGGTCGAACGACCGCCGCAAACCCGGATGGATTTCCCGTGCCGCCGAAACACTTGAAGAAATAGGCCAGGCAGGCGCGGGCTGATTGAGCGAAGATGGGGTTGATCATGAAACTTCGCATCGCGCTTCTGACGACCATTGCGTGTTGGATGTCCGTCGTCGGCTTACTGCTTGTCGGCGCGGGCATCGCCGCCGCCGCGCAGGACTATTTCCCACCCCCCGAATCTCAAGGCGGTTGGCGGACGCTCGCCAAACCCGACGACGTCCGCCGTCTTGGCGGGGTGGATCCCGCGAAGCTGGCCGACCTGAAGCAGTGGCTCTTGAAGAGCGACGATCGCAAGTTCGCCGCCGTCGTGATCCGCCACGGCTATATCGTCCTGGAGGTCGAGCGGGGCAACAGCGCCAGGACCGATGCGCGGCGGGTGGCTTCGGTTTCCAAGGCCGTGTGTGCGACGGTCCTGGCGATCGCGTCGGAAGAGAGCAAGCATGGGCTCCTGCCGCGCAAGATGTCATTCGACGATCCGGCGTTCGACTTCATCCCCTGGGCGCAGCCGCTGAGCGACCCGCGCAAGGCGAAGATCACCGTTCGCCAACTTCTGAATCACACGTCCGGCCTCGCGCCCGAATCGACGGGGGCGCGCAACGCCGGCCCGTGGGAGTATGTGCTGGGGCTCTCGGGGGACCCGAAGACGGCAAAGCTCGCCTTCGACCCGGGGACGGACCTCGGGTACTCGACGATCGGGCTTTATCACGCGGCCCTGGTGTGCGAGAACGTGACCGGCAAGCCGTACGACCGCTTCGCGATCGAGGCGCTCTTCAAGCCGATCGGCGTGGAGAAGTGGACGTTCGAGTCGTTCGACGGCGGGCCGGGCATCGGCCGGCATCCCAACCACTCGATCGGCATGCCGGCGCGGGACCTGGCGCGGATCGCCTACTGCATGCTGCGGGACGGCCGCTGGGGCGACAAACAGGTCGTCCCGAAATGGTTCGTGGAGGAAACCGCCGCGCCGACGCACAAGGTCACCGGCATCAAGAGCTTCGGCCGGGACGCCCAAAGCTGGTCGGACGGCTGGGAGCTTCCGGCGCGCCTGACCGACGGCCGCGGCAAGGGGATGCCGGCCGACGCGCGCTTCAAACCCGGGTCAGGCGGCCAGCTCATCGCGTTCGTCCCAAGCCTGGACCTGGTGGTGACCCGCCAGACCGGCAGCAGCGGGGAGTGGGCGTACGAGGAATACCTCCGCCGGGCGTGCGCGGCGGTCGTGAAGGAATAAAGCCACAAGACGCTCGGCTTATTTTTGCATCAGCTCGCGCGCGCCGGTGACGATCTTGTCCCACTGAAACGCCGGCCCGGGATCCTCCTTGTCCAACTGGATGTGGTAATGGCCTAAGAGGCCCTGGTAATGCGCGAGCTGCTCATCGGGCAGCTTGTGCGGGATCAGCTTCCCGTGCTCATCCTTCGGATAATCGCACTTGATGTTGGGAAAGACCGTGCACAGCGTCGCGGTCAGCTTGATCAGCGAATCGTACTGCTGGGGCGTCAGGTCGTACTGGTGGCGGGTCTTGTTCTGGATCACGCCGGTGATCGGCTCGTCGCGGATCGGACGGAGGACGATCGAGCGGTCGCGGATGCCCCCGCCGTCCTCGAAGCGGGACGGGATGTGGATGACCGTGTGGCCGTCGGGACCTTTCGCATACCACTCACTGAACGCATTGTTCGCCCGCGTGGGGTAGGCGCCCATGTTGGCGATCTCGATGCCGATCGAGCGGGTGTTGCTCGTGGTGGCGTGCCAGGCGCGTTCCTTCAAGTCCAGCGTCTGGTAGATCGTGCCGTCCAGGTCCAGCATGAAGTGGACCGAGAGCCCGCGCATATCGTGCAGGATCTTGAAGCAGGTGCGGCTGGTGCCGGCAACGTCGTAATGGTAGACGAACTGGTCGATGCGCGGCCGGAGGTCCTCCAGCGACCATCCCCCGCCGCGGACTCGTTCGAGCTGCTGCTCGGAGAGCAGGAAGTTGGGGCCGACGAGCTGTCGGCCGCGATCGGCGGCGGCGGGACCGGTCGTGGGTCGCGTGGCCGGGGGCGGCGTGTAGCGAAGGTTGTAGCGGTTGGGGGCCTCAAGCGAAATCGACGGGGCGCGATGGTCGCGTTTGGCGCCGGCTTCCTCCGCAGCGACCGCGCGGGAGGTGGCGCCCCAGGAAGCCTCGTCGTAGGGCGCGAAGCGCCGCTCGACTCGGTAGGCGTCGTACCCGCCCGGATCGGTCCACAGCACCACCGGCGCGCCGCCGGTGTGGAAGAGCTGCCCGCAGACCACGATCTCGTCCCCGCTGCGCCGCAGTTGCTGGCCCGGCGCGCCGAATGCCCCTTGCGTGGGTGTGGAGGCTGACACGGCGTGTTCACCCGCCTTGACCGTTGTGGTTTGGGCCGATGGATGTTGGGGGTTGTCGCAGGACAAGACCAGCCCGGCGACTGCCACGATCACGAAGGGAAAGCTCCATCGCACGCCATCGACCTCGCCAAAAATTTGTTGCCCGGCGGCGATTGTATAGTTCGCCGTCCGGCGATCCAGCACCGCGCGCCTGTCCACCCACCGCATTGCGGTTCGCTAACCTCGGGCCCGCTATGCTGTCTACATCACGCAGGACCCTATCGTCAAATCGGAAAGGAGCGGATCATGTCACGGCACAGGTTGCGGGCCGGATTGCTGTCGGGCGTCGTTCTCGCGGGGGTTTCGCTGGCAGGCAGCGGCGGGTGCATCGCCGTGGGCGGCGCCATCAACCCGCCGACGCGCGGGCAGGAATTGATCGATCTGAAATCCGCGCTGGATCGCGGGGCGATGTCGCAGGCGGAATGTGATGCCCAGAAGGCGCAGATCCTGAGTCGCAAGTAATCCGATCGCGGGACGTGCCTTAATGCGCGTCGGCGGCCTTTTGGGGCTGCTTGTTCGCCAGCGCCTCCAGGCGCGTGCGCTGAGCCTTGGCGCCGGCGAGCGACTGCGTGGTGGTCTTTTCCTGGGCTTGAGCAGCCGCCAGACGCTGATCGGCGGATTCCTTTGCCTTGCTCTTCTGCGCCACCATCTTGCTCGCGGATTCCAGTTCCGTTCGCGCCTTCGCCAGCGCCTTCTTGGCGGCGGCGAGCGCCTCGGAATCCTTCGGACCTGCTTTCGTATCCGACGGGATCTTCGCCAGCGCCTCAGTCAGCGCTTTCACGCGGGCTTCCCTGGCGGCGACGCCCTTGGCGGCCTCGTCGTACGCCCGCTTGGCGTCGGCGGCCTCCTTGGTCCGCTCCCGCGCCCGCTGCGCCTGCGCCTTATCGGCCGGATTCGCCTGCGCTCGCTCGCGATTCCGCTGGGCGGACGCGGCGATCTGGTCGGCGTTGGACTTCTTCGCCGCCAGCGCGGATTTGAGCGATTCGATCTCCTTCTTCACCGTCGCCAGCTCCGCTTCGGGCTTGGCGCGAAGATCCACCAGCGCCTTGCCGCCATTGGCAGCCGTCGCCTTGGCGGTGGCCTCATCGACAACCTGCTTCGCCGCCGATTCGGCCTCGCTCGCCTTCTTCAGCTCCGCTGCCGCGCTGGCCGCCCCCTCCTGCGCGCTCTTGAGCTCCGCGGCGGCCTTGTCGGACGCCGACTGAAGATCTTTGAGCCGCTGGGCGAACGTCGTGAGCTGCTCGGCGACGCTCAGCGGGTTGGCCGTGAGGTCGCCGACGCGTTTGCCGTCGGCGACCGTGAAGACCCGGATCGCCCCCGTGTAGTCCCCCGCGACCACGCGCGTCCCGTCGAAGCTGAACGCAGCCCGCAGGGCGATGTCGTTAAACCGTTCGAACGTCTTGACCGCCGAGCCGTCCGGCCCCCACACCTTGACCTGCCCGTCGCGCCCGCACGACACCAGCCGCCCGTCGTGCGCGAACGCGATCCCCAGCACGCCGCCCGGATGCGCGTTGATCGTCTTGGCGAGCGATCCATCGGTCATGTTCCACAGCTTGATCGTGCCGTCCTGGCTGGCAGACGCCAGGATGTTCGAATCGCCGCGGAAACAGGCGGCGGTGACGGCCTCCTTGTGCCCCGTGCAGTTGTACAGTTCGCGGGCGGTCTTGGCCTCCCACACCCACAGCCCGCCGGCGCGGTCGCCGCTGGCGAGGAACCGCCCGTCCGGCGAGTACGCGACGGCCTGCACCCAGTCCGTGTGCTTCTTGATCGTCTGTTCGAGCGAGCCGTCCGACGTGTTGTAGATCTTGAGCATCTTGAGCGGCGTGCCCAGCGCCACCTGCGTCTGGTCGGGCGTGATGTCGGACGCCAGCACCGCGTCGAACTCGTCCCCCACCTCGGCCACGCGCTTGCCGCTCTTCACGTCGAACGCGATGACCTTGCCCGACTTCGCCCCGATTCCGCCGCCTGCCAGCAGCAGCGAGCCGTTCCGCGAGAAATGCAGCGAATCGGCGATACCCTCGGGGAACGGGATGATCCCCAGCAATTCCAGCGTGTCGGTCTGATAGAGCAGGATCTGCCGCTGCCCGCCGATCGCCACGAGCGGCGCCCAGGGACTGGCCGCCAGCGACGTGAGCGCGACCGGGTGCCGCGCCGTGATCACCGGCTCGATCGACAGATCCACGGGGATCGCCACGGGCCCCTCGGGCTTGCCGGCGGTCGTGGCGACCACCGCCAGGTTGTTCCTGGGCTTGTTGATGACCACCTTCGAGCCGCTGGTCTCCGGCGCGCCGCCTGCGATCCATTCGCGGATGACCTTCAGGTCCTTGTCCGACAACTTGTCGCCCTTGGGCGGCATGTTGGGCTCTTCCGCCCACGAGACCGCCTTGAACAGCTTGGACGAATCGGGGTCCCCCGGCTCGATCGCCTTCCCGCTGCCGCCACCGGTTGAAACGCCGACGTAAGTGGACAGATCAAGACTGCCCTTCTTCTTGTCCGGGTTATGACAATTCAGGCAATTATTGCGAAAAATCGGCAGGACATGGTCCTGGTAAGTAATCTTCGGCGCCGCCGAATCCGCCGCGCGCGCGGAGGAAGTCGCCAGGCCAAGGACGCAGGAACCCAGGATAAGAAAGCTGTGCTTACGCATAGGCGACGACTCTCACACTTACGCTCGATACGCGCACGGGTTGGAAGCCCGTGATACTAAATCGCTCACGGGCGAGCCGCCCGTGCCACCTGTCGGCTTTTAATGGTTGAAGATGAATTCCTCGGAATTCAAGAGCGCCCAGAACAGGTCCTCCAGGATCTTCCGCTGCTCGTCGGGCTTGGCGTCGGCCAGCAGGCCTTCGATCTTCTCGACTTCCTTGGCAGTCGGCCGCCGCGTCAGCGTCCGCAGGTACAGGTCCGTGGCGATCTCCTCCGGGCTCTTCTTGGCCGCCAGCATTTTCGCCACCACCCCGCCGTTGCGCACCTTCCCCTCGACCGTGTTGCCGTTGATCAGGTGCAGCGCCTGCGAGAGGTTGGGCTCCATCTTCACCTCGCACGAGCAGACCGTCTCGCGCGTCGCCCGCCCGAACGTCGTCAAGAAGTAATTGCTCGTCCGCCCGTCCGCGATCTGCACCGCCCGCGAGCCCAGCGGCAACCCACGGAACTTCTCCTTGCTGTCGGTCGCCTGGTTGATCACGTCGAGCATCACCTCCGCCCGCACGCGGCGGATCGCCGCGTGCGCGAAGTTCCGCTCGTCCAGCTCGTTGGTCGGGTTGGTCTCGGCGGCGAGCTGATAAGTGCGGCTGTTGCAGATGTCGCGCACCAGGCGCTTGAAGTCATAGTGGTACGAGGTGAATTTCTCGCCCAGCGCCTCGATCAGCTCGGGGTTGCTCGCGGGGTTGGAGATCCGCACGTCGTCCACCGGGTCGATGATCCCCTTGCCGAAAAAGTGCACCCAGACGATGTTCGCCAGGTTCTTCGCGAAATACGGGTTCTTCGGCGACGCCAGCCAGTTGGCCAGCACCTCGCGGCGATCCTTGCCCTGCGGCACCTCGATGGGCGTCGACTCGCCCAGGAACTTGGGCTCCTTCACCGCACCCTTGAGCGGGTGGTTGACCGTGCCGCTTCCGCTGTTGAACACGATCGTCTCGCGCGGGTCCTCGCCGTTCTTTCGGCCCACCTGCGCGAAGAACGCGGCGAATCCGTAATAGTCGTCCTGCGTCCAGCGGTCGAACGGGTGGTTGTGGCACTGCGCGCACTGGATGCGCATCCCCATGAAGACCTGGGCGGTGTTCTCGGCGATCTTCAGGGCGTCGCGCTCGACCTGGTAGTAGTTCGTCGCCGGGTTCTCGAACGTCCCACCCGTCGAGTCCAGCAGCTCGCGCACGATCTGGTCGAACGGAACGTTCCGCGCGATCCGGTCCTGCAGCCAGTTGTAATACAGGACGACCGACTTGTAGCTCATCCGGTTGTTGTCGTCCGAGCGGATCTGCAGCAGCTCCGCCCACTTCATCACCCACATCTCGACGAACTCTTTGCGATTGAGCAGTTCGTCGATCAGCGTCTCGCGCTTCTTCGGATCCGTCGAGCTCATGAACCGCTCGTACTCCTCGGCCGTCGGTAGCTGCCCGATCACGTCGAGGTAGATGCGGCGGAGGAACGCCTCGTCCGAGCAGACCGCCGACGGCAGGATCCGAAGCTTCTGCAGCTTGGCGTCCACCAGGGAATCGATGTAGTTGTTCTCCGGCGTTCTGGGCCACTCGTACTTCAGGTTCTTCGGGATCACGATCACCTGCGAGCCGACCGTGAACGTCGCGAAGCGCGCCATGACGAACGCCTCGCCGCGCTTGCTCGCCGAGACCAGCCCGTTCTCGGTGATCGCCGCCGAGTTGTCGTTGTTCGACTGGAAGACGACCAGGCTCGTCACGTCGCGATCCGTCCCGTCCGAATACTTCGCCCGCGCCGTGAACTGCATCTTGTCCCCCTCTTCCAGGACGGCGTTCTTCGGCATCAGCTCGAGGCTCACCGGATGCGCGACCGTGTCGCTGTCCTTCGGGGCGCCGGCATCGAGCCAGCTCAGCAGCGTCTTGTAGTACGGCGTGTCCTCCTTGAACCGGCTTCCGCCGGTGTGCTGCACCTTGCCGGTCGCCTTGGTCAGCAGCAGGCTGTCTTCCGGAATCGCCAGGTTGATGCGACGCCCCGGCTGCTCGCGCGTGATGCGAATGTAGTCGCCGTCCGGGTCGAAGCCGAAGAGGGAGATTCGGAAGCCGTCCTTCCCCCTCGCCGACCCGTGGCACCCGCCGACGTTGCACCCCGACCGCATGAAAACCGGCATCACGTCCAGCTTGAACGAGATCGGCCGATCCACCTTCGCGTCCTTCACAATCACCGGCAGCTTCTTCGACTGGCCCTCGTACGTCACCGCCAGCTCGGTCTGGCCGTCCGCCAGCGGATGCAAAACGTGCCCGCCGCCCTCAAACTTCGCCAGCGCAGGATTGGCCAGCTCGAACTTGCACTGCGCCGTCACGTCGCGGGTCACCCCGTTGGGCAGCGTGAACTTCGCCACCACCGACTGCACGTCCGCCGCCGTGTTCAGATTGATATCCGGCGGGAAGACCTCCAGGCCCGGAGCGGCCTGCGCGCTGACAGCCGGCGCAGGCTGCGACTCGGCAACCCCCAGACGACAAAACAGGAGAGTGGCCAAGAGGGCCATGCACGTCGCCGCGGCTGTGATCACTTTGGTCTTGGCGTTCATGACTTGCATCTCACTCGTAGCACGGGCGCCTCGCCCGTGATTCAGCGTCACACGGGCGGGGCGCCCGTGCTACGCAACACTTTTACTTCGCGGGCTTTTTCGGGGTCGATGCCGCCTTGTCCTTGTCCTTCGCCTTCTCGTTCTTCGCCACCAGCGGCCCGTCCACGCGCAGCAACCCGCCCCGCGCGATGTTGTGAACGATCGGCTCGCCGTCCTTCATCACCGTCACCCGCAGGAACAGGCCCTTGTGCTGCGCCGCCGGCGTGTTCGTCCCCGTCTTGACGGGGAACTCGATCTTCTTGTCGTCGGCCGTGATCTCTCTCTCCGGGGCCGACGAATTGCCCGGCAGACCGACGAGCTCGACCTTGGCCTTGCCTTCCCACTTCGTCTTCACGTCCAGCTCGGCCGAAACGTTCACGCTCTTGCCCTGCTCGACCGTCGCCGTCGCGATCTTGCCCGTGACGAACGGCGCCACGACGTCAACGGCCGCGAACGGCGACGCGACCCAGGTCTGCCCGTCGCTGTCCGCCGACGCCACCACGATCAGCTTCCACTTCCGCGCCGAGGCGCCGTCGCTGGCGTTGATCGGGTAATTCGCCTCGTCCTTCCCCCCGGGGATCTCGATGTTCGCCGCCGCCTCGATGCCCGGCGGCTTAAAGAGCAGCCGAACGTTGATCGCCCCCGTGAACTCCTTCTTGCGCTGTGCGATCACCTTCAGATTCATCTGCCCGCCCTGCACCAGCGGCACCTTCGGCTCGACCAGCTTGATCGAGAACGGCGCCTCTTCACCGACCGAAAACGCCATCCGATCCACGTGCGTCACGTAGAACGATTGCTGGTTGCCGTTGGTCACCAGCTCGACCGCCTGGTTGAACCCCGTTTCCACCTCCGCGGGCGCGGCGGGCTTGGCCGTCAGGTTCACCAGCTTGCCCCCGACTTTCGCGTCGTCGGACGCCTCGAACAGCACCGGCACGTCCACCCCCGCGTCCACGTTCTCGGCATCCATCTTCACGCCCGCCGGCAGATCCGGGCAACTGAACGTGAGCGGCGAATTGCCCGCCACGTCCTGCCGCTGCACCCGCACCAGCGTCGCGTAGCGGTTGCCCTTGTGTACCGTCACCGTCTGCCGCTCCTGCGAGTACTGCTGCGTGTATTGCGGGATGCTGAGCGTAACCGCCGCCTTCGCCGGCGTGATCTCGACGCGATACGCGTACTGATCCCCCGCCCCCTTGAGGTGATCGCGCACGCGGATCACGTAATCCCCGTCCGCCGGCACGTTGAACTTCAGGTACGAGTCCGGCCCGCCGCTGTCGTCGTTGTTCGCGATCGACCGACCCTTGTCGTCGTAAAGCGACAGCACCGAATCAAGAGGCGACCGCAGCCGCCGGGCGTAAACGTTGATCTCCAGTTGCTGCCCCTTTTTCGCGCGGAACTTGAAGTAGTCGTTGTCCTGCAGCTTCTCATCATCCCCCGCCGCCGGGTTCTGGCTCACGCCCGGCCCGCCGGTCTTGGAGATGATCCCGTTGAACGCGACCGGCAGGGGGCCCTCATAGGTCGTCGCCGTCTTGGCCGTATCGTTCGGCTCGACCTCGTTCACGCTCGGGAACTCGCTCACCCGGAAGTGATTGGGCGAGGGCGACATCTGCCCGTCCTGCGACGCGTAAAGCTCCAGATTGTCATTCGGCTTGTCCGGCAGCGTGATCGTCTGCTCGATCGGCCCCGAGACGTCCCCCAGGAACTTGACCTTTACCGCCTGCCCGACCTGCCCGCCCAGCGGATACACCACGCGCGGCCGCGGGAACGTGCCCACATGGAGGCGGTAATGCGCGTTTCCGCTGCCGCCGAACGCGCTGTCCCGAAGCTGCAGGATGTACTTCCCGTCCTTGGGCGCAACGATCGAGACGATCGAGTCCTGACGCAGCAGCGCGCTGTCGTCGTTGGCCGTCAGCTCAAAGCGGTTTTCGTCCAGGATCGCCAGGTAGGGGTCCAGCGGCGCCCCGCCCAGCCGCATCCCCTCGATCTCCGCCGTCACCCGCTGCCCCTTCTTTGCCTCGAACACGAAATAGTCCTGGTCTTCGTTCTCGATCACCCCCGCCACGGTCACGTTAAGCGGGATCGGCTGCGGCGTCTTGAAATCGCTGTTCGGCTCCTTCTCCTCGATCACTTTGAGCCGTCCGACCCAGAACGTCTGCAGCTCCGAGATACCGCTCGCGGTGCGGAGGCGCATGTGATACTCGCCGATCCGCGCCTCCGGATCGACCTTTGCCGTCGCCTTGACCTGCTTGCCCGCGACTTTTTTGTCGGTCGGCTGGACCAGCTTGCCGATCGTGACCCCCGGCTCGTAGACGAAGATCTCCTGCGCGTCGCCGAGGCGCTGGCCTTCAAACGTAAGCTCGAGCTCGCTGCCGCGCTGCGCCCCCCGCGGCAGGATGCGCGAGAGCTGCGGTGAAGCCGCCCGGGCGCTCAGCGCAAAGCTCAGGAGCAACAACACGCCGCAGGCGATCGGATTGGAAACGCGTTTGGTCATGGGGATTGAAAAACAGGGTGGCCCACCCTTTTAAGGGTGGGGACGCGAATGACACCAGCA
>DATBFY010000026.1:0-2456 GCA_036558265.1 Tepidisphaeraceae bacterium | reverse complement strand
GACAGCCTGTATGGGGCGGACGGCAGCGACGTGCAGGATGCGCTCGATGGCGATTCCGATGACCGGGTCCTGCCGGGCCCGGGACGGGATGATGTGTTGGCGGATGCGGGGGAGGTGTTCTAACCGATAACGCTACCGCGTGATCGCAGTCTCCGACTTCCAGCTTTGGTCGGCGGACTCTGAGGCACGGCGGAGGAGGATGGCGAAGCGCACGAACATCACCGCCGACACCGGTAGATAGAGCACCGGCAGGAACTCGATCAGCCAAGCGAATTCAAAGATCAGCCACATCCCGATGAATGGGAAGACCTTCAGCAGAGGGATGGCGGGGACGAGCATTATCCACGCGCACAGCCGCGCCAGGCCCGAGTGCGGGATGCGCCTCGCGATCTGCCGAAGGTAGCCGAGCGTGATGATCGCGCTGGCGAGCAGTACGCCGTTGAGCGGCAGGTGCCAGACGAGGAACGTCGTTGGGCGGAGTGTGGACGCGACCATCCCGAACGCCACGAGCGCAGCGATCGCGCTGATGACCCACGAGGCGATCCGCCAACCCTTCAGGCGGTCCGGGTAGCGGCGCTCGTCACGAGTGAGGAGGACCAGGCCGGCGTGATACGTCACCAGGTAAACCGCCGCGCAGACGCTCGCGGCGGCCATTGCCACCGACATGAAGCGACCCCCACCGTGACCCGACGCGCCGCCCAGCCACAGCATCGTGGACGTGATGTAGGGGACCAGGCCGATGAGCTGCGCCCCGGCCATCAGCCAAAGCGCCGACGCCATGCCGCGCAGCCACTCCGGCCGGCTCCAGTCCAGGCTGTCGTTGGAATTGAGCGACAGCCAGACGGACAGGCCGCACTCGGGGCAGTGCGTGGCGTCGAGCTTCCGAAGGCTGTACCCGCAGCGAAGGCACGGTTTCTCCCGCGCGCGCGGATCGCTTTTAATCATCACCAGGGGCATGCGGTGGTTTCCCTATCCCAACGAAGAGCCGGCGGGAAGTATAGCTTGGGAGCGGAATGGGAGAAATGATGATCGACTCTTAGGAGAGGATCCGGCCCTCTCGTGCGAGTACCGGGAGAGGGAGCAAATCCAATTCAACCCCAATGAATTGCAACGAGCTGGACGTCTTCGAGTGGGTTGCCCTTCTTGTCTTTGGGGGGTTCGAACCACCAGTTCCACAGGGCGCGGTAGACGGGCATGTCCACGGCCTCGCTGCCGCTGCCGTGCAGGACCGTGACGTCGGTGACCTTGCCGGTCTTGTCGATGCGGACGCGGGCCAGGATGGTGGGAAACTGGAGCGCGAGCAGGTCGCGCTGGGCGCTTTCGGTCAGGCGCGGGCGGATCGGCTTGATCTTGCGGCCGCTGCGCGCTTCGACCTTGCCGTTGCGGAACTCGACGCCGGGGATCTTGGCGAAGGGATCGGATTCCAGGCCGGTGTCCGGCGCGGGGTCGGCGGCCTCGACGGCGGGACCGGGCAGACCGCCCCGGGCGCTGTTCATCGCCGACGAACTCTCGGAAGCGGCGGACACCGGAGGGGCGGCGGACGCGACCACGGTTTCGGCGGCGGGCGCCACCTGGAGTTGTTGCGCCAGCTCCTGTGGCTCGGGCTGATCGACTTCCATCGGCGTCAGTGCGTCCTGGATCGCGGGTGCGCTGGGCACGTCGGAGAGGACCAGTTCTGCCAGGGCGGCGGGGCCACCCTGGATCGTGTTCTCGCCGGGCGGATGCTCCAGCGCTTCGACGACCGTGGGCGCGATGGACGGGTCGGTCGTACCGAGCAGGAGCGCCACTTCTTCAGGTTTGACGGTTTGAACGGAGAGCGCGGCGGTCGCGGGCTGGATCGCCGACGCCGCCGGGATGTCTGCCGGGACGATGTTGGGCAGGACCGGGTTCGTCAGCGGCTGCACGTCCGGGGGCGAAGGCGACAGCCCAGGTGGCCAGGTCAGCGCGGCGACGACTTCGGGATACGCCTGGCGGTTCGATCGAACGCTGATCACGTCGGGGCGTTTGATGGGCAGGATCTGGGCGGCCTGGCCCCAGGCGACATCGTTGGGCAGGTCATCGCGCTGGGCAGGGGGGGTGTTGGGCTCGGCGGGCGAGCGCTTCTCGGGCGCCGGCAACCGGCTGGTGGATTGGCCGTTGGTCTGCGGAGTTCGCGTGCCGTTGTCGAGGCGGGCGAAGGCGGGGGGCTGAAAGTGCGGCGCCGGCGGGGTTGCGGGTGTATCGGGGTGGCCCAGGGTTACGGGCTGGTTGGACTGGGTGCCCTTGCCTTCAAGCGCGTCACGCACGGGTTTTCGTCCGTCGCCGTTCTCGCCGGGCGGAACGGTCGACATCGACGGTTCGTCGGGAAAGATCTGCGGGCCTTGGGGATCGCGGCTGGCGAACGATTGGTCCTCGTTTCCCTTGCGCGCCGACATGGCCTCTTTCCCCGGAGCCGACGTGATGGCGAAGCCCTTGGC
>DATBFY010000025.1:0-22724 GCA_036558265.1 Tepidisphaeraceae bacterium | reverse complement strand
GCCAGGTGCGAGGCGTCGTGGATGATGCCGGTGGCGTCGAGGGCGCGGACGAGCGCGCGGCCCTCATCGGTCAGCGGGCCGGGCTCGCCGGTGCCGCCGGCCATGCGGGTGGACTTCCACGCCAGGCCGACGATGCGCAGGCCGGCGTCGAACCACTCGTCCACGTCGTCGGGCGAGCGGAAGGGGTCCGCGCCTTCCATGAGGATGATGACGGATGTCTGCTTGTCGCGCGGCTCGTCCGTCGGCAGGTGGGCGGGCGATCGGACGATATCGATGCGGCCCGCGGCGGTCTGGTCCTGGTACCAGCCGAGCTGCGCCAGCGCCTGCGCGCGGGCCTCGTCGGCGGTGGCGTACCCGGCGTGAGCCCCCCTGGCCGGTTCGCAGAAGATCGTGCCACAGATCAGCTCAACGCCTCCGGCGCGAAGGTCGGGCAGGCCCACGCTGGGCGTGCCGTCGGTGTCGTTGGCCGTCTGCTCGCCGGCGGGCCGGGTGACGTCGCGACCGCGGAGGGCGTTGTAAGCCAGGTCGAGGTGTGCGTCGGCAATCAGCATGAGACTCGGCAGTAGGCCGTGGGCGGTCGGCAGTGTCAAGCGGAGTTCCACCCTGCGAATCGTTCCCCCCTCCCTTCGCCGCGCCTCGCGGCCTGGAGAAACCAGGCCCCCGCCGCCCGCCAAGCTTACCGTCGCACCACCTGCGTCATCCGCGTGGACCCCAGCGCCGCCTCCACTTCCACCCCATCCCCGCGCGGCGTCAATTTCAATGACGCCGCCTGTTCCTTCAGCACATCCGGCAACTCGATCGATCGCGCTTCGGCCCTCGCAGACTGCCGCGCCATCCGCACCCCCGCATCGATCAACTCCTCCACCTGCGCCCGCTCGCGATCCCGCGCCGCCTCCCGCGCGACCGTGCTGACCCGCGCCGTCAGCGCCGCCAGCGCCACGGCCACCAGCGCGATCAGCGTGACCGCGAACGCCGTCACGAAACCCCGCCGCCGCGGAGGATGGCAATGTCGCCTCATCGCGCACCTCCCGTCGGCGCCTGCCGGAACAGCGCAACCTCAGCGCCGCCGCGCGAGACGCTCAGCAGGCCCCCCTGCCGCTCGAACGCGATGCCCATGCGTTTCCATTCCTGCCGATCCTTATCCGCGACCCGCACCAGGTCCCCCGTTTCGACATTGGAGGTCCATTCGACCGCCGCGCCCGCATCGCCGTGCGCGATCCGAAGCCGCCGCGACTTGTCCACGACCTGCACGCCGGTCGCGCTCCACACGTCCGCCCGCAGGGCATCCATCGCCCGTTCGACGCGCAGCGACTCTTCCTGCCGCAGGGCCGTCTTCGACGCCGTCAGCAGCGACAGCCGGAACACCCGCTCGGCCACGATCACGAAGGCCGTCATCAGGCCGAGCGTCACCAGCAGGTTGATCAGCATGAGCCCGCGATGGCGCGGGAATCGCTCGCACTGGCTCATCGTCCACCCCCCTGGGGCACCAGCCCCACCAGCGACGCCGTGCGCCCGCGATAGCTGACCCCCACCTCAACCCACGCCTGGCCCGCAACGACCGCAGCCCCTCGGTCTGCAACCGGCGTCACCGTGACCTTCGCCTCCCCCCACGTGCTCGGCGCCGGCCGCCCCTGGTGCAGCGCGTCCATCACATGCTGGCAGATCCGCACCGCCGTCCCCTGCTCCTCGAGCCGATCCTGCGCCCGTCCCGCGCGCGTGATCGCGATCACGAGGATCACCCCCAGGATCCCCGCCACGACCAGCCCCGTCATCGTGTCCATGAGGAACAGACCGTGTCGACGGGCGCGACCATTCCGCCGGACCGTCATCCTGAGGTACTCCGAAGGATCCTGCCTCGATCGGTAGACCGGAGCCCTTCGCCAGCTCTCGCCAGATCCTTCGCTGCGCTCAGGATGACGTCGCTCGCATTTGGGACGGGTTTCAGCAAGGCGCCTCATCGCGTGACCTCCATCGCCTTGGCGGAGAGCGTGTCGATCATGCTGATGATCGGCGTATACATCCCCGCCGCCAGGAACAGCACGACCGCGCCGAACACCAGCACCATGACCGGCACCGCCGCCCCGCGCAGCAGCTCGCGCGAGCGGCTGAACCGTCCGCCGTAGTACGCCGCCAGGAACTCCATCGTCTGCGCCGGATCGCCCCCTCGGCCCGACGCGATCATCCCGCAGAACAATCCGGGCAATCCGGCGGCGCGGGCGGCATCATCCGCGCGCTCGCCGGCCTCCATCCCCTCCCGCCATCGGCCCAGGCGCCCGCGCAGCACCGCGTTGATCCGCAGTCGCGTCGCCTCGTCCGCCGCCCGCGGCAGCGAGCGTCCGGTCCGCAGCGCGTCGGCGATCGTCTGGCAGGCGTCGCCAAGGCCGCGGTCGCGCTGCAGCCCGTGGACGAGCGGCAACCACCATACGATGTGATCGATCACCGCCCATCGCCTGGGCTCGGCCCCGCCTTCCCCGTCGCCACCGAAGACGCCGCGAAACGCCCCGCCCAGCGCGCTCCAGAGCACCAGCGCGATCACGATGGGCGCGAACTCGCTCCCCATCGCGCCACGTGAGATTCCCACCAGCATTCGCGTCGCCGGGGGAAACCGCAGACCGAAATCCCGGAAGATCTCCTCGAATTTCGGCATCACGAAAACCATCAGCAGCGACACGATGAACACGAACGCCAGCGTCATCAGCAGCGGATACCAGCGTGCGAACGGCTCGCGCATCGGCGCGGTATCGGCATCGTCCCGCCGGTCCCCCACGACCCGCGCCAGCGCCTGCGGCAGGCGGCCCAACCGCTCGGCCGCCGACAGCACCGACACGTCGCGCCCGCTCACCTCCGGCACGGCCACCGGCAATGCGACCTCCAGTGGGGCACCGTCTTCCAGCAGATCGCGCAGCCGCCGCAGTCGCCTGGCCGTCTTTGGCGGTTCCGACCGCTGCGCCGCATCGAGCATCCGCGCCAGCGGCAGGTTGAGTCGCGCGGCCTGTTCCAGGTAGGAGAGGATCACCGTCGCCCGCCGCCGCCGAACCTGCATCCGCATCCCCGACATCGCCGGCAGCACCACGAACGCCGCCACCCCGACGAACACCCCAACCACCGGCGAGACGCCGAACCACAGCGCCGCGATCAACAAGCCCAGCGCGATCGCCGTCAACAGACGCCAGCCGACAAATCGAAGAAAACCGGTCATAACGATCATCCACCCCGGACGGTCGATGGGCGCACCCACCGGCCGGTTCAACCGCCCGCGGGCCGCATACTCCAGTTGTGGAACCTCGCGGCTCACAAGATCAGGTGGCACGGGCGTCCCGCCCGTGTCTTCACCTTCCTTCATTCACTCGCTCACCACTTCCCCCCACTGATCGCCGAGATCAATCGCACGAACGGCAGGAACATCGCCAGGATGATGAACCCGATGATCCCCGTCAGCAGCGCCAGCATCAGCGGCGTCAGCACCGCGGGGATCATCCCCACCTTTGCCTGCGCCTGCTGCTGGTACATCTGCGCGAGCGTCGCCAGCGTCTGCGGCAGTCCGCCGTGCCGGCTCGACAGCTCGATCGCCGCCGGCACCGTCGCCGGCATCACTGAGAATCGTTCGTTCGAATCCACCCCCTGCCCGGACTCCAGCCGTCCGATCAGGTGCCGCGTGTCCCGCTCCAGGCGATTCGATCCGACGGCGTCCGCCGCCGTCCGCATCGCCACCGGCAGATCCATCCCGCCCGTGACCGCGATCCGCACCGCGTCGCACCAGCGCGCGATCAGGCTCCGCTGCACCACCGGGCCCACCAGCGGCAGGCGCAACACCAACCCATCCTGCAGCCCCCGGTGCAGGCCCATCGTCGCCAGGATGCGGTATAAGAGCAGCAGCGCCACCACGGCCACCGCGAGCGACGCCGCGATCACGCCGATCAGCCGCCCGTTGTCGATCAGGAACTGGGTCGCCCACGGAAGCTGGGTGTGCCACATGCGGTAGATGTCCGCGAACTGCGGGAAGACCCATCCGCCCAGGAACGCCACCACAAGGCACAGCGCCACGAACACCGCCAGCGGGTACGCCATCGCCCGCCACAGCGCCGCCCGCACCCGGCCAAGCGTCCGCAGGTGCTCCCCCAGGTTCAGCAGCATCCCCGACAGGTTGTTCGTGCGCACGCCCGCGTCGATCAACCGCCCGTACGCCGGTGGGAAACGCGACGCGTGCCGCTCGAACGCCGACCCCAGCGGCTCGCCGCGCTCCAGCTCCCCGGCGATCTGCCGGATCGTGCTCGCCACCCGCCCGCGACGCATGTCCTGCGCGATCAGCCGAAGCCCGTGCTCGAGCGGCAAGCCGGCCGACGTCAGGTGCGCCAATTGCTGATTGAACGTGAGGAAATCCTCGCCGCCAAGCCGCTTCGCGCCCGTCGTCTCCCGCGCCTTGGCAGGTTCGATCTCCAGCACGCGCAGGCGAAGCGATTCGAGCTGTTGCCGCGCCTGGTCCGGGTCCGCCGCGTCGATCGTCCCCGACAGCGGCTGCCCGTCCACGCTCTGGGCCCGATACGCAAATGAGAGCGGAATCGAAGACATGGCAAAATGACTCGTAGCACGGGCGCCCCGCCCGTGTCTTGAACCTTCGTCACGGGCGAGGCGCCCGTGCTACGTTGTGATCCGGGAATCCGACACACACGCTGCTACAAATCCGTCATCCCCCGATCCCCGCGTGGCGGAACGCTTGCAGCCGCTGCTGGCGGAACCGCTCGGGCTCATCTCGCCGCTCCTCGTGCTGCTGCTGGCCGACCGACGGTGCGCCGAACACCGGTCGCGGGACGTTGGTCAGTCCGACGAACAGCACCGCGAAGACGCCCGCCAGCACCCCGATCGCCGCGACCCACCACCACCCGCAGGCGAACGTCGTCGCTGACGGGGGCGCCACACCCGCGGGCTTACCGCCGCTGAGCATCGTGATCTTGCCCAACTCGCGCATCAGCTCCGCCGGTGCAGCCTGGGCGCCGTGGTCCCGCATCAGCGTGATCAGGATCGCCGCCGCAATGCAGATTCCCTTCCTGCTCAGTTGCTTGCGCAGCAGTTCCACACCGGCCTTGATCTTCCGCGACACCGTCGCCGGTGAGGTACGCAACTCCCCCGCCAGCGTGCATTGGTTGACGTTTTGCAGGAAATGGCGGACGAGCAGCATGCGGGTCTCGTCGGGCAACGCCGCCAGCGCCTCATCGACGTGCGGCGACACGTCCGCCCACTTCATGGCCTCCGAGGGGGGCTTGCGCTCGTAGTTCGCCTCGCGCTGGGCGCGACTCGCCTCGCTCCGCACCGCATCGATCGCCAGACGCGTCGCGGCGGTGTGCAGCCATCCCCCCAGTGACTGCTTGACCGCTTCGGGCTTCTGGGAGAGCCGGAAAAACGTCTCCTGCGACACGTCGTCCGCGCGGGCCCGGTCGCCCAGGATGCGCACGCAGGTGGAGAAGACCGCGGCCGCATAGCGCCGGACGATCTCGGCGAATGCCTCCTGATCGCCTTCTTCCCGAAATCGTTCCAGGAGCAGGAGATCAGCGTCGGTGGCGGCAAAAGTGGTCGTTTCCAGAGGCATCTCAACCTGATGACGGAGAGCTACCGAGGGTCTTTCAGCCAACATCATTCTAACCACCCGCCCGCTTAGCCGCCCGGGGAATCGCCCAGGATGCGGCGGACCTCGGCGTCGTCGGTAAGCCCTTCCTTCACCAGTTGTTGCGCAGCCTGCCGCAACGTCTGGTATCCCGGCCGAGTTTGCAGGGTCTGGGCGATCTGGCCCGCATCGTCCCGCGACAGGATCGCCTTGCGCAGGTCGCCATCGATCGCGGCGAACTCGGCCGCCGGAATCCGGCCCTTGTATCCATCCGCAACTTTTCGACGAAACAAGCGCTGGGCGATTACACCGAAGAGGGAACTGGTGATCTGGTAGGGCTCGACGCCCATCTCGACAAGCCGGGCGATGGCCGAGGCCGGTGTGCCTGCGTGAAGGGTGCAGAGCAGGCGGTGGCCGGAGAGGGCCGCCTGCACGGCCAGGGACGCCACGGCGGGGTCGCGGATCTCGCCCAGCATCAATACTTGCGGGTCTTGGCGCAGGATGCTGCGGAGGGCTTTCTCGTAGGTCAGTTCGCCAAAGGGGGAGACTTCGATCTGTGTGACGCCCGGGAGGTCGCGCTCAACGGGGTCTTCCAGCGCGACCACGCTGATGCCCGGCGAGGTTTCGACGATGTGCCGCAGGAGGGCGTAAAGAGTGGTGGTCTTTCCGCTGCCGGCCGGCCCGGTCACGATCAGCATGCCCGAATCGGACGCCGCGAATGCTTCAAGCCCCTTCAGGGCCGGCCCGGATAATCCCAGATCGGTCAGTCGGCCGGGAGTGGACATTTCCGCGGGCATTCGAACCGCCGCGCGCAGGCCGTGGGTCGTGGGAATGACGGCCAGGCGCAACTCGAGGTCAGCCGAGGCCAGGACGACCCGCAGGCGACCCTCCTGCGGAATGTCGAGACGATAGGTTAAGAGCTGGCCAAGTACCATCAGTCGGGTCACCATGCTGCGACCCAGGGCGTGATCGTGCCGGGCGACGGTCTCGAGCACGCCGTCGATGCGCAGCTTCACGTCATACCCGGCAGCGGTGGGGTCGAGGTGAACATCTGACGCCCCGCGGCGGTGGGCCTGGTCGAGCAGTTCGTCCACCATCGTCCGGGCATCAGTCATCTGGGGCATTCTAACCACCAGACGGATCGCGGATGATCGAATTGCGGCCGGCCGGTGGCGGGGGTTAGACTCCCCAGGCGTGCGAGTGACCGCCGACCATCTGATTGAAGCGGGGCTGATCGCGATCATCCGCGCCGATTCGTCGGATCACCTGATCGACGCCGCGCGGGCCCTGTGGGAGGGGGGCGTGCGGGCGATGGAGGTGACGCTCAACACGCCGGGCGCGCTCAAGTCGATCGAGCAGATCCGCGACAAAATGCCGGAGATGATCTGCGGTGCGGGAACGATCCTGCAAGTGGACGATGCGGTTGCGGCCAGCCACGCGGGGGCGCAGTTCATCATCACGCCGACGCTGCAACTGGACACGGTCGCGTTCTGCAAGGGGCAGGGATTGCCCGTGTCGCCGGGGTGTACGAGCCCGACGGAGATGCTCGCCGGCCAGCGCGCGGGGGCGGATTTCATTAAAGTGTTTCCAGCCAATCGGTTCGGCCTGGAACACATTGCGGCCGTGCTCCGGGTAATGCCGCAACTGAAGCTCGTGCCGACGGGCGGCGTGACGCCGGACAACGTGCACCGGTATTTCGAGGTGGGTTGCCCGATGGTGGCGGCGGGGGCGACGCTGGTCTCCAAACAGGTGATCGCACAACGCGATTGGCCGGCGCTGACAGCGTTGGCGCAACGATTCACAAGCGCGGTCGCAGCGGCGCGGAAGGCGTCGGAGGGACGATGAGCGATTCGCGCCCCGTCGTGACCCTTGGCGAGACCATGATGGTCTTCAACGGGCCGGCGCACCAGGCGGTCGGACTGCATCAACCGTTCACGGCGACGTTCGCGGGGGCGGAATCGAACCTGGCCGTCGGCCTGGCGCGGCTGGGTCACCCGGTGCGCTTCCTGAGCGTCTTGGGAGACGACCCCTTCGGCCACCTGATCGCAAGGACGTTAAGGGGAGAAGGAGTGGATACGGCGGGGGTCCGATTCTCCCCGGGCCACCCCACCGGCGTTATGTTCAAGGTCCGTCATGACCCGCGGGCGCCGGCGGTGCTGTACAACCGGCGGGGGTCGGCGTTTTCGCAGGCGACGGGCCAAACGTTGTCCCCGGACTGCTATGCGGATGCGCGCCTGATTTTCCTGACCGGCATCACCCCCGCGCTGAGCCCGGGCTGCCTGGAGCTGATCCGGGGGGTGATGCGGGAGGCGCGGGAACGTGGGATTCCGGTGTGGTTTGACCCCAATTTCCGCGCCAAGCTGTGGGACGCGGCGACGTTTGCGCAGACGATCAGCGAACTGCTGCCGCTGGTGGACACGCTGCTGCCGAGCCTGGCGGAGGGACGGATGCTGAGCGCGCGCGTCGAGCCGGCGGAAGTGGGGGCAACGTTGATCGAGCGCGGGATTCGCACGGTGGTGCTGAAGGCGGCGGAGCAGGGCGCCTTCGCGTTCTCGGTAGACGGGAGCGCGGCGCATTGCGAGCGGTGCGCGATAGATGAGGTGGTTGATCCGGTGGGGGCGGGTGACGCGTTTGATGCGGGGTACCTCTCGGCGCACCTGGAGGGGCTGGCGGCGGTGGATTGCTTGCGGCGGGCGCATGCGGCGGCGGCGATCGTCTGCCGAACGCAGGGGGACTGGGAGGGGCTGCCGACGCGGGGGCAGGTGGAGCGGTTCGTGTGGTCGGCGGACCGGGATGAGGTGGACCGGTGATCTGAAGCCGCGCGTTATGGGACTTGTGCGCGCGTCCGGCGGTGGTTGGCGCTCGGGGGGACCGAGCGGGCGCTTCATCACGTAAACTTGCTGTATGGTTTGTCCGACGAACCGGTATATGCGCACTGCGGAGCAGCGAATCGGTAACGCGGGTCGAACGAAATGGCGGCGGTCGAGACACCGTCGGCGGGGTGCGGCGGCGATATACGCGTGTGTGGCGATCGCCGCCCTGTGTGCGTTCGCGTCGCTCTCGGTCGATCTGGGGCGGGTCTTCGCCGCCAAGAGCGATCTTCAGACGGCGGCGGATGCGGCGGCGCGGGCAGCGGCACAGGCGTTGCCCAACGGGGGTCCCAGCGCCGCCCGGGCGGCGGCGCAGGCGGCGGCGCAGGCCAACACCTGTGACGGTCAGCCGGTCACGATGAACCCGGCGACGGACGTCACGTTCGTCAACTGGGACGCCTCGGCACGGAGCGGGACGACGCTGAGCGGCGCCGCCGAGACCAACGCCAACGCGGTTGCGGTCGCGCTGGCACGGACGGCCGCGGGCGGGAACCCGGTGACGCTGCTCTTCGGCCGGGTGATCGGAAAGGGGACGTGCGACGTCACGGCCAGGAGCACCGCCTGCATCGCCGGCAGCAACAGCATGTACGCGATCATCGGCATCAACTCGCTGACGATCACGGGCAACGGGTTCACGGACAGCTATAACTCGTCCAACGGGCCTTACTCGGCGGCGACGGCGCTGCACCACGGGTCGATCGCGAGCAACGGAGACATCTCCCTGGCGGGCTCGTCCAAGATCGATGGGGACGTGCGGCCGGGCGTGGGCAAGAAGGCGTCGCTGACGGGGGCGGCGAGCGCGACGGGAATGGTGGCGCCGCTCGCGAAGCCGCTGTCGTTCCCGTCGGTCAAGCTGCCGGCCTCGTACATCGACGCGGGCGACTGCAAGATGAGCTCGGGAACGATCCACCTGCCGGGCGGGAACTACCTGTTCGGCACGATCGACCTGAGCGGCAGCGCGCACATCACCTGGGACGGGCCGGTGAACCTTTACATCCGTGACGACTACAGCATCAGCGGAAACGTCGTGATCGACACGTACCAGGACATCCCGGCCAACCGGATCCTCTACTTCCTGCCGACGTGCAAGACCGCGACGTGGAACGGCAACCATAGCTGCGTGGGCGAGCTGTACGCGCCGGACACCGACTTCACGATCGGCGGCGGGGCGCAGCTCTTCGGGCGGATCACGGCCAAGACGATCCGCCTGAGCTCGTCGGGCGGGCTGCACTATGACGAGGCGTTGCCGCCGATCGGCGGGGACACGAACCCGCGGGCGATCATGCGGGTGAAGTAGCGCGCGGGAGAGGCGGTTCGCCAGTGACCATCGGCCTCAATGGCGTCTCTTCGGACGCAACAGCGTGGCACCGCCGATAAGCATCGCGCCTATGCATGCGAGGGACGGCTCGGGGACCGGGCTCGCGAGCGCCGCCGGCGCGAGCGGTTGGGCCAATGCGAAATTCCATTCGGGAGCGTTCAGCACCTGCGCGTTAAACACGTCAACGAAGTTGTTAAAAGTGAGTCGATCGACGGTGCCGTTATCGATTCCGATGACGAGCCCATCGTATCCGCCCGTTCCCGGCGCCCTGTTGTCGATGTCCGGATTCCCGGTCGGGTCGATGATCGGGTAGAAGCTGGGACTGGGCCCCGCGATGCTGGGGACGTGGCCATAGCCGTAGTTGGTCGCGGTGTTGAAGGCGTCCACCTGGGTGTTGAAAGTGGTAACAGCGCTGTTGACCTGCGGGAAGAAGGCCGTGCCGTTGTTCCACCCTGAGGCGACCGAGTTATATTGGGCGACCCGCTGGTTGAAATCGTCGTACGTGTCGGCGTAGGAAGAACATGCGAAACAGACGCCCAACAGGAGGCAAAGCCAAATATCGCGGTGATTCATTGCCCACTCCTTATCGGTACCCCCGTTATGGCGGGCATAATGCTAAACGCTGAATGTAGGGGCGTCAAAACAATTCTACACGAGGGCAGCTGCATGCTCTGACCATGCATTGAGGCGGCAACCGATGAGCTTGCGCGGATGGAGAAACCGACGCGATGCGAACCCGGTTTCGCGATGGATTGGAGGGAGATGGGCTGACGCTCCTGCGACGTGCGGCGTTTGCGCATTTTGCCGGGAGGCCGATTGATTCACACCGCGTCCCTCGTCTGGCAAAATGCTCCAACGCCGTTGGTCACGAACGAGCCCGGCAAGTCGGGGCCGGCACGCGCGTCATCGCGCGTGCGATCTTGCCCACCGTAGGACGCAGATCCGGGGCGGCGCCGCTCCCAGAGCTCTGCCTGGGCGTGCACGGCGCGCAGGGGCGCGTTATTGGTGCGACCGGCGCGCAGGGGTAGACTGATCGGCCGCATGTCCACGCGATTACTTCTAACGATCGTATTCCTGGCCAACGGGGTCTGGGTGTTCGCGCAGGACGTGAAGGGGCGCCCGAACCTGATCCTCGCCATCGCCGACGACTGGGGGTATCCGCACGCGGGCGCGTACGGGTACTCGGCGGCTCGGACGCCGACGTTCGACCGGCTGGCGCGGGAGGGGATGTTGTTCACGCGGGCGTTTTCGGCGGCGCCGAGCTGCACGGCGTCGCGAGGGTCGATCCTCACCGGGCAGGCGCCGCATCGGCTGGAGAACGGCGGAGACCTGTGGAGCGAGCTGCCGGCGAAGTTCGCATGCTATCCGGACATTCTCGAGAAGGCGGGTTACGTCGTCGGGTCGTATCGCAAGGGATGGGGGCCGGGGAAGCTGGTCGGGCGGGCGCACGATCCGGCGGGGCCGAAGTTCAAGTCGTTCGAGGCGTTCTTGAAGAAGGTGCCGGCGGATCGGCCGTTTTGTTTCTGGTTCGGCAGCTCGGATCCGCATCGGCCGTACGACCGGCGGCTGGGGGAGCAGTCGGGGATCGATCCGAAACAGGTGCGGTTGCCGGGGTATCTGCCCGATACGCCGGTCGTCAGGCAGGACGCGGTGGATTACCTGGCGGAGGTGCAGCGGTTCGACCGGGAGGTGGGCGAGATGCTGGCGGCGCTGAAGGCGGCGGGGCGGGCGGAGAACACGCTGATCCTGATGACGGGGGACAACGGCTGGCCGTGGCCTCGGGCGAAGGCGAACCTGTACGACGCGGGGACGCTCCAGCCGCTGGCGGCGGTGTGGCCGGGGCACATCAAGGCGGGGACGACGAGCGATGCGCTGGTGGTGCTGACGGACGTGGCGCCGACGTTCCTGGAGGCAGCCGGGATCGAGATCCCGCGCGAGATGACCGGGCGGTCGATCCTGCCGATCCTGCTGGGGCGGGAGGCGAGCGTGCGGGATGCGGTCTACCTGGAGCGCGAGCGGCATGCGCGGGCGCGGGCGGGGAACGTGGGATACCCGGCGCGGGCGGTGCGGACCGATCAGTATCTCTATATTCGCAATTTTGAGCCGGGGCGGTGGCCGGCGGGGGATCCGGATTTTGAGGCGAGCCAGGGAGTCTTCAGTGATATCGACGCGGGGCCGACGAAGACCGAACTGCTTAAGCTGCGGGACGACCCGGCGGTGGCGCGGTACTTTCACCTGGCGACGGATAAACGGCCGGCGGAGGAACTGTATGACGTGCGGGCGGATCCGGATTGTCTGAAGAACCTGGCGGCGGAGGAGGATCGGGTGAGGAAATCGCTGCGGGCGAAGTTGGAGGGATGGATGACGGAAACGGGTGATCCGCGGGCCGCGGATGAGCATGATGGGCGGTGGGATCGATATGAGTATTACGGGGGGAAGTGAGGTCGGGCAGAACGGCGTTAAACCGTCATCCTGAGCGAAGCGAAGGATCTGGCCGCGAAGGGTAGCGGACGTTGATTCGAGGCAAGATCCTTCGGTCGTTTGAAACTCTCTCAGGATGACGACGGGGTGTTGACACGTGGAGGTCAACTCGGAGCCACACACATGACATGTCGACTGATCGCGATCCTGGTGCTGATGTTACCGGTGGTGGGGGAGGCGGTTGATTTGCAGATCGGCGTGGCCAAGACCGACATCACGCCGACGACGCCGATCCGGCTGACCGGGTATGCGGCGCGCAAAAGCGAATCCGAAGGTGTTGAGCAGAAGCTGTTCGCGCGGGCGATGGCGATCGGGACGGGCAAGGCGGACGCGTTCGTGCTGATGACGCTGGACACGATGGCGATCCCGCGGGAGCTGACCGAGGCGGTGGCGGCGCGGCTGAACGAGAAGGCGGGCCTGGCGCGCGAGCGGCTGGTCATCTGCGCGACGCACACGCACGCGGCGCCCTGCCTGACCAACGCCGCGCCGAACATCTTCGGCCAGCCGATCCCGCCCGATCAGCAGGCGCGGATCGACCAGTACACGGCGATGGTGGGGGATCGATTGGAGCAGACGGCGCTGGCGGCGCTGGCCGATCTGAAGCCCGGGACGCTGGCGATCGCGCGGGGGAGCGTGGGTTTCGCGGCCAATCGGCGCAAGCCGATCGCGCGGGGCGTGCCGGGGCCGGTGGATCAGGAATTGCCGGTGCTGATCGCCAAAGGGACGGACGGGATGGTCCGCGCGGTCGTGGCGAATTATGCGTGTCATTGCACGACGGGCGGTCCGGACATCAACAAGGTACACGGCGATTGGGCGGAGTGCGCCAGCGAGGACCTGGAGGCGGCGTACAAGGGGGCGGTGGCGCTGATCACGATCGGTTGTGGGGCCGACGCGAATCCATCGCCACGGGGAACCTTCGCGCTGGCGCGCCAGCACGGCGCGGCGGTGGCAAGCGAGGTGTCGCGACTGGTGAAGGATCAGGAGCATCAGAAGGCGCTGGCGACGCTGCCGACCGGACGGTTCAAGGTGATCCAGGCGTATTTCGACAAGCTGCCGACGAAGGAGGACCTTGAGAAACTGGCAGAGAAGAACGATGCGATCGGGGCGAACGCGAAGATCCAGCTCGCGCGGCTGGCGCGGGACGGTAAGCTGCCGGAGTCGCTGCCGTACGCGGTCGAGACGTGGACGTTCGGGGACGACCTGTGCATGGTGTTCCTCGCCGGCGAGGTGGTGGTCGATTACGCGCTGCGGCTCAAGCACGATTTCGATCCGGCGCGGCTATGGGTGAGCAGCTACTCGAACGACGTGCTGTGTTACGTGCCGTCGCGGCGGGTGTTGTCTGAGGGCGGGTACGAGGCGGAGGGGGCGATGGTGTATTACGCGCGGCCGACGCGTTTCGCGCCGGCGATCGAGAACGACATCGTGCGGGCGGTTCACTCGATCGTGCCGACCAGTTACCGATCGGAAAAGTCGCTTAAGGAATTTCCGCTGCCCAGGTCGCCGGAGGAATCGAAGCAGTGCCTCCGCGTGGACGGCGACGCGCAGGTGGAGCTGGTGGCGACGGAGCCGCTGGTGCAGTCGCCGGTGGCGATCGACTGGGACCTGCGCGGGCGGCTCTGGGTGCTGGAGATGTACGATTACCCGTCCGGGCTGCACGATAACAACGTGCCAGGCGGGCGGGTGGTGATCCTGGAATCGTCGAAACATGACGGGCGGTACGACCAGCGCAGAGTGTTCCTCGATCATCTGCCCTATCCGCAAGGGCTGATGTGCTGGCGGTCTGGCGTGCTGGTGTGCGCGGCGCCGAACGTGCTGTACGCGCCGGACGATGATGGCGACGGCAAGGCGGACACGGTCAGGACGCTGTTCTCGGGATTCTCGCCGGACAACCAGCAATGGGAGGTGAACGGGCTGACGTGGGGTCTTGACAACTGGGTGTACGGCGCATCCAGCATCCATAACGATCCCATCAATGTAAACGGTTCGGAGAAGCCTTTGGAACTGGGCGGGCGGGATTTCCGGATGAACCCGGACACGCTGGCGTTCGAGCCGGCGGCAGGCCGCACGCAGTTCTGCCGCGTGCGGGATGACTGGGGGAACTGGTTCGGCAACGACAATTCGAACCCGCTGTGGCATTACCCGCTGGAAGAGAGGTATGTGCGCCGGAATCCGCACGTGGCGTATCCGGGGCCGAGGGTCGCAGTTGTCGCGGATGTCGATCCGACGCGGCTCTACCCGATCAGTCCCCTGCTCGAGCGGTTCAACAATCCCGAGAGCGCGAACCGCGTGACCAGCGGTTGCGGGCCGACGATCTACCGGGATCGGGGCGAACAATGGTCGAAGAACGATGATCCAGCCGCCGAGGACGCATTCTTCTGCGAGCCGGTGCACAACCTCGTGCGACGGTTGGTGCTCACGCCGCGCGGGGCGACGTTCGCGGCGCACCGATCACCCGCGGACGAGCGGGAGTTTCTGGCGTCGAGCGACAACTGGTTCAGGCCGGTGCAGGTTCGCACGGGCCCGGACGGGTCGTTGTGGGTCGTGGACATGTACCGCTTCGTCATCGAGCACCCGCGGTGGATCACGAAGGAGCGGCTGGCGACGCTGGACACGCGCGCCGGGGCGGAGATGGGGCGGATCTATCGCGTGATTCCACCGGGTGGGGAGGTTCGGCCGATCGAGGAGCTCGCGAAGCTGACATCCGAGGATCTTGCGCGGAAGATCGATGGGCCGAATGGTGTGGTGCGGGATCTGGCGCACCGGGAACTGGTGCACCGGCAGGACAAGGCGACCGTGGCGGTGCTGGCGCGGATCGCCACCGGCTCAGAGAATCCGGCGGCGCGGGTGCAGGCGGCTTGTGCGCTTGACGGGTTGCACTCACTGAAATCGCAAATCGTCAACGCTCAAATCGCGGATGCGGATCCGCGCGTGAGGCGCAATGCGGTGAGGTTGGCCGAACCGTTGCTGGCCACGGACAGCGCGCTGGCGGAAGCGGTTTTCAAACGAAGCGAGGACCCAGACGCGGCGGTTCGATATCAGGCCGCCCTCACGCTGGGGGAATTGGACGACCCGCGCGTGCCGCAAGCGCTGGCGCGGATTGCCCAGGCCGCGCCGGGCGACGCATGGACGCGCGGGGCGGTGTTGAGCGCCGCGGTGCGGCGCCCGATGGAGCTCTTCGACGCGTTGCCGGATGAGGCGGCGGGCACGGCGGAGCTGCGCGCCCGGCTTGCGTCGCTGATCGCCGCGACGGCAAAGGACAAGTCAACCGCGGGCGGCCACGTACTGCTGCGGATCGCGCCGGCGGATCCGAGGCGGGCGTCGGCGACGCAGCTCAATGCGATGGCGGACGTGCTGGATTCGCTGGGGGACGCGGCTGTTTTGCCGGAGGATGCGGACGCGCGACGGGGCGCCTATTGCGCCGCTGCCCCGGCCATCGCGACCGACTCGTCCCGACCACTCGCCGATCGGATTGCGGCGATGCGGCTAATGGGGCGGATCGGTTCGGATCGCCAGGTGGCGTCCGAGTTGCTGGACGCGCGACAACCGCCGGGACTGCAGTCGGCCGCGCTGGCGGCGCTGATGCGGAATCGATCGAACGATGCGACGGCGGCGTTGCTCATCTCGGCACTGCCGCGCGTGTCGCCGTCGCTGCGGGCGCAGACCCTGGACAATCTGGTTTCGCGCGCCCCTTCTGCGGAGGCGCTGCTGGCGGCGGTGGACGCCGGGAAGCTTTCGGCGACGGATCTTCCCGCGGCCACCCGGGATCGGCTCCTGAAGCATGCCGACGCAACGGTTCGCCGGCACGCGCAGAAGACGCTGGCGGTCTCGCGTCCGCCGGCGCGGGCGGCCGCGATTCAATCATTCCAGCCGGCCCTCTCGCTGAAGGGCGACGCGACTCACGGCAAAGGGCTCTTCGAGAAATCCTGTGCCGCGTGTCATCGCCTGGGTGACGTTGGATCGGCCGTCGGACCCGACCTGTCGGCGCTCACCGATAAGTCCGCCAATTACCTGCTGGTCGCGATCCTCGACCCCAATGCCGCCGTCGAAGGACGATTCGTCGCGTACCAGGTGGAGACCGTTGACGGCGACACGTACGTGGGTTTGCTGGGCGACGAGAACGCGTCCGCGCTGACGATCCTGCAGGCGAGCGGGATGCGGCAATCGGTCGCAAGGTCGCAGATCAAATCGCTGTCGAGCTCGAAGCTGTCGCTGATGCCCGAAGGACTCGAGCAGGGGATGACGCTGCAGGATCTGGCGGACCTGATCGCGTTCGTGCAACAGCCGAGGTGAGGGCGGAATATTAACGATTAACGATCGATGCTTAACCGGAGATCCCTATGCGGTGGAACGCGTTCGTCGTCCTCTTCATGTTTCATGTCTTCATGTTTCATTCCTCGTCGTATGCGGCGGGCGCGGAATGGGTGAACATTTCCGATCCCCTGATCGCCAAGCTGACGAATGACGGCAAGAAGCCCGCGTGGCCGGGGCAGACGGCCGGAGTCGCGGTCGATCGGACGACCGGGGATCTGTTCGTCGTCGTGGCGGGGCAAGGGTTATTCAAATCGACGGATCGAGGAGCGACGTACGCCCGCTGCGACGAGGGCAAGGTCGGCGGGCGGTGCGAGACGGCGTTCGCGATCAACGTCGATCCGGGCTCGTCGCGCCTGGCCTGCTTCATGCTCGACGGCAAGTGCGGCATGAGCCTGGACGGTGGGCGGACGTGGCAGGGGTTCAAGGACGTGGGGAGAAACTGGGATTTCGCGGCGGTGGACTGGTCGGTCGAGCGGCCGCAGGTCATCTTCGGCGCGCGGCACGAGAGCGGCGGGGAGATGTACGCCTCAAGCGATGCGGGGGCGTCGTGGACGATGCTGGACAAGGATCCGGCATACACCTCCGTAGGAGTCGCGGATGCCGACACGTTCCTCACGACCAAGGGGCAGGGATTGCTTCGATCGACCGATCGAGGCAAGACCTGGACGAAGGTTTCCGATTTCACGCCGGTCACGCACGTCATGCAGACGTTCAACGGCGTGCATTACTTCTTCGCGAACGACCCGATCGATCCCGCCGACGCGAAGAAGAAGAAACCGGCCACGTATGAATCGTTCCTCATCGTCTCGAAGGACAAGGGCGCGACCTGGACCAAGCAGGGCGCGGTGACGGATGCGGCCTGGGGGCCTTATTTCGGAAAGGACGAGCGCCACCTGATCACGGTCGGGCGCAAGGCGACAATCCTGGAATCGACCGACGCGGGCCAGACGTGGAAGCCGGTGACGGCCCTGCCCCCCAAGGGGTTCGATACCGGCAAGGCCGGGTGGTTCACGAACCTCGCGTACGATCCGAAGTCCGACACGTTCTACATCTCGCGGATGGGGTTCCCGGCGTTCAAGTTTGAACGGGGGGCGAGGCAGTAAACATCACATTTCGGCCCGGATCGCCTCGGCCAGGCGCTCGATGCCGGGGGCGATCTCTTCCATTCGTACCTGGCCGAAACACAGGCGCATGTGATGGCTGGGGACGCGGTCCGTAGCATCGGGATGGAATGAGTAGGCCCCGGGCACATAAAGCACGCCGTACTTGACGCACCGGTCGAAAAGCCGCCCTTCGCGCGAGGTGTCCACGCGCGGCGGCAGCGTCAGCCAGACGTACAAGCCGCCGTCGGGACGGGTCCAGTGCAGCTCAGCCGACTCGGTCAGATGGACGGAGAGCGCGGTGAGGGTGGCATCGCGCTTGCGGCGGTACCCGGCCTTGAGCAGCTCCAGGTGTTGCGCATAGCTGCCGTCGGTCATCGCTTCGAGCGCGATCTCCTGGCAGACGTTTGACGAGCCGAAGTCGTGGCTGCCCTTCTGGTGGAGGACCTGCTCGAGCAGGTCGGCGGGCATGGCCGTGTAGCCGAGCTTGATTCCCGGCGCGAACGGCTTGGAGAACGTCTGCGTGAGGATCGTAAACTGGTTGTCCGGATCGAACGACTTGATGGAGGGCAGCGGCTCGCCGTCGTAGCGCAGCTCGCGGTAGGCCGCGTCCTCGAGGATCAGGATGCGGTGATCCCTGGAGAACTGGCCGACGACCTGAACCAACTTCTGGCGGCGCGGCGTGGAAAGGGAGAGGCCCGTGGGATTATCGAAGAAGCTCGTGCAGTAGACGAACTTCACGCGCGCCAGCTCGCCCCGGCGTTCCAGGTCACCGAGCAGTCGCTCGACCGCATCGACGTCCATCCCCCGATCGTCCATCGGCACCGCCAGCACGCGTGCGCCCAACGACTGAAGCGCCCCGGTGAAGACAAAGTAGCTCGGGTTGGCGGTGATGACGATGTCGCCCGGGTCGAGCATTGCGTCGGCGATCAGGTAGAGCGCCTGCTGCGACCCGGTGCTGACCAGCAGATCGTCGGCCGACAGGCCCAGGTCGCCGACGTGCCGGCCATCGAGGCGTTCGAGGTGGGCGATGAGCTGCTCGCGCAGGGGACGCAAGCCGAGCGTCGTGCCGTACTGGAGCGCCCGCTGGCCGCGTCGGTCATCGGAGAAGATGCGCCCCGTGATCGCGGCCGCCTCGGACACCGGGAGCGTTTCCTCGTCCACCAGGCCGGCGGCGAAGTTCACGAGGTCCGGGTTGGCGAGCTTGGCCGCGATGAGCGCGTTGATTGGCGAATCACCGGTCCGGCGCGCCTTGGCGGAAAGGGCGAGGGGCAGGGATGATGTTGCGGCGGAGGCGGTTACGTCCATGAGGGAAAGGGTAAAACATCAAGACATAAAACATAAGGGCAAAGGAAGCCTCAGAACGCGGAACTACGCGCCGGCCGTCTCTCTCGCACCCGCGCCGCAGGCGGCGCAGGCGGGGTCTACGCACGGTTCGATGTGGGCGGTGGCATTGCCCTCGCCAAGCGCCAGCTCGATCTCGTACTCGATCGCGCTGGCGATCGCGTGGGCACGCTCGACGTTCAGCGTCGGAGGCACCATGATGTGGAAATCCACCCAGTGATACCGCCCGTTGTGACGGTGGCGAAGCTTGTGATAGGAGCAGATCTGCGGCTCCTTGCCCTGCGGCGCCAGGTGGGCATCCAGGATACGCTTCAGGAGCGCCTCGTCCGCCAGGTCCTGCTCGTCCATCAGTCCCGCCGCCCCGCGGCGCATCAGGCCCACGGCCGTCCAGGTGATGTAGAGCGCGATCAGCAGCGCGAAGATCGGGTCGATGATCCGCCAGCCAGTGAGCTTGACGCCGACGATCGCGATGATGGCGGCGGCGCTGGTGACGGCGTCGGTCAGCAGGTGCTTGCCATCGGCCTCGAGGGTCAGCGAATGGTGACGCCGCCCCGCGCGGATCAGGTACAGGCCCAATGCACCGTTGACCACCATCGCCACACCCATCAGCACGAGACCCAGCGCGATCGCCTGGATCGGCGGCCTGTGGACGATCGCCTCGACAGCCCGGAAGCCAATGACCAGCGCCGCGGCGAAGATCATCCCCCCCTCGAACCCCGCCGACATGAACTCGATCTTGCCGTGGCCGTACGGGTGCTCGCGATCGGCCGGACGGTGGGCGTAAAACAGGGCGTAAAGCGCGAACGCCGACGCGGCGACGTTGACGATCGACTCCATCGCGTCGGAGAAGATCGCCGCCGACCCCGTGAACAGGTAGGCGAGGAACTTGAGCGCGAGCAGGACGACGCCGACGATGACTGATACCAGTCCGGCGACGGCCTCGGGCGCCGGGGTGTGGGGGAGGAACTTGCGCGCCAGCGCCCGGAGCGGCATGGTGGGTCCTGTCCTAACCCAACGCGACGCGCGGGGCAATGGGGGATTCCCCGCAGGCGCGTTGAACGCCACGCTCATTTGAAATTGCGCGCGGCAAGCTCGAACGGGGCCAGCCTCGTCTGCCCGGACAGCTTCACCAGGTTATGCTCGATCCCGTCGAACTCCTGGTACGTGTGATCGACCTTCAACTCGGTGAGGAGACGATGGAGGTCGCGCACGCCGGTGAGCAGGTAATCCTTGTTGCCGACGTAGAGTGAGATCGGCAGATGGCCGCGGATCTGATCGAGGTGCTCTTTCAGCAGCGTGGCGGGGTGATTCGCCTGGTAGGCAGCCGGATCATTGGCGAACATCCGCCGCAGGATGTCGGGGCGGTCCTTGGCAAACGATTCGGGATCGCGGATGGCCGGCGCGAACGCGGTCACCGACGAGAACTGCCCCGGATACTTGAACGCGAACTTGAGCGCACCGAACCCCCCCATGGACATGCCGGCGATCGCGCGGTGGTCGCGATCGGCGATCGTGCGGTACGTCGCGTCGATGTGCGGGATCAGCTCCTTGATAATCGCCGTCTCCGGCAGCGACCGGGCGGCGGGGCTGTCCGTATAATACGTCCGCTGCCCGCCCGACGCATAGACGACGATCATCGGCCGGATCTGATTGCGTTTGATGGCATCGTCCAGGTAACCGATCGGGTACTGGTCGGTGGACTCCGACTGGTTCATGCCGTGCAGCCAGTAGAGGACGGGATAGCGCTTGTCCTTGTTGCCCTCATAATCCGGCGGCAGGTAGAGGTTATAGCCGACGTCCAAGTTCATCGCGTCGGAGCGAAACGTGTGGTGGGCGAGGAGCGGGTTGGGCTTGAGCTGCGGCGTGACCCAGCGGTCGGTCTGGACCGGCGGGGCATCGGCCCTGGCGATGATTAGCAGGCACAGGACGATAAGAAGGGTGCGCAGGGTGGGCATAGGGATGGAATGTATTAAGTGATAACTGTGGAGACAATGATGGCACGGGCGCATGTCATGCCGAGCGACGCATGCGTCCTTGGCGGCGGGGAATAGGGCGTTGGATGCCAGTCACTAGGAGCAGATCGAGCGTAACGAATGAATCCTGCAGGCCGATGGCGATCAGGCGCCCCCTGCCGCCCAGTGCGAGGTTCTCGGGGTGACGAACGTCGAATGCGCGACCATCGGCGACGAGCACACGGAAGGGTTCAAACGGCCGGGTGGCCAGGAGTCGCTGAATCTCTTGCGTCGTCATGGATGAGCATCCTATCGATCGCGTGGTGCGGAGGGAAACTGGATCGGAGCGACGGCTCCATTCTGCACAGGACGGTCGAATTCGGCCCGGTAGCGTGCTTCACATGAATCCGCTATCGCGGGCCGTCAACTCCGCCCTTTGCCGCGGAGATCAGGTCATCGCCGTCGGGCGCGATGAAATCTGGGCAGGCGCCCACAGCCACCTCCTGAGCGCGCTGATCGAGCAGCCACCCGCGCAATTCAGAATGCGAGTTTCCGATATCCGAGTCGCAGCTAATGCCGGTCGTGCCCCGGGTTTCGATCGCAATCGCAAGGTATTCGGCCCCTTCAGGTATGGCGTTGAGCACGTCCTCGATGAACCCTTCGGTCACCCTTCCGCGAATTGGGAGTTGCAGGAGACGAAAGACCTCGATGTCGGTCCCGTTCGGCACAAACGCGATGATCGCACGGAAAGCATCCAGTGTTTTGCAAAGCGCGAAGTCCTTCTGTCCGCCCGCACGTAGATAACGAAGTATCACCAGGACTTCACCTGTCGCGGGCGATCCAGCGCGACACGCGCTCTAAGAACCCGGCCGTGACGTCGCGGATTGAATCGTAACGGTCCACGCAGACCTCAACGGATAATCATTGAGATTTTGACAGGTTCGATCACCCTCACGCGATCATCTCATCCACCACCACCCCGTGTACGTCCGTGAGGCGGAAATCCCGCCCGGCATACCGGTACGTGAACTTCTCGTGGTCGAACCCCATCAGTTTCAAGATCGTCGCGTGCAGGTCGTGCACGTGCACCGGTTTCTCAACCGCGCGGAAGCCGAACTCGTCGGTCGCGCCGTGGACGTAGCCGCCCTTCACGCCGCCCCCGGCGAGCCAATAGGTGAAGCCGTAGTGGTTGTGATCGCGGCCATTGATCTTGCCGGCGTTGGCGCCGGCCTGGGGCAGCTCGACCGTCGGCGTGCGCCCGAACTCGCCGCCCCACATCACCAGCGTGTCGTCGAGCATGCCGCGCTGCTTCAGATCCTTGATCAGCGCGCCGATCGCCTGGTCGCACTGCTGCGCGAGGCGCCGGTGGTTGACCTCGATGTCGTCGTGGCTGTCCCACGGCTGGCCTTCGCCGTGCCAGACCTGGATGTAGCGCACGCCGCGCTCGGCGAGCCGCCGCGCGATCAGGATCTGCCGCGCCTGCACGCTCTTGTCGGCGCCGTACATCTCGCGGATGTGAGCGGGCTCGCGCGAGACGTCGAACGCGTCCGCCGCCTCGCTCTGCATGCGGTACGCCAGCTCGTACGACTGGATCCGCGCCTCGAGCTGCGCGTCCCGCTGCCGCTCTTCGAGGTGTTTTGCGTTGAGTTTCATCAACAAATCGAGCTGGCGGCGTTGCTGCGGCTTGTCCTCGTAGCGATTGCGGATGTGCTCGATCAGCTTCTCGATCTCGGTGTGCTTGGTGTCGAT
>DATBFY010000024.1:0-5335 GCA_036558265.1 Tepidisphaeraceae bacterium | reverse complement strand
GTGCCGCGCGTTGAAGTTGTCCAGCCCGAAATAAACCGCGTCCGCCCCGTTCGCCACCGCCGCGCGCAGCGCCTCCCAATCCCCCGCCGGCGACATCAATTCCGGACGAACTGTCAAATCACCAGTCATAAACCGAATCGGAAAGTATAGGACAAATCCCCCACGCGAACACCTCGCGCACCCCCTCCGCCACTTTTGCCTTTTGCCCTTTGCCTTTTGCCTTCCGCACCCCTTTGCCTTTTGCCTTCTTCAGCCGCCCAGCAGCTCCTCGCTCTCGATGATCTTCTTCGCCAGATCCGCCAGCGAGATCCGCCGCTTCTGGCTCTCCTGCTGAAGACGCTTGTGCGCCTCCGGCTCGTCCAGGTGCAACCGGCGCATGAAGATCCCCTTCGCCCGCTCCACGAGCTTCCGCGTCTCCAGGTTGGCCGCCAGTTGCTCCTTCTCGATCCGCATCTGCTCGTTCTCGCGGAACCGCCGCACCGCCACCGAAAGCTGCGCCGCGAGCTGCCCCTGCTCCACCGGCTTAACGAGGTACCCGAACACCCCCGCCTCCCCGGCGCGCTGGATGAGCTCCGCGTCGCTGTACGCGCTGATCACCACCATCGGCACCCGCCGGATCTGCAGGCACTGCTTCGCCAGCTCGATCCCGTCTCCGCCGTTGAGCCGCACGTCCACCAGCACCGCGTCCGGCTGGTGCAGGCGGAACTGCTCCAGCGCATCGGCGGCGCTCGCCGCCTGCGCCACCACCTCATGCCCCAACTTCTGGAGCTGGTCCTGCAGGCCCATCCCCACCAGCGTCTCGTCCTCGACGATCAGGATCTTCAAGCGTTCGGTCATGGAATCGTGTTCACCGTTCATCAGATTGTTAAGGATACGTCGCCCGACTCACCCTGTTCATCGGAATTTCCACCTAGGCGATCGTCCCCGCTTACGTGTGCACCCCGCCGCTACACCAACCCGAACCACCCCCGCGCAGAATTTTATCGGCTGGGCTCGCCCAGCGCATCGTGAACCGGATTGTCCTTAGGCCCCCGACCACCCTCAGTCCAGAAGCCTTGGCGTATTGGTCCTTCGCCGACCCCGCGGCCGCCGTGGCGCCCTCGTCGCCCCCGCCGCTGGCTATTTCGCCAGACAGAGCCACCGCGCACCACCCTCCGCCCTCCCGGCGAAATGCGCAAGCGGCGACCGCGGCAGGAGCGTCAGCCCGATACACCAAACCACCAAGGCAAGATGCTTCGTCGGCAAAGCTTCGTCAGGACGACATTGCCGCGGGGACATGATCGCAGCCGCGCCGTTTCACGCCTTCACGTTCCCCCCCCGCCACCCGCCCGCACTCCGGGCATCGCTCCGGCGTCGCCCGCAGGTCGTACCCGCACGAGGGGCAGCGCCCCGCCATGCTCATCCGTCGTGCCCGGAGCCGACGCCGCGCAAACAGGACCAGGCTCGCCGCCGGCCAGGCACCCGACACCAGCGCAATGCCCCAGAGCGGCGCGGCAAACGCCCGCACATCCGCCGTTACGTACGGCTCGGACTGCGAAAAGGACCATCGTCCCAGCCGTCCGAACCCGTGCCAAATGTCCTCTCCCCAGCGCCAAGGCCCCACCGGGAATTGCGTGCCCACGTCCCAACCCCGCGCCGGGTCATAGGCATGCCGCAACTCAGCGACCGTTTTTTCGGGCGCGTTTGCCTCGAGGCGGACACGGTTCCACGCGAACCACGCGCCGCCCTCGCCAAAGCCCAGTTCGATCAAATAAAACGATCGTCCCTCCGCCGGGCCTCCTGACCAGCAGTACACGATCCCGCGCGGCCCGCGCCAGCTCAGCGGCCAGCAGACCACCGCCGCGCAGCAGACAACCGCGAGCAACCCCCGCGCCGCCCATCCCGCGATCCGCACGACCCACCGCATCCGAGCCTCCGCCTTACTCACGGTTCGCACTCATCATCGAAACGTCCAAGGTACTCCGCTCGCCACCGCCTCGCCGCACTCTTCCGCCGCCCAACCAACTCCGGACAGCTCTCGGAATTGATTCTCATATCGTACCCAACGCCCGCCGTGGCGTCCTCGTTACCCACGCCGCTGGAGCATTTCGCCATAGCGGGACCACGGCACGTCAACCCGCCCTCCCGGCGAAATGCGCAAGCGGCGACCAGGGCAGGAGCGTCAGCCCCATGAACCAAATCACAGGGCTCCCATTCCTCCTGCTCCTGGACTCCGCATGCACCATCCCACTACACGGGCCCACGCTGCCCACGCCGCTTCATCCCCATCCGCGCCGCGTCCCATCTTCACGTTTTCACGTTCCACGCCTCCCCCCGCAACTTACCCCCTCCTCATCCGTCTGGTAGGATGAGATTCACCCAGGCATCTCAACTCAAAACGGGTGTGACCGCCGATGAAACGCCTCCCCCTCCTCCTGCTCTCCGTGCTCGTGGTCGTCGCGGTCATCGCGGGCGCCGCCTGGTTCCGCTACACCCACCCGCTTCGCGCCGCCACCCGTCCCGCCACCTTCGCCTCCACCACGCCCGCCACCCGCGCCACCACGCGCCTGGCGCAAAACGAACCGCATCCCACGACTCAGCTACTCGACATCCTCCGCGCCGACGACCCCAAATACCCCACCACCCAGCGGCTCGACGACGCTCTCGACATGCGTTACGCCGCCCGCGTCGTCCTCGACGATCCGCTCTACCTCGACAACCAGGGCTACCTCTGGATCACCCGCCCCGACGCCCCCGCGGATTTCAACTTCCTCAGGGCCTCCGCCACCGACACCGCCACCCAGCTCCTCCGCGATCGCGTCTGCTTCGCCTGGTGGTCCCCCACCGAGAACGGCCTGTGGCTCCCCCACCTGGTGGTCAAAAACCCGGCAGGGCGGGGATTCCAACTGCTCGACTACGACGGCCGCCGCTCCCTCCAGGACTCCCTCGGCTTCCGCTGGGACCGTGCCCTGGTCCTGGGCGGCGTCCGCGGCGCCAAGGACCGCATCATCGTCCCGACCGCCACCGGCGTTTGCGCCTTCACCTTCGACCAGTCCCCCGAATCCATCCTCCAAAGCCATCAGCAGCTCATCGACACCAAGGACGCTCACGACCGCGCCGTGCAACTGGCGATGGACATCAGCGGCGTGATCGCCTACGTCACCAACGCCGCCGGCACGCGCGGCGCCCGCGGCGTCGCCCGATATGCCCCGATCCCACCCACCCCCCGGGCCGACGGTAGCGCCCCCCCCGCGCCCACCTACCGGTGGACCGTCCTCACCGGCCAGGACGGCTGGCCCGACCGCATCCTGCACCTGGTGCCCCTGCTCGACGGCTCGGTGCTTCAGATCGTCTCCGCCGCGCCCGACGAGAAGGAGCAGGACAAGGTTACCTTCTCTCTGAACTCCGTCGCCGCCTCCGCCGCCGCCGTCGACCAGGAAAAGGTCCTCCAGCTCGTTGGCCAGCTCTCCGCCGCCGACCAGGACAAGCGCGACGCGGCCTTTCGCACCCTCACCACCTACGGCCCCGGCATCGCGCCGCTCCTCGAGAAAGTCCTCGACCTCCAGCCGCTCGAAGCCCAGATCCGCATCCGCCAACTCCTCAAGAACAAGATCGAACCCTCCCTGGGCAGCATGTCGCTGGTGGACGGCCGAATGTCGGTCGTCAACCGCCTGCCCGACGGCGGCGTGATCTTCTACGCCGAGGCCGGCGTCGCCATCCCCCGGCCCGACGACTCGCCGACCTACGTCTCCCCCGCCTGGCTCTCCGTGCGCCCCGGGCGCGCCGTCGAGCTTCTGCCCGGCGGCGTCACCGCCGACCTCGACCCCAACAAGCATCGCATCGTCGCCTGGGGCTTGAACGACTACGTCGTCATCGATCCGGTCATGGGCCCGCAGTGGTTCATCGGAAACCACCTCGAGCCGATCCTGCACAAGCGGCACCGCAACTTCATGGACTTCGTCGGCATCGACTCGACCGGCCGCTGGATCTTCCACCACGCCGCCGCGACGGCCGTCCCCGCAACAACGCGGACCACAAAACCCTCCGCGCAGGCCTCAGCACTCGCCGCTCAGGATTCCTTCCTGATCCTCGACCCGCGCCTCCCCGATCCAACCCCTCGCCTCCCCGGATGGCTGCTCCCCCCGTCCATCGGAAAAGTCGGCTGGGACAAGGGCGGCTGGCCGGTCATCTACATGGACGTCAAGCCCGACCCCGTGCCCTGGGCCCTCGAAGCCGAAGGCTGGCGCGTGATCGATCTGAAAAAGGAAAAGGTCTTTACCGAACTGCCGCCGCAGGTCCCGGCCACGCGACCTGCCACGACTCGGGCCACCACCACCCCCGACCTTGGTCCGCCGCTGCTGGTCCTTCCCGACGGCACGCGCTTCTATGACGGCCGTCAATCCCTCAAAGTGGTCAAGCCCGACGGCGCCCTGATCGACTGGCCGCTTCCGCAGTTGGCCGTCGGCGCCGGCAAACCGACCCTGCTGCGTACCCGGGAAGGTCTGCTCTTCTTATTTAACGAGCCCGGACGCGTGGTTCGAATCCGGCCGACGCCCGGCGACGACCAGCCCTTCGTCGTCGATGCCGTCTTCACCCGTCAGATCCCCTCCGACGCCGACCCCCTGCGCATCTGGCTCGACCCCGCCGACCGCATCTGCATCGCGCATGGCGGCAACCGCATCACGGTCCTCTTCCCCATCGGCCGCGTCCCGCCGGCCATTGCCGAGAAGATGCGGCCCGAAGACCTCGCCTTGGACGAGGAAGACAAATGAAAAAGCCCCGCCGGTGTGGGTGATCGCCGGCGAGGCTAACCTTGGAGCAAGTTGAGTTCGACCCTTCAACGGCGGGTCAAACGAGTGGTAGGGAAGATACCCGCGGCGCATGAGAGCAGCATGAGGGGCGGCAGAGACGATCAAGCCTGACGGGCGCGTAAAAAAACCCCGTAGGCGTGGGTGAGACCTACGGGGCAAGGAGGGAAGAAACACTTCGCAACAGACTTACGCTCTGGATTTGGGGGCGGTTCAGATAATATCTGAATTCTTTTTAAGAATCGACCCCTTCAGGGGGTTTTCTGCAATATTTCTCGCACCTTCTGAGAGATCTCATCCCATTTCACCCCCACCTCTTTATTCACCGTCACGAAGTCACCCAGGATCAGGACGCTGGTGACTCCCTTGATGCCGAAAAGTTCCGACGCGAGCGGATCGTCCTTTCCCTGAGCCGGGTTCAAAAAGCTTAGGGGACGATCAGAAATCTGGCGGTCGAGGACGAACTTGGCCGCGTTCGGATTGGGGGTCGGCTGGATTTCCTTGACGGTGAATCCCATCACGCAGCACCATACCGCGCGAGGGTCCTC
>DATBFY010000023.1:0-7720 GCA_036558265.1 Tepidisphaeraceae bacterium | reverse complement strand
GAGAACGGTTGCGCCCCGGCGCGCAATTCCTCTCCGCGCCGCCGATGCGGGATCACGGGCCTGATCGTCATCCTTTGCCTACCTGCATTCGCCCAGGCCGACCCTGCGCCCACGACCGCCAAGGCGTATGTCGCCACCGGCTTCTCGCGCAAGACCATCTATCACTCGCCGCAGAAACCCGGATACACGAGCTGGGTCGGCGCCTGGCAGATGCCCGACAAGTCTCTGATGGTCTGCTTCACCCAGGCCACCGGCCCACTGACCGCCCGCCCCCGCGCGCCTCAGGATCTGCGCCAGAAGCTCGCCATCCCGGACAAGTTTGACTTCACCGGCCTGGACCTGCGACAGGTCTATCTCCGCTCGGCCGATGGCGGCGCACATTGGAACGAGGTCGGCTCAACCCGCTTCGAAAGCATCGGCGCCAGCGCCTACGCCGGCAGCGCCACCTTGGGCCTGCCCGACGGTTCCATTCTTCGTCGCGTCAACGGCTGGGACCTTCAGCATCGCGACGTCCCCCAAACCGCCTATCTCCAACGATCCGACGATGGCGGCAAAACCTGGGGCAACCCTCAGGTCCTCTTCGATCCCGCCACCTCTCTCTACCAGCTTTCCCGCCTTCGCATTCTAAAAGATGGTCGTATCGTCGGCACCGGTCAGTTCTGGCCCGCGCCCGCCAAGAGCAGCCATAAGGAGCTGGAGAAGGTCCAGGATCAATTGCTGCTGGTCGTGTCCGACGACAACGGCAAAACCTGGCGACGTCACGACGTCGTTCCGCCCGAGCTCCGCGACGTCGTCTGGGACGAGTGGGACCAGGCCGAGTTGCCCGATGGCGACCTGCTTTGCGTCTTCCGCCGCGGCGATCCCAAAAACGCTCGAAAGGAAGTCCGCTGGCAAGGCCTGCTCAAGAAAACCAGGGACACCTGGACGCTGGAGGATTTCCGCCCCGCCCCTTTCCCGCATTCCGGCCACCCCGAATTGCTCGCCACCCGCGAAGGCATCATCCTCCACATCGCCACGACCGGCATCCAGTACACCGCCGATGCCGGCAAGACCTGGAACGTCCTCGACGTCCCGGGCTTTGCCGGCGAGTACAAATCCCGCTACTACCCGCGCAGCCTCCAGACCGACGACAGCCGAATCTACATCTTCGCCCACAACGGCTGGGACCAACCCTACGGCGAGTTCGACCAATCGATCGACATGGACACCTTTCGCCTCGTCCCGCGATAACTACCACCCTCCCCCCAGCGCCTTGTACAGCGCGACCAGCGACGTCGCCAGCGTCCGATCACTGTTCACCAGCGCCAGCTCCGCCGCGTACAGCGAACGCTGCGCCGAGAGCACGTTCAGGAAGTCCGTGTTGCCCTGCGTGTAAAGGGTCGTGGACAGCTCCACCGCGCGCCGGTTCGCCGCCGCCGCCGCCGCCAGCGACCGACGGTGTTCCTGTTCCTTTGCGTAGTCGATGAGGGCGCTTTCGACCTCCTGCAGCGCGTTGAGGATCGTCTGCCGGTATGCCAGCGCCGCCTGCTGTGCCGCTTCGTTCTGGAACGCGATGTTCGCCCGGATGCGCCCCGCGGTGAACAGCGGCCAACTGACCGACGGCCCGATCGAGAACGCGGTGTTCGACCAGTTCGCGAGGCCAACGAGCTTGTCCGAGCTGACGTTCCCCGCGCCATTGAGGAAGAACCGCGGGAACAGGTCCGCCGTCGCCACACCCACCCGTGCCGTGGCCGCGTGCACCTGCGCGTCCGCCCGGCGGATGTCGGGCCGTCGCTCAAGCAGTTCCGACGGCAAACCGACCGGCACCTCAGGAGGCGAGCCTGGGATCACCCCCCGCGCGGGTTGCTGATCGATCAACTCGCGCAGCAGCGCCCCCGGCTCGCGTGCCAGGAGCACACTGAGGGCATAGACCGCCTGCCGCTCCGACGCCTCCAGCAGCGGGATCGCGGATTCGGTCGTCGCCACCTGGGCGTCGGCGTTCGCCACGTCCAGGCCGCTCACGAAGCCCCCTTGGAACTGCCGCCGGGTCAGGTCGGCGCTGCGCCGCTGCGCCACCAGGTTGCTCCGCGAGATCTCGATCTGCCGCTGGAAGCTGCGCAGGTCGATGTAGTCCAGCGCCACCTCGGCGACGAGCGACACCCGCACGTCGCGCTCGTCCTCGACCGCCACCGCGACGTCCGCGTCCGCCGCTTCCACGCTCCGCCGCACCCCGCCGAAGACGTCGATCTCCCACGATGCGTCCACCCCCGCGCGATACAGGTCGTTCGACCCGCCCAGGCCGCCGCTATCGCGCCCGCTCCGCGTGTAGGAGCCGGTGGTGTTCACGTCCGGCCACAACGCCGACGCCGAAATCGTCCGCGCGTACCGCGCCTGCCGCACCCGCGACGCCGCCTGCTGGCGCGTCAGGTTCGCCTCGGCCGCTTCCCGGATCAGCCCCGTCAGGATCGGGTCGTTGAAGCCATCCCACCACGTCGATAACTCCACCGGCCGCGTCGTCGCCGCCGCCGGGCCGGTCGTCGGCCGAGTCGCCGGACGCGTGGTACCGGCCCCGAATTCCGTCGGCCCCGCCCATTCCGCGGGCATCTGCACCTCGGGCGTTCGATAATTCGGGCCCACCATGCAGCCCGCAAAGATCAATACGATCACAGATGAGCCCGTCAGCAAGGACAGGCGAAGGGTGGGGTGGAGCAATTGCCGCATGGGTTGATATTGGAATCCGGGTGTGTGTGTCGGGTGCCGCGGACGGCGCGGATTACTCATACCGCAGCGCCTCGATCGGGTCCAGCTTCGACGCCTTCCACGCCGGATAGTAACCGAACACGATCCCCACCGTCGCGGACACCGCCACCGCCGCGACAATCGCCCCGGGGCTCGACTCGGTCGGCCACTTGAGGATCGTCCGGACCAGCCACGACGCGCCTACCCCCAGCAGGATCCCGATTGCCCCTCCGATCAGCGACAGCACGACCGCCTCCGCGAGGAACTGCCGCAGGATGTCCTGCCCCCGCGCCCCCACCGCCATCCGCAGGCCGATCTCACGCGTGCGCTCGGTCACCGACACCAGCATGATGTTCATGATCCCGACCCCGCCCACCACCAGAGAGATCAGCGCCACGCACAGCAGCAGGTTGGTCATCAGCGTCGTCGTGCCTGACAGGGCGTTGGTGAACTCGGTCAGGTTGCGGACCGTGAAGTCGTCCGGCGCTCCCTCGCGGATCCGGTGCCGCTCCCGCAAGAGTTCCGTGATCTGCGTCATCCCCAGCTCGATGTCCGCCGCGCTGATCGCCGACGCCGAGATCCGGTCGATGCTGACGAACCGCACCTGCATCGGGGAGTTGGTCGTCTGAATTGACGATTGCTCGGGGTAGAGCTCCAGCTTGCTCCCCGGGTACACGTTGCTGAGCGTGTTCACGCTTGATGCCGCCGCCGCCGCCCCAGCACTCTGGTTCGTCTTCGCCATCGACGACCCCGACACCCGCGCCTTGATGGCCGTCCACGGCGCGATCACCACGTCGTCCTGGTCCGACCCCATCATGTTCGCGCCCTTGGCCCCGAGCACGCCGATCACCTTGAACGCCACGTTGTTGATCCGAAGCTCGTGCCCGACCGGCGAGTGCCCGTCGAACAGCTCGCGCACGATCGTCTGCCCCACCAGGCACACGCGGTTCCCGCTCCGCACGTCCCGCTCCTCGAACGGCACGCCTTCCACCACCTCCAACTCCCGCACGACCAGGTAGTCCGGCGTCGTCCCGGTGATCTCGTTGGGGACCCAGTTCTTGCGCCCGTAGATGAGCTGCGTCCGCGACTGCACGATCGGCGCCACCGCCTTGAGGGCCGTACACTCCCGCTCGATCGCCTCGGCGTCCTGGGGCGTCAGCGTCACCCGCCCGCCCGTCCCCGAGCTCACCCCCCGTGTGCTGAAGTTCCCGGGGAAGACCATCAGGTTGTTGGCCCCCATGCTCGCCACGGTGCGCTGGATCGCCTGCGACGAGCCGTTCCCGATCTCCATCATCGCGATGACCGCCCCCACGCCGATCATGATGCCCAGCGTCGTCAGCGCCGCGCGCATGAGGTTGCGCCGCAGCGCCCGCACCGCGGTGATGACCGTCTTGACCGACTTGATCACGCCGCACCCCCCGTCGATTTCGACCCCGCCGCCGCCGCCGCCGCCGCCGGCCGTGCTGAACCCGCCTTGCTGCCGTGAACCCCGTCCATCGCCCCGTGTACCCCGTATGCCCCCGACTCGATCAGCCCGTCGCGGATGCGGATCGCCCGCCTCGCGTGCGCCGCCACCTCCATCTCGTGCGTCACCAGGATGATCGTGATCCCCTCCTCCGCGTTGAGCCGCTGGAACATCTGCAGCACCTCCTCGCTGGTGCGCGAGTCCAGGTTCCCCGTCGGCTCGTCCGCGAACAGCAGGGGGGGACGGTTGACCAGCGACCGCGCGATGGCCACCCGCTGCTGCTGTCCACCCGACAACTGCGAGGGGAAGTGGTCCATCCGGTCGCCCAACCCGACGCGCTCGAGCAGTTCCTTCGCCCGCCGCCGCGCCTCCCGGTCCGACACGTGCCGCGGCGCGTAGGTCAGCGGCATCATCACGTTCTCCAGCGCGCTGGTCCGCGGCAGCAGGTTGAAGCTCTGGAATACGAACCCGATCTTCTGGCTCCGCATCGTCGCCCGCTGGTCCGGCGACAGGATGCTCACCTCGTGACCGTCCAGCCAATAGCTCCCGGACGTCGGGCGGTCCAGGCAGCCCAGGATGTTCATCAGCGTGCTCTTGCCCGAGCCGCTGGCGCCCATGAGCGCGATCAGCTCCCCCCGGTTCACCGACAGCGACACGCCCTTGAGCACGGGCACGTCCACCTCGCCCAGGTGATAGTTCTTGCGGACGTTTTGAAGGTTGATCAGTTCCATACCCGAACCACTTCGACCGAAAAGGAAGCGCGCTGACCCCTGCCGCCTACCGGCGTCCGCGCCGGAACTGCGGCAGGAACGGATTCGTGCTGCCCGCCGGCCCGCCGCCCGCCCCCGGCTGGATTTCGCCGACGATCACTTCCATCCCCTCGCGCACCTGGTCCCCGGTGATCTCGGTGTTCAGCCCGTCGGTCAGACCGGCGCGCACGTCGATTGACTTGGCGCCCTCGCCGTCCTTCACCCAGACGGTCGCCTGGCGCCAGTTGCGTGCCGCTCCACCGCCCTTTGAGGGCCGGCTGGTTGCCGACATGCCTCCCCCACTGCCGCCACCGCCGCCCCCACCGCCGCGCGGGCCGCCTCGACCCATTCCTCGGCCACCTCCGCCCCCCCGCTCACCGCCACCCGAACGCTCCGCCCCGGGACCGCCCCCGCTGCCAGCGCCACCGGGCCCCTCCGCCGGCTCGCGCTCACTCGCCGGCGCCCAGCGCAGTGCCGCGTTGGGCACCATCAACACGTTGTCCCGGCGGCTCGCCTCGAACAGCACGTTTGCCGTCAGGTAAGGCAGCAGCCGGTAGTTCGGGTTCTCCGTGTTCACCTCGACCGTGTACGTCACCACGTTCTGGGTCATCTGCGCGTTCAGGCGGATCTTCCCCACCGTCCCGTGGAATTGCTCGCCCGGGAAGGCGTCCGTCGTGAACGTCACCCGCTGGTCCACGTGGATCTGCCCGATGTCCGCCTCGTTCACCGCCACCCACACCTGCATCTTCTTCAGATCCCGCGCGATCAGGAACAGGCTCGCGACGCTCAGGTTTGACGTCACCGTCTGCCCGATGTTGACCCGCCGGTCGATCACCGTCCCCGTCTCCGGCGATTCGATCACCGTGAATTTCAGGTTCCTCTTGGCCCGCTCGACGGCCGATTCCTGCTGCTTCACGGTCGCATCGGCCACCGCGATTGCCGCCTGGGCCACCCCCACGTTCGCCTCCGCCGTCTCGTACGCCGACTTGTAATTGTCGTACGTCGTCTGCGCCAGCGCGTCGCTGGGCCCGATGCGCTCGGCCCGCTCCCAGTCGCGCTTGGCGCCGTAGAGTTTTGCCTCGGCTGCCTTCAGGTCCGCCTTCGCCCGCGTCACGCTCGCATTCGCCTGGGCGAGCTGCGCCTCGGCTTCGGTCAGCGTCGCGTTGTAGACCACGTCGTCCAGCTTCGCCAGCAGCATCCCCTTCTCGACCTGTGACCCGTAGTCGATGTCCTTGCCGGCCTTGTCCTTGCCGAACGACATGATCTGACCGGTGACCTGGGCGCCGACGTCGGTCACCTCCTCGGGCTCAACCGTGCCGGTCGCGCCGATCGTCGCCACCAGGTCGCCCTTGGCCACCGGCGCGGTCCGGTACTGCACCGGCCCCTGCGCGTCCCGGCCGTAGAACCACCACAGGCCGTACCCGATCAGGCCCACCAGGATCAGCAGAAAGAACAGCCTCTTCAGAATCCGCATCGTCGTTTCCAAGCTCGAATGCCCCGGACCGCGGGCCGCGCGCGACGCCATTCCCGCACGCGGCTTACCACTCTAGTACACTCCACGACCCTGACGTGTGGCGTGTTCGAAATTCTCGCCCCGGGTCGTGTCACCTGGTCCACGTCCGGATGGCCAGGGGACCGGGCAGTGTAAACTGCCCCACGCCCGCCGTCGAACTGCCCTACCCCCGCGCGCCACCGCCCCGGATTTGACTTTTGACTTTCGCCGTTTGACATTCCCTCGCCATGGCCTCCCCCAAACTCGCCGCCTTCCCCAAAGCTTGGATGGACGACCTCACCCTCACCGGCAAAATGTCCCTCCGCCAGTGGCTCGACATCGTTCAATCCCTCAAGGTCGATGGCACCGAGCTCTACTCCGGCTTCCTCGACCTGAAAGACCCGGCCGGCTGGCCGGCGATCCGCCGCATGTGTGAGGACCGCAACCTCGCCATGCCCATGCTCTGCGTCTCCCCCGATTTCACCCATCCCGACCCCGCGTTCCGCCAGCAACAGGTCGATCAGCAGAAACGCATGATCGACATGACCCAGGCGCTGGGCGGGCAATACTGCCGGGTCCTTTCCGGGCAGCGTCGTCCGGAGGTCTCGCGCAGCGACGGCATCCGCTACGCCGCCGATTGCATCAAGGCCTGCCTCCCCCACGCCGCCGAAAGGGGGGTTACGCTCATCCTGGAGAACCACTACAAGGACAACTACTGGCAGTACCCCGAGTTCGCGCAGAAGACCGATGTCTTCGTCGACCTGGTGAACCAGATCGAGCACCCCCATTTCGGTGTCAACTACGACCCCAGCAACACCATCATCTGCGGAGAGGATCCGCTCGAGCTGCTTCGCCGCGTCAAACACCGCGTGGTCACCATGCACGCGAGCGATCGCACGCTGATCTCCGGCACGATCGAAGACCTTCGTCGCGACGAGGCGCTTGGCCTCGAAGGCTATTCGAACCGCCTGCGCCACGGCGAGATCGGCAAAGGCCTGAACGACTACGACACCATTTTCCGTGAATTGAATTCCGTCGGCTTCGACGGTTGGATCAGCATCGAAGATGGCGTGAACGGCATGGAGGAGCTGTTCGCCAGCGTGCGCTTCCTGCGCAGGAAAATGGGCCAGCATTTCAAATCCGATGAGCGGGCGATGCTGCATGGCTGATTCGCCAGGAAAGTCGCACCTGTCTGCGCCGTCAGGTCCCGGCGGCGGGGCGTCGCACTTCGCCACACCCGCGATCGCTTATGAGGGCCCAGAGTCCCTCAATCCGCTGGCCTTCCACCACTACGAC
>DATBFY010000022.1:0-2346 GCA_036558265.1 Tepidisphaeraceae bacterium | reverse complement strand
GACGAGCCTCCACGGATCGTGTCCCGGCTCGGTGGTGCACGGGGTGATCTATAACGCGATCATGACCCGGAACCTCTGGTCCGTCGCGCCGTCGTGGATTCCATACCTCATCGCGATCCTCTTCGGCGGGCTGATGACCTGGGCGGTGGCAAAGCTTACACCCTGGGGGTCGACGATCGTGGCGATCGTGCTGGCGGTGTCGTATGCGGTGTTTAACGGTGTGCTGCTCTTTGACAAGTGGAACATCGTGCTGGGGGCGGCGGCGCCGCTGGCGGCGGTCGGGCTGGTGTGGGCGGGGTGCACGGCGGCGAGCGCGGGGGAGCGGTTCCGGATCAACCAGTTGCTGCACGGGTACGTGGATCCGAAGCTGGTCAACTATCTCAACGAGCATCCGGAGAACGAGCTGTTCAAGACGCGCACGCAGGAGGTCACCGTCTGCTTTTCCGATATCCAGGGGTTTACTACGCTTACGCAACAACTTGGCGAGCGGATGATCCCGCTGCTGCAGGAGTATCTGAGCCGGATGGTGGTGGTGATCCGTCGGCACGGGGGGGTGGTGAACAAGTTCATGGGGGACGGGATCATGTTCATCTTCGGGGTGCCGGAGAACAACGGCACCGGGCATCACGCCGAGCAGGCGCTGCACTGCTGCCTGGAGATGAACGAGGCGCTGGAGCAGTTCAACCGCGAGCGGACGCCCGATGGCTTCCCGGCATTGCGGATGCGGTGCGGGGTGAACACGGGGATGGCGTACGTGGGGGACGCGGGCCCGGTGGAGGCGCGGGAGTACACGGCGCTGGGTGACACGACGAACCTGGCGGCGCGGCTGGAGCCGGCGAACAAGGAGTTCGACTCGCGGATCCTGGTGACCGAGAGCACGTTCTTGCAGACGCTCAACTCGTTCGTGTTCGTGCCGGTGGGCAAGCTGCAGGTGCGCGGGCGCAAGGAGGGGACGATGACGTACGAGCTGATCTGCCGGGCCGACCAGGCGACCGACGAGTGCCGCCAGCGCGCCGAGGCGATGCAGGCGATGATCCTGTCGTACCAGCAGGGGGTGTTCGACGGTTGCCTGAAGCTGATCGAGACGGTGGAGTCGCGGTTCGGGCCCAACCGGGCGTGCGCGATCTACCGGGAGCTGTGCACGCGTTACCTGGAGCGGGGCGCGCCGGCGGATTTCCACGGGCAGGTGCGGGTCGGGTAGGGAGGTTACCTCGCGATCGACGGGTCGGAGGGCGCAGCGGCCGTCGCGGTCGCGAGGGCGCCGGCGTTCGTGCGGCCGCACAGGTCGAAGATGTGCTGGCGCACCTCGTCGTTGTGACAGAACTCGCCGTGCCCGAGATCGCGGGGGCGGTTCTCGAAGGCGGACGATGGGTTGGCGATGGAGTAACTGACGGGAAAGATCGCGGAGGGGTGGTAGTAGCAGACGGCCTGATGAACGCCCGTGGGGACGCGGAAGTACTTGCCGGGGTGTCGGAAGAACCAGTCGTCGCAGGGGACGGGGTCGAGGAGGACCATCCAGTCAATCGGGTGCCTGACGCGGTTGGCGATCTCGACGGAGCGGCAGCCGCCGAAGCTGTGACCGACCAGGGCGACGGGGCCGGGGTGGCTCTCGATCGTCCGATCGATGCCGTCGTGGTCGTCCCAGGCGCGGGTGATGACCTGGCGGTTGGGGTATCGCTCGCGGATGGCGGCGGCGACGTCGCGCAGGCCGTCGCCCCAGCCCTGGGCCGACCAACCCTTCCCGTAGGTGATGACGACCAGCAGGTCGTTGGGATCCGGGGAGCCGGCGGCGGAACCGGCGCGACGGACCATGGTCTGATCGGTGAAGTAGGAGCGATCGCCGGCGCATCCGGCGAGGGCGGTCAGGGACACCAGGGAGAAGAGGAGGACGGCAGGCAGGGTGAACGCGTCGCCGCCGATTGCATCGTCCATGACGGATATCCGACCTGAGTAGGCTGGGTAGCCCGCGGTGTGTGCGCGCGCGGAGTACATCACCGCGCGTGTGTGAATTCAGCGCCGCGCGCCCCGCTTGGACGGTCGTCGTCCATGAGTGATGGCGCCCGAGTGCGAAAACAGCTCCGGATGGTTGATAACCGACGCCGGAAATTGATCCAAGGCGTCAACCCCCTTTTTGTCCATTTTTCGATGCCAGTCGAAAGATTGCGGCGGGCGAGCGTGAGGTGGCGCGCGCCGAGGGTGCCCGAGCGTTTTTCCCGTTGTCTGGCGCTCGGGCACGCTTTTATAGTAACGGCGACGGATGACGGATTGCCGGAATTCGGCTGTCGAACAGGTGGAAGTCGTGCGTCTTGCGACCTGTCATTTTCTGATGGTCCTTCTGGCGACGGG
>DATBFY010000021.1:0-4991 GCA_036558265.1 Tepidisphaeraceae bacterium | reverse complement strand
GATCTCTTCCGATCGCGGTCGGCACAAGCAAGCAGGGTCAGTTTCTCTTGATCGATATCACGGCCGTAGTGCGGCGTTGGGTGAGCGGAAAGGATCCGAACAACGGCGTCGCACTGGTGTTGACCACTCCTGCCGGCAACTTCGCCTTCGATTCAAAAGAAAACCCGCTGACGAGCAATGGCCCGGAATTGGAGATTGCGCTCAACAACGCAGGCCCTGCAGGTCCGCAGGGACCTCCCGGAGGCGAAGGACCGCAGGGTCCGGCCGGTCTTCAGGGATTTCAGGGCGTCCAGGGTAATCAAGGCCCAACCGGCGTGCAGGGCCCAAAGGGTGATCAGGGAGTGCCGAGTGCGGGCGTGAACGGTATGCAGGAGTTCACGTCGAGCGGTACATGGACAGCCCCTAACGACGTCACGCAGGTGTTGGTCGAGATGTGGGGCGGAGGTGGCGGCTACGCCAAGGATTCCGTGGTCCTTCCCAGGGGCGGTGGGAGTGGTGCCTACAGCCGTTCGATTGTCACCGTCACCCCGGGCACAACCTACGACATCACGGTCGGCACGGGCGCTGGCGAAGGCGCAGCTGGATCGGCGAGCAGTGTCAGGTCGGGAACAACGACGCTGATTTTCGCCGCCGGCGGTGGCCCTGGGAGCCTGACGGCGGACGGCATCGGCGGGATCGCTGACCCAGGCGCCGCCCTGAGCCTACCCGGGCGCAACGGCAATACCGGCGGAGTGTTCGCGCCAGGCGCAAGCTTCTGCCCGAACGGCAGTCAGACCGGGCACGGCGGAGGGCTCACTGGGTCCGGGGCGACGGTTGCGCCAGCCGGAAATGGATACGTGTTGCTGGTCTGGTGAGCCGCCACTCCGGTGTGCGCGCCCATTCTCTGACAGCCACAAGCAAGGATGGAGACCATGTTGGATCGGCTTGGAAGCACCCTGCATTGCGATCGCCTCATTGCGATTTTCCTTTGCGTTCTCTTCACGCCCTGTCTGCCGCTCCTGGCGCAGCAGGCTCCGCCCAGCGCTGATTCGTTTGTCACCAACCTTGCGGTGAACGGGGCTTCGTTTGGCGACACCAATTTCGGATCGACCGTGGCTCTGGCCGTCGCGCCGAACATAACCAGTTACGTGCAATTCAACCTTGCGGCTATTCCGCAGGGCGCCACGGTGAGCAAAGCCGTGATGCGCCTCTATGTCGCGGCGATCAGCGCATCCGGCAGTTTCGACGTTTACGAAGTCGACCGGACGTGGGCCGAAAGCACGCTGACCTACAACAACCAGCCCTCTCCGCTGGGCCCATCGGCGACCGGCTCTCGTGCTGTCGCAGTGACCACCGCGAGTCGAAATCAGTTTCTGCTCATCGACATCACGCCGTTGGTTCAGGCCTGGGTGAGCGGCGCCGTCGTCAATAACGGCGTCGCACTGGTGCTGACGAGCGCGACAGGCAACGTTCTACTCGATTCGAAAGAAAGTCCTCTGACGAGCAATGGTCCGCAGTTGGAGATCACGCTGGCCGGACCTCCCGGACCACAGGGTGATGTGGGGCCTGACGGACCGCCGGGACCACGAGGTGAGCCCGGTCCACCCGGGATTCAGGGCCTACAGGGGCTGAGAGGCGCGACGGGGCCGCAAGGGCCTCGAGGCGATCAAGGGCTGCCGGGCACAGGTCGAAGCAGGATCCAGGAGTTCACCAATCCTACGAACGTGCCGGCGATGCCGTTTTTGTGGACGGCGCCTGTCGGGGTGAGGAATGTGATGGTGGAAATGTGGGGTGGCGGCGGCAGCGGTAACGTCTCTGGCGGCGGAGGCGGGGGAGCTTACAGCCGAAGCGTCGTCGCTGTCACACCCGGCACCACCTACACCATCATCGTCGGAGGCGGCGGCCCTGCTGGCGTGGCGGAATTTGACTTCAATGGTTTCGACAGCAGCATGAGCTCGGGGACGACGACCTTGATTATGGCTGGGGGCGGTCGCGCTCCCCACTCTGCCGGGGGAGGTGGCGGCGGCCCGACGGATCCATCAGCAGCAATCAGCCACTCGGGAGCTTCGGGGAACCTCATTGTCGGCGGCGAGACCTACGGGGCGAGCTTCTGCCCCAACGGCGACCAGACCGGACATGGCGGAGGCGCCTACTCGAATGGACAAGCAGGCTATGTCCTGCTGACGTGGTGAGTCGCACATGGTGATTTCAAAACTTACTTGGGGCAGCAGGCCAACGCGCGCGCGCGCGCGAGTGCTCATTTCGGCGTTCACCTGCGCTGTGTTGATGGTGCCCGGTTCTCTGCTCGCACAGCAGGAGCCTCCGAGTGGAGATAGCTGGGTGACGAACGCCGTCGTCAATGGAGTTCCCTATGCCGCCGCGAACTTCGGATCGTCAGTCGCACTGGTCGTCGCGTCGAATGCGAACGCGTATATGAAGTTCAGTCTCGGGAGCATCCCGGTTGGCGCGCACATCGGCAAGGCGACGCTGCGCCTGTATATCAATACCGTCAACAGCGCCGGCAGCTTCGACGTGTATCAACTGGACCGATCCTGGAGCGAGAACGCGCTGACGTTCAACAATCAGCCGTTGCCGCTTGGTCCTTCGGCCACGGGGTCTCTTCCTACCGCCATCAGCAGTGCGAGCCTGAACCAGTTCGTGCTGATCGATGTGACCGCTCTCGTCCAGGGTTGGGTAGACGGCGCAGTGCCGAACAACGGCATCGCACTCGCCTCGACCAGTGCGAGCGGCAACTTCTGGTTCGATTCCAAAGAAAGTTTAGCGACCGCAAACGCACCGCAATTGCAGATACAGGTCACGGTCCCGGGGCCGCAAGGTGTCGCTGGCGCGATTGGTCCACAAGGTCCGCAGGGCTTCAGAGGTCAGCAGGGCGTGCAAGGTGATCCGGGTCCGACCGGACTCGATGGTCCCAAAGGCGATCAGGGTCCCGCCGGACCCGGTACGGGGCTGAGCGGAATTCAGCAGTTCACCGCTCCCAACATCCCGTTGACGTGGACTGCTCCCGCGGCCGTGACTCACGTCTTCGTTGAACTGTGGGGCGGAGGAGCCGGCGGCGGTTCGACCGATGGCGGTGGCGGCGGCGGTTACAGCCGCACCGTGCTGACCGTGACTCCCGGCACGACGTACACGATCGTCGTCGGCGGTGGCGGCGCGGCTGGAGGCGTGTTCCAACAACCGGGAAATGGCCAGGACAGCACCATCAGCCTCGCCGGCACGACGCTGGTGTTTGCGGGCGGCGGACGAGGCGGCGGTATCGGCGGCCGTGCGGATCCGTCGGCGGTGATCAGCCACGCCGGGTTCCGAGGGGTCGCGTTCGGAGCAGGCTTCTGTCCCGGGCCGGCGGGCGATCAAACCGGTCGGGGGGGAGACATCTTTTCGGGTGGGGCGTCAGGCTATGTGCTGCTCACCTGGAGTGGTCCTGATAAGAATGCGGCACAGTGAGGGCGAGGCCGACGTCACGTTGTAGAGCGCCGCACGAGATCAGTTTCCAGTTCTCGCACGCTGAGCGTCCCGTGGGGTGGCGAGCGGGGCACTGTCGGCGGCGCAGTAGTGGCGGCGATCGAGATGCGCCGCCGGACACGCGTCGGCACGACCTGCGACCTCGTTGCGGATGAATACCCACGCGAGCGCACCACCAGCGGCCGCAAGCATCGCGCTCATCAGCATGGCAGTCCGAAAGCCACTGGTGAAGGCAGCGGGATTCTTGTAGGCGTCGCCGGTCAGGCCCGCCACCCCCGGAATCACCGCGATGGCGAGTAGGCCGGCACCGCGGGAGACTGCGTTGTTGACGCCGGACGCGATACCGGCGAATCGCTCAGAGGCGGCGGCGAGGACCGTGGCGGTGAGCGGAGCAACGGTCAGCGTCAGCCCGAGGCCGAACACGATCACGCCTGGCAGCACGGTGCCGAGATAGGTCGTCCCCGCTTGCACGCGGCTCAGCAACGCGAGCCCGACAGCGACGATCAGTGGGCCCACGGTCATTGGCAGGCGAGGGCCGACGCGTTCCGCAAGCATACCCGCGCGCGCGGACAGCGCGAGCATGAGCGCCGTGACTGGCACGGTTGCGAGCCCCGCGTGCAGCGGCGAATAGCCGAGGACCTGCTGAAGGTCGACGCTCAGCAGGAAGAAGTTAATGCTGATGGCGGCGTAGACGACGAACGTCACGAGGTTGGCGGCAGCGAATTGCCGCGAGCGCCAGATCCCGAGCGGCATCATGGGGTGACGACTGCGGCGCTCCACCTCCAGGAAGCCCGCCAGTGCCGCGACGCCAATCGCGCCGGCCGTAACCGTGCCCGCGGTCGCGCCGCGCTCGCCCGACTGGATGAGCGCCCAGGACACCCCGGCGAGACCGAACGCCGTGAGCACGGCCCCTGAGACGTCAATGCCGCCGACCGATTCGGGGTCGCGTGATTCGGGGACGTAGCGGAGCGTGACCGCGACGGCTGCGATCGCGAGCGGTACGTTGATCAGAAAGATCAGACGCCACGACCCTGCACCCACGAGCCAGCCACCGACGAACGGCCCGATCGCAGCCGCGATCCCCGACAACCCCGACCAGGCCCCAACCGCTCGAGCGCGATCGCGAGGTGTGAACGATGCCTGGATGATGGCCAGGCTGCCCGGCGTCAGCAGCGCGCCGCCGATTCCTTGCAGCGCGCGCGCAGCCACGAGCGCAGCTTCGTTGGGCGCAAGACCGCAGAATAGGGACGCGATCGCAAACCAGACGATCCCAATCAGGAACACACGGCGGCGACCGAACCGGTCGCCGAGCGAGCCGCCGATCAAGATCAGAGAGGCGAGCGTCAGCGTGTAGCCGTTTACGATCCACTGCAGGCCAGCGACGGTCGCATCCAGTTCCTTGCCGATCGTCGGCAGCGCAACGTTCACGACCGTCATGTCGAGAAACGCGATGCCCGTCCCTAGCACGGTGGCGAGCAGCACCCATCGTGCGTGCGGGGTTCTCCACGCAATCAGCTCTTTGTTGTCAGTTC
>DATBFY010000020.1:0-5063 GCA_036558265.1 Tepidisphaeraceae bacterium | reverse complement strand
AGCCCGCCACGCGCGCCACATCGGGCAGGTCAAACCGATGCGCCAGCGCCCGCGATTCGGCCGAGTCGGCCCGGTGAACCCGGCAGCCCGCCCACCGGTCCAGCGTGACCACGAACACCGCCCGGCAATCCTCCGCCACGTAGACAAGGGGCATTCGCGGGCAGCCCGTTTGGTAAGTCGCCATCCCCACCGTGTCATACTCCACGTCGTCAACCCGGAAAATCATGGGTGCGCCTCCCCGACGATCAAAATCGAGCCTCGCGGAATCCATCCCGCGCGGCCCGCCAATGAGACTAATGTCCCGCCTGCGCCGCGCTCACGACATTGGTCGTCCGTCTCATCCGAGGCTCATCTTTTGGGAAGATCCCCGCCGCAATAACCCCAGTCCCGCAACGCACATCCGGCGTGGTCCACCGCCGGTGCACCGCGGGGTAAAACCTTTCCACACCGCAACTTCGTCGGTTGTGCGTTTTGGTCGCATTGTCTAGGTTAATATCAAGGCAGACGCCGAACGGGAGGCGAAATGAACCGCCAGATGTACGACGCATCCGAAGACCCCTCGTATCTCGACGATCGCCTCCGCGCCCGGATGCTCAGCGATGCCAGGGCCGAGTTCTTCGCCATGGAACAGTGCCTCCGCGCCGCTGCCCGCCACCTCGCCCGCGCCCAGGCCGTCGTCGATGACGCCAATGGTGCTGCGGGCGTGCCGTCTGCTCCGCCCCCTGGCAACGCATCCGTCCGCCATTAGCGCAACCCACTTGTCCAGCATAACTTGCCGTCAGATCGCCCTCCCCATCGTATTATTAACAGGAGCCTCGCGCGCGCCTAACCGCGCACCCCGATCATTTACCTGCGTACAATTGAAACGATGACGGTGCCCCGTCTTAAACTTGCCGATCCGCACGGTGAATGAATGATTCGTCCCGTCTCCGGCCTGTTCATCCTCCTCGCCTCGATTCTTCCCCTGCTTGCATCCCCGCGCGCGTCGGCCGACGACCGCCCCTATGACGTCCTGCGCCACAACTACGCCCCCTACTGCACCCCCGGCGACGACCTGGCCTTCCCCATGAAGATCTGGGGCCTGGCCAAGGACCAGCACACCTTCTGGCGCGGCAGCCGCGATCTCCTTTTCACCTGGGTCAAGAACCACGCCCGCGACTGGCTCGACGACAAGGACGCGTACCTGGTCACCCACGGCGACCTGCACCTGGGCAACATCGGCACGTACGTCCGTGAGGGCCAGCTCGGCGCCACGTCCTTCGGCCCGGTCGATTTCGACGACACCGCGCACCTCCCCTTCCAGGTCGAGCTGCTCCAGGGGCTGATCACCATTCGCCTCTCCGCGCGCCAGAACGACATCGACCTGAGCGGCCCGCGGCGCGAGGAGATCGCCCACGCCCTCTACGATTCGTATCGCAAAGCCATCGCCTCCGATAAGTCCACCCATGACCTGGTCTCCGACGAGCGCCAGATCACCAAGTTCATCGACCAGGCCCAGAAACACACTTACGACAAGACGCTGGGCAAATTTACCGACGACACCGGCCACTTCCTCCGCTACGTCCAGACCCGCCACGCCCAGGAGAAGGGCCTGGTCCCCAAGGAGATCCTTCGCCCGGCGATGGACCGCGCCGACGACATGGCCAAAAGCCTGGCGCAGGCGATCGAGCGCTCTCCCGCCGCCCGCGCCGCCTTCCGGTACAGCGACGTCGCCACGATGCGACATTCGATCAAGGACGTGGTCCTGCGCACGCGGCTGGAGAGCGTCGGCAGCCAGGGGTTGAAGAAATACCTGGTGCTGCTCGACAAGCCGCTCAAGGGCCTGGACATGGACGTGGTGATGTACGTCAAGCAGGAGATTCCGTCGGCCGCCGAACGTGCCGGCGCGATCCCAATGGACCCGCGCTCGCCGGGCCAGCGCTGCGCCGAGGACATGGACGTGCTCACCAACCCGTCGGCCTACCTCAACTGCTGGTGCGACATCGGCAAGGAATCCTACTGGGTGAGCTTCAAGGAGCCCTGGAGCGACGAGATCGAGCTGGAAAACGTCCGCAACTACCCCAAGCTGCTGGAAATGACCCGCGTGTGGGGCAGCGTTGCGGGCGCGATGCATAGGCAACAGGGCAGCGCGATCGCGGCAGCGATCCTCCAGCGGCTGAACCGGCCTGAGTTGTTTGATCAGCTTCGCCATCGCAGCACGCTGTACATGGCGACGCTGGATCGGGAGTATGCGGATTTCATGTCGGACCCAAGGGCCAGGGCCGAGGCGGCCAAGGCGCAGGCCAAGCTGGATGCGGCGAAGGCGCAGGTGACGGCGGAGGCGAATGCACGATAGGGCGCGGTCGAACAAGGCACGTAGGCACGGAGGCACGAAGGAATGGGCCGGCCTACCCAGCCGCGTAGCGGCGAACGAGGATAGCCCACGGCGTAAGCCGTGGGTATCAGATGCAACCAACCGACCAGCCCCGCAGGGGCGACAGACGCACCGGCCCGCAGTTCCGCTCCTTCGGCCCCGCCTGCCTCGGGTTTTCCGACCGACAGTGACCCTTTACACTTTCGCCCATGAAGGCGACGGAGATGCCGGTGGTCCACTACGCGGTCGAGCGCATCCCGAACCCGAGTCCGGGCGGACTCCCGTGGCAGGTCTATCAGTCCGTCCGCAACGCGGTTGTACGGGCGTGCCGCGAGTTCGGCCCGACCGGGCCGATGGGGGAGTGTCCGATCGTCGTCGGGCCGGAGCAGCCATACGGCCTCCGTGACTGGCCGCGGGGCGACGACCCCTGCGTCTTCTACATCATCGGCGACCAGTACAACGACGAGCGGTACATCTACATGGAGGTCGAGCCGACGGCTCCAGTCAGCGCGGAGTGGCTCGCCCGGCTCGTCGCCGTCCTCCGCGACCACCCGGGCTGGGGGATCGGGATCAACAACGTCCGAGAGGGTTACCTGCTGCTGTTCGCGGACCGGATCATGGTCACCGGCCCCGCGTTCGCCGGGTGTCGGGATGCCGGCGCCGTCCTGCAATCGCTCCGCGCCAGCTTGTATTGACCGGTTCACGCTGCCCGCCCGGACGTTGAACGGCCAAGAGCTGCCGCGCGGTGCGTATGGCGTAAGCCATGGGTAGAAGACGCAACCAAACGATTAGCCCCGTAGGGGCGACAGACGGACCGGCCCGCAGTTCCGCCATCCTTACCTCGCTCGGTTCCTGGTGTCCGTTTCGGCGCTGCCCGACCTGTTCGTCGCGCCGATATTGACCTATTACAGTCATGTGCCGTCCGGTCAACCGGTGTAGCGGCACAGGTACGCGGAGGCGAAGTGGTTCGCGAACTCGCTAACGAGGCCGGCGTCTTGATCGGGGATGCTCGGGTCGGCCCAAGGTACGATGGCGTGGAGGGGACGTTCCTTTATCTCAGTTAGCCCCTCGAAGGCCGACGGTGCCCGCTGGGACTGCTGGACCGCCAAGACGCGCCGGAGCGAATCGATGAACAGCCGCGTGACCTCGCGCTCGGTGTCCAAGTCGTCGCCTCGAAGGTAGGAAGCTCGGCCCCAGATCGTTCAACATCCGCTCGCACACGTCGATCCACTTGGGCGAGAGGTCGGCCAGCCGCCAATGTTCCACGCCCATTGATTCCCCGTCGATGGCGAACGGTGCCGCGTAAAACCCATCCCGCTGAGTCATGGGGGCCGCTCCTTGTTGGTCATCTGACCGGCCCATCCTACTCCGACGCTTGTCGCTGGGCGACCCGCCGGAACCGGCGGCAGAACTCCTCGCTACTTTCATCCGTGCCGGGTCGCCGACAGCGCTACGGAATCCCAGCTCGTCCCCAATCGAGGAGGGCAGTATCGGCGGTAGGAGCTTGGTTCTCCAGCGCGACGGCGCGGCGTTCGCGGGTAACCTTCGCCTTTGACGTGACAACGCCCGCGTCTGCCGCCCCGCCGGGGCTGGTGCGCTGGTTATGTCGGATGGTCCACACGGCTTACGCCGTGGGCTATAGTCTTTCGCCGCTACGCGGCTGGGTTTGGGCCGGCCCCGGTCGCCCCTCATCCCTCACCTCCTCATCAAGGCAATCGCATGTGGCATTGAACGAGGGGCGAGGCTGGCGTCCGAGCCGTCTTTTGGATTCCCCTGACGGGGAACCCGCGGCTCGCACGGAGGCTCGCCCTCCCATATGCGATCGCCCTGACCTCCTCATCCTCATCCTCATCATTCCCCGTTTGCTTGCCCCCCCTCCGGTTGCCGCTTAGACTCACCCATCGCGCCGCAGGAGTGGCGGAATTGGCAGACGCGCAGGTCTTAGGAGCCTGTACCGAAAGGTGTAGGGGTTCGAGCCCCCTCTCCTGCATTCACCAATGACGATGACCAGTCAAGGGAATCCGCGACCGATGAAACCGACTGCTTTTCGCAAGATCCTGCTGGCTGCCCTGCTGCTGGTGGGGATGGCCCCGGCTGTCCTGGCGGATGACGTCTATTACCGCAGCGGACGCGAGGGGGCCGAGCTGGCCGTGAAGAACATTACCGTCCGCTCGGTCAAGGATGGCGAGCTGTTCTTCACGATCAACACCCGCGAAACCCACCGGCCGATCGCCGAGATCAGCCGCCTTGAGTTGACCGGCGAAACCCAGTTCAACGCGGCGGAGAAGTCGTTCTCTGACGCGCGCAACGCCAAGGACGAGGCCGCCGCCAAGTCCAAGTACGCCGAGGCCGTCACGGGTTACACGGCCACGCTGGGCTCGTCCAACAAGCCATGGCTGAAGGATTACGTGGCGGTGCGAATGCAGACGGCCGGTCCGCGTTCGGGGCGGTTCGACGCCGCCCTGGCGGGGTGGAAAGCCATGGTCGAGAAGGACCCCGCCTCGGCGCTCAAGACCAAGCCGTCGGTCGAGGGGATCGACCCCAGGAGCCAGTACCTGGCGAACGCCGCCCGCGACCTGCAGGCCAGCGCCAACGCGGCGGTGAACAATCCCGCGGCCAAGCGGGCGTATCTGGACCTGTTGATGGACGTGCAGAGCGCGATGGGCGACACCGAGGGCGCGATCAAGACCGCCGCCGCCAAGGTCGAGCT
>DATBFY010000019.1:0-7265 GCA_036558265.1 Tepidisphaeraceae bacterium | reverse complement strand
ATCCGTCGGTGGCGGTGGCAGCGTCGTATCGGAGCTGGCTGAGCGCCGGCCTGACGTTCCAGGTGGTGAAAGGCTGGGCGAAGTTCAACCAGGCGGTCTGGGGCGGGATGACCTCCGGCACCGATCCGGCATTCGACGCCGTCGCCCACGTCGACGTGACGAGCAAGGCGACCCCCACGGCCGTTCTGGGCGTCACGGTACGGCCGACGCCGCGCCTCGCGCTCGGCGTCTCCTACCGGCCGCGCTGGACTTTTGACGCCACCGGAACGCTCACCACCGACCTGCCGCCATCGGCCATGGCGATCGGCGCCCACCAGGTCGGAACGTCGACCGGGTTCGTGTTGAGGGAGGCGGACGTGGTGCGCCTGGGCGCGAAGTGGACCCACAACGCGCGGCTGCTCGTGGAGGGCGACGTCGTCTACGAGAACTGGTCGCCGCTCAGCACGATCGAGATCCATCCGCAGAACATTCACGTGGTGAGCGACAACTTCGGAACGGACCGGGTGCTTCAGAACATCATCTTCCCGAAGGACTTCGAGAGCACCTTCAGCCTGCGCGCGGGCGGTGACTACGTCCTCGTTCCCGGTCGTCTCACGGTCCGCGGCGGGCTTCTTTACGAGCGCTCTGCCATCCCGCAGTCCAGCACCAACGTCGACTTCGGCAACTGGGATCGCTACATGGTCGCCCTCGGCGCCTCGGTGCCGGTGCTGTGGTGGCTGACCGTCGACGTCGCCTATGCGCACCATTTCATCCCTTCCCGGACAGTGACCAACAGCACCGCGGTGCAGGTGGTGTCGCCGTGCCTCACGCCGGGCTGCACGGACCCCGCTCCCACCGTCATCGGCAACGGCACTTACGATGCGTCGCTGGACGTATTCTCGCTCGCGATAAGGGTGGCACTTGACGCGAGGCGCGCCTCTCCGTAGCTTGCGCGCATGAGCAAACACCTGCTGGCGACGATGGTGGCCCTGGCGCTCGGCGCCGCGGCCTGTGGGAAGAGCAAGTCCTCATCCGACGGAGCCGCAGGCAGCGGCGGCAGCGACGGATCCGTTGCCACCGAGGGAGGCGGCGGGGCGGGCCCAAAGAAGATCGACATCTCGGGCGTGGCCGCCCCGCACCCGCTCGTGGCCATGCTCGATCCAACCGCGAGCTTCATCATGCTGACCGTCGCCGTGGTGGATCCGGTAGCGCAGCTGGGGAGCGCCACCGCGCCGCCCCTGGCCAGCATGCCGCTGAATACGTCGGCTTCGAACTGCGGCCCGGCCCCGACGGACGGTGGCGGGGGCGACGCGGCCGCCGGCGATGCGGGCGCCGCCGCGCCCGCGGGCTGCGCCTGGAGCCTCTCGATGGTCGACATCACCAGCATCAGTATCGGCCTGGTGGCCACCCTAATCGACATGCGCACCAGTAACCCGGTTTGGGTTCTCACCGGCACCGGGGCGGGGAGCATGAGCACCATCGACGCGCACAAGGCGTCGCTGGCGCCGCTCACGAACGTGCGCGCCTTCGCGATCAGCAAGGGGACAGAGACGGCGCTGGCGGCCTTCGTCGGTCCCGTGCTGTCGATACCCAGCCCCTTCACCGGGGCCGAACTCGAGGCACGCGGCTACATGATCGGTCACGTCGTCGGCAAGGTGGCCCAAGGCGCTCCGCCCATCGCCGGCGCGACGGTGGCACCGGGGGGAACGGCGCAGATCGACGTCATCTACCCGAACGCAGACTTCAGCGGCGTCGGCAACTCGACCGCTCCGCACGGCATCTTCTTGGCCATCCCGCGGGTTATGGGCACGCCGCAGTCCGTAGTGACCTCCTGGACTATCACGCCGCCCGCTGGCGAAACGCGGACCTGGCCCATGTACACCGCCGGCACCAATCCGAACAACGCCTTCGTCATCCTGATGGTGGCGAACGACTAATCAGAACCTGTAGCCGATACCGAACCGCAGCGTGAATACCTGATCGCCGGGCACGAAGTATGCGTTGCAGGTGTCGGTACCGCATCCGGGTGTGCCCGCCCGGTTCAAGATGATGCCCTCGTTGACGCCCAACGAGAGGCAGACGCGGCCGTCAGGGCAGGCCTCGGCCAGAACGTCTCCGCTGACAAGGAGACCCAACCCGACATCCACGTCGTCTAAGAGGATCGGCCCACCCCCCAGCGACACGCGGGCGTTCGGCGTGTCGACCAACGCATAGCGGACGAGCCCGGCCGCAACCCAGCCGACCGAAAGACTCACGCCGCCGGTCACGGCCAGAACTACGCGGGGCGCGATGCGCCGCTCAAGCGTCAGGCTGAGGTACCCGGGAGGAAGGCGACCTCCGCCACCCATCGGCTGCAGGTGGTCGGTCGGCACCGCGGCCCCGATCTCAAGGCGTCCGCCCCACAGCTCGGTGGACGGCGCTCCGTCGACCCGCCGCGAGACGAGACAAATTGCGATAGCAAGGAACGACGCGCGTCCGGTCACGATGCAAAATGGATTGCAACATCGGTGCCGTAGTCGAGAACCTCGCCCGCGTGCGTCCGCTGGCACCGGCTGCGGGCTCAAGTGGGACAAATGCGTCGCGATCCTGTCCCGCACCAGATGAAGCTGTCGTCGGGCGGGCCAATCCCGGCGAGCGTCATGGTGGCGGTGCACTCGTGGGCGGAGTTGGAGAACGAGTGGCTCGTCAGGGCCCGCAGATGTAGTAGATGGACGCGCCGTAAAACCGCGCCGTCGCGCAATCCCATCCGGTCAAGCCGAACTGTCGTTCCGCGCTTGCGTCTGTGGCGATACGACATATCCGGGGTGGTTGGAGGGGGAATCACGCGCGCCGAAATGTTGGGGTTGTCGCCGACAGCGCCACGCTGCCGCTCACGCAACCGTGCGCGACAGCGGGCGCGGACTTGGGTGCCGTCGCCGTGGAGGACCTTCGTCATCTTGGTGGTTGCAAACGATGACAAGACGGAAGTTTCGGGACTACTCCTACGTCATCATGGACACCTCGGCCAACGTCCCCATTATTGGATATTGAATGCGGGATATGATTCTGGGATCGCGGTAAATCCTCCGCCGGGGCTCCGACCCCAATTGTTCGTGCGATAAAGGCGATTATCCGTTCCATGAACGTACACCATACCACTCGTTTGCGACACCGCGGGTGAACCTCTCAAATTACCCCCAAGGTTGTTCGGTCCCGACCAGGTGTTCGTCGGTTCATGATAAACTCTCGACATCAGGTTTGTGTTCGTTCCCTGATAATACAGGGCCACATCCCAGACATTATTGACGCTCTCGCGAAAGGGATTGGCGCTCGGTTGGCCCCACATGTCTACGGGATACAGGCTCTGTGTCGACCCCCAGTTGCCGTTTGCACGCAATGAGTGCCTGCCAAGACCGCTATCGAGCACGTGGAATTCTTCCACTCGGGTCGGGTAGCTTGAATCTGCTGTGACCGCTGCCAGCGGCCATCCGAAGTACAGGTAATCGGTTGGTATCTCCGTGATAGACCAGCCGTTGTTCCAGTTCACGTCGTGAAGGTTGGGAGCCGAGTCTTGGTAGATGATGTCGAGTTGATTGGAACCTGTCGACACGGCGGACGGCGGCGATGCCATCAAATGCGTCAGCACGGGGGGCCTCTCCCAACCATAAAAGTTGACTCCATCATCGGAAAAGTTGTGCCACAAATATCGATCCGTGCCCATCACAAAGACGTCCAGCCTGGATCCGCCCCAAGAGACCGCTGAAGGTGGACCCACAATCACGCCTCCCAGATCGTCCCACGCCCAGCCGCCATTTCCGTCTTTGTAGAAGTGAAGAAGGGTTCCCGTGATTGCTCTCACGAAGACGTCCAATCGACCGGGGCGGCTCAGGGCGCTCGGCGTATCAGTCATTGGAGTCCCACCCGTTGTGGTTTCCGTGTCGTAGGCGGGATGGATGGGGTCACCAAGAGACCACGTGTGGGAAAGGGCGCCATTGCCGTCAACATAGAATATGTGGTCCTCCCAGTCGTTCGGGTACGGCAAGAAGTTGGACGCAACGGAGAGGCTTGGACTTCTCTTGAGGAGGAACGCGCTGCAGGTCCCGGTGTAATTGTCTGTGAAGTTCTGGACGTATTCGGGCGTACCCTCCCAGGTGAGCATCGTGCTTGAGCCCAAGCACTGATCACCGCCCTCGCTGTAATGCTCGAAGCTGTCGGTGTAGTACCACCCGTCAGCCGGATAACTCGTAGACGCGCTAGCGTTCGTCGCAGCTTCGAAGATCTCATGCGAGATCGAGTTATGCATAGAACAGTTCGCCCCGTTTGGAGCTGTATTTAGCTCCGCGGGAACGAGGGCATAAATGTTGCCTGCCGGCGGGATGTATTGGCTACACGAGTGGATGTCGAAGTTATGCTTGGCGCAGTTGGATCCCATATTGTAAGAGAATCCCTGCGTAAGGACGAGAAATATGCGGTTGTCTGAGGGAGGAGGAATCTGTCCATTCTGTTGCCAAGTCTTGAGCTGCGTCGCTACCGTGCAATCATCGATCGTTCCGATCCCGAGGGTATCGCTGTCCATTTCGGGGAACGACTTGTCGTAGTTGGCACCCCAAACACCGTATTGTCTTATCGTTGGTTCATAGCCCTGCGGAGCGCCAAGCCTTGTGTAGCCCGCTGCAGACATGTATTCGACGAGGGCTTGGACATACTGCCGTAATGCGACCCTCTGCGGTTCGGTCCAGGTTCCCCAAAAGATCGGGTAAATGTTGGGCGACATGATCCAACCTCCCCCGTAGCTGAGGGCTGTAACGGCGCTGGATCGTCGTGCGACCGATGAAAGCGTCAAGCCAACAACCAGGATCAACGACAACCGCCTTCTCGTGCTTTTCATTTCCATCCCCCCAGCAACGCGGCCCTTTCATTGCTCCCGACCCGCCCATAGTGGTTACTCGGTGTCGGGACGAGAGTTGCTGTGAGTAATCATCCCTGGCCTCCTTGACAAGACTGGATTAGGAGGTGCCTCGCTCACAAATTGGCCCGCCTGCGACTCCCCTCTGCGGGGCAGCGCTCCGACCGCCGTGAGATGGCTCATGTGCAACCTCGCGGGTACTGTTCGTCGGGGAGGCAGACTGTTGGGCGGGGGGCGAGGTTGCAGCCGCAGATGCCGGACTGGCAGTTGGCGTCCTCGGCGCAGGGCTGCCAGTTCTCGGCGGCCGTGTAGAACCAGATGAAGATGTCGTCGGGCGGGCCGCCTGCGGCGACGGTCATGGTGGCGGTGCACTCGTGACCGGAGCTGGAGAAGGACTGGCTCACCAGGGTCCCGTAGATGTAGGCGTCCACGCAGTCGTAGTCGTCGGGCGGCACGAAGTGCAGGACGTAGTCGCCCGGCGGCATCGGCACGGTGTCGTAGATGGACTCGCCGTAGAGGAACGCGCCGGTCGCGCAGTCCCAGCCGGCCACGCCGAGCTGATCGTTCCACACCTGCGTCTGCGGCGACACCACCCATCCCGGGTGGTCACAGGGGGCGGCCATCACGCGCGCCGGAATGTTGGGGTCGATCGTCGACAGCGCCACGCTGCCGCTCACGCGGCGGTGCGCGACGGCGGGCGGCGCCTCGGTGCCGGCGTCGTGCGTGTTGACGGCGGCCCCGGCGTCGGGAGCGGCGCCGTCGGGGGCGGGGGCGGGGGCGGGGGCGGCGCTCGATTCGGGCGCGGTTTCCTTCGCGACCTCGGCGGCGGCGGCCTCGGAGGGGGGAGCGGCGTCGGTGCCCGCGTCGGGGTTGCCGAGGGAGCGGGCGCCGCAGGCGGCCGTGGCCAGGCAGGCCAGGGCGAGGGGGATCCGCATGCTGTCTTAGAGGGGCGAGGGGGGCGAACCTTCGCGCGGCCCCTCACCCTCCCCTCTCCCCGCCGGGCGGGGAGAGGGACTCCTGATTGTGGCGCTCCCCTCTCGCGTCGTTCGGCGCTTACCCGTCCCAGGTGGCGCCGACCAGGACGGGCTCGGGGGTCAGGGTGACGGCGAAGGTGGTGCGGACGGCGTCGCGGATCTCGCGGGCCAGGGCGAGGAGGTCGGCGGCGGTGCCGCCGCCGTGGTGCACCAGGGCGAGGGCGTGGCGGGTCGAGACGCCGACGGGGCCCCGGCGGTATCCCTTGGCGATGCCGGCGCGCTCGATCAGCCAGCCGGCGGACAGCTTGACCATCCCGGGGCCGGCGGGCCATTGCGGCACGCGCGCCGCCGCGCGGGTGGCGATCTCGGCGGCGCGCGCCGCGGGCACGATGGGGTTGGTGAAGAACGATCCGACGCTGCGGCGGTTCGGATCGGCCGGGTCGATGACCATCGACTTGGCGCGCCGCAGGGCCAGGACCGCCGCGCGCGTGCTCGCCAGGGTCGGGGGCGCGCCGCCCGCGGCCACGGCGTCGATCAGCTCCTGGTAGCGCAGCGTCGGCTGGCCGCCGGGACGGAGGCCGAAGGTGACGGCCAGGACCACGTGGCGCTCGGGGTCGCGCTTGAAGGCGCTGTCGCGGTAGCCGAAGCCGCACGCCTCGGGCGGCAGGTCGTGCACGCGCCAGCTCCCGCGCTCGACCACGCGCACGGCGCGGATCGTCTCGGCCACCTCCTGGCCGTAGGCGCCCACGTTCTGGATGGGCGTGGCCCCGGCCAGCCCGGGAATCCCGGACAGGCACTCCAGCCCCGCCAGCCCGCGCGCCACCATCCCCGCGACCAGCGCGTCCCACGGCTCGCCGGCCTGGACGGTCACACGCATCTCGCCGCCCACGGCCTCGAACGCCACGCCCCGCGAGGTGATGCGCACGACCAGCCCCTCCCAGCCGGCGTCGGCGATCACCACGTTCGAGCCGCCGCCCAGGATCAGCACCGGCAGGCGCCGGTCGGCCGCCCAGCGCAGGGCCTCGCCGACCGCGGCCTCGTCCTCGGCGACCACCAGGTGGCGTGCCCGCCCGCCGAGCTCCAGGGTGGTGAGCGGGGCCAGCGGGACGTCGTCGGTGATGGTGAGCGGCACGCCCCGTCCAGCTTACCCGATGGCGCCGTCATGGTTGCAACTGTCGCCGGCGCGCCCCACGTTTCCTGATGGAAACCATGGCCGTCACCAACAAGGCCGCGGAGACGAAACAGGAGCGGATCGGCAACGGCGAGCAGAAGCTGAGCTTGGCGGTGGAGATTCGTTCCCCTGACTTCAACCTCACCTCGGTGCTGCGCTCCTACGCGATGGAGCACCTCGCCGCCAAGCTCCTCAAACACGCGCGCCGCATCCAGTCGGTGATCGTGCGCTTCGAGGACCGCAAGGCGGCGCGCGA
>DATBFY010000018.1:0-6475 GCA_036558265.1 Tepidisphaeraceae bacterium | reverse complement strand
TGGCGTGGTTCGAGTCGTTAGGCCTGGTCAGCCTTGTCCAGCGATACGGGCAGTTGAACCGTTAGAAGAAACCGCCGGATACGCAAGTACGTCCGGTGGTGTGGGAGGACGGGGGCCGCAAGGCCCCCTCCTACCCGATTTTTCGCCGTTGTCCGGTCGTAGAGCCCTGCGGCAGAATCTGCTTCACGGCAAGCGTATCCGACGTTCCAAAGGTCATTCGTTCGCTGGGGTTCATGGAGTTCGCGAAAAAGGTGTGGGCCGAGGTGAACCAGGACGAGGTCTTCACCTGGGGATCGGCGCTGGCGTACGCGTGGATCTTCGCGATCTTCCCGTTCATGGTCTTCCTGCTGACGCTGGCGCCCTACCTGCCGGGCGGGGTCAAGGATCGCGCGATGAAGGAGGTGGAGAACGTCGCCTGGTCGAGCGTGGGCGGGCAGGCGGGACAGACGATCGTGGACAGCGTCAAGGAAGTGATGAACAACCAGAAGGGCGGCCTTCTGTCGATCGGCCTGATCCTGGCCCTCTGGGGCGCCAGCGGCGGCATGACGATGACCATGAGCGCCCTGGACAAGGCGTACTACGTGCATTGCACGCGGTCGTTCATCAAGCAGCGGGCGGTGGCGATCGGGCTGACGGTCGGCACGGCGGTGCTGATCCTGGCGGTGCTCTTCCTGCTGCCGGTGGGAACGGGGATCGTCGCGTACCTGACCAAGCACGGGCACCTGGGGTGGCTTGGGACGGTGCTGGTCAACGTCGTGCGGTACGCGTTGGCGCTGGCCCTGCTCTTTTTGATCGTGTCGATGATTTACTACTTCGGGCCGTGCATCAAGCAGAAGTACCAGGCGATCACGCCGGGGGCCGTCTTCACGGTGGCGGTGTGGATCCTGTTGGGGTTGGTCTTCGGCTTTTACGTGACGCACTTCGGCAACTTCAACAAGACGTACGGGGCGCTGGGCGGGGCGATCATCCTGCTCTTGTTCTTCTACATCAACGCGGTCGTGCTGCTGATCGGCGCGGAGCTCAACAGCGTGATCGATTTCGAGACGCTCAACGTCAAGCCCGGCGCCACCGACCTCTCGCAGGCGAGCGCCAAGGCCGAGTACGACACGAAGCACGCCGGCGAGCCCAAGGCGAGGCCGCAGGGGCTGGCCGGCGAGCACGGAGCGGCGGAGCAAGAGCCGGTTCACTTGCCGATCCTGCCGGCGCCGGCGCGCACACACCGGGCGCGCAACCTGGTGATCGTCACCTCATCCTTCCTGGCGGCGCGGTGGACGTGGCGGGCGGTCTGGCGCGCGCGGGCGAAGCGCAAGCGGCGGGAGCTGCTCGCCCGGGCGCGGCAACCCTGGTGGCGGCGGCTGGTCGCCGGGTGAGGCCGTGGCGCGGCTCAAGGTGGCGGCTAAATTGGGGGTATGACGTCGGACGAATATCTTGCGAAGCTGAGGGATCCCCACTGGTACGGGGAGCAGGACGAGAACGGGGTGGACTTGTCGTTGATCAGGCACATCCTGCAATTGAGTCCGACCGAACGGGTGCGGCGCGCCGATCGCGAGCGGCGGGCCTTGCTGGAGCTGCGTTCCAATGTCCGACGAATCGCAACCGAGCGCCCTTGAACGCGTGTGGGCAGGAACGAGAAGCGTAAAACGGCTCATCCCTTCGCCGGCGGCGCGGGCGGCATCACGACCTTGATGTGCGTCTCCTTGAGCTGCCGCTCGTCGATGACGTTGGGGGCCTGGCACATCAGGTCCTGGCCGGATTGGGTCTTGGGGAAGGCGATCACGTCGCGGATGTTGGAGAGGTTGCGCAGGATCATGATCATGCGGTCCAGGCCCAGCGCCAGGCCGCCGTGCGGCGGGGCGCCGTACTGCAGGGCGTCGAGGAGGAAGCCGAACTTGTTCTTCTGCGCGGCCTGGTCGATCCCCAGGAGCGCGAAGACCTTCTGCTGGACGTCCATGCGGTGGATACGGATCGAGCCGCCGCCGATCTCGCTGCCGTTGACGACGATGTCGTAGGCCTTGGACTTGATGCTCTCGACCGTGGCGCGGTCGCGGCTGTCGAGCTTGGCGATGTCCTCGTCCAGCGGGGCGGTGAACGGGTGATGCGTGGCGACGAAGCGGTTCTCCTCCATGTCGTGCTCGAAGAGCGGGAAGTTGACCACCCAGACCCAGGCGAAGTCGGTGGAGGGCTTCATCTGCAGGTCCCGGGCCATCTTCAGGCGCAGCTCGCCCAGGACCTTGTGGACGACCTTGGGCGTGTCGGCGGCGAAACACAACAGGTCCCCGTGGGCGGCCCCGGTTGCCGCGACGAGTTTCTCCGCGATCGGGGCGAGGAATTTCGCCACGCCGGTGTAGAGGTGCAGGCCGTTGCCGGCCGGGATCGCGCCGTTCTGGGCCTCGGCGACGGAGGGGATGATCTTGTCGGCGACGGCCCGCTCGAGGTTGATCACCTTGGTGACGGCCAGGCCCTTGGCGCCGAATCCTTTCGCCCACTCGGCCAGGGAATCAGTTTCCTTGCGGGTCAGCTTTGCGCCGCCGGGTACGACGATGGCCTTGACCATCGGGGCGTTCTTGAAGACGCCGAACTCGGTGGTGTGGGCGAGTTCCGTCAGGTCGTGCAGCTTCATGCCAAAGCGGAGGTCCGGCCGATCGGAGCCGAAGAGGCTCATTGCCTGGTCGTATTCCATGTGCGGGATCGGGTTGGGAATGTCCACGTTGAGGACTTCCTTCCAGATCCGGCGCAGGAGGCCCTCGATGACGTTAATGACGTCCTCGCGGTCGATGAAGCTCATCTCCAAGTCGAGCTGGGTGAACTCGGCCTGGCGATCGGCGCGGGGGTCCTCGTCGCGGAAGCAGCGGACGATCTGCATGTACTTGTCGCAGCCGGCGACCATCAGGAGCTGCTTGAAGAGCTGCGGGGACTGCGGCAGGGCGTAGAAGTTGCCCGGCGCCAGGCGCGCCGGGACGATGAAGTCGCGGGCCCCCTCCGGCGTGCTGCGCGTGAGGAAGGGGGTCTCGATCTCCCAGAAGCCCAGGTCGCCGAGGTAGTCCCGCATGCTCTTGGTGACCTGGTAGCGGGTGCGCATCGTCTGCTGCATGTCGGCCCGACGCAGGTCGAGGTAGCGGTACTGGAGGCGACGTTCCTCGTTGACGGTCTCGCGCTCGTCGGGCGTAAAGGGGGGCGTGGGAGACTGGCTGAGTACCTCCATGCTCCGTACGCGCACCTCGATCTGGCCGGTCGCGAGCTTGGGGTTCTCCAGCCCCTGGCCGCGGGGCTCGACCTCTCCCTCGACGCTGATGACCCACTCGCTGCGGAGGTGGCGCGACTTCTCGTGGATCTCCTTGCCGCATGAGTCGGGGTCGAAGACGAGCTGGGTGAGGCCGTCGCGGTCGCGGAGGTCGATGAAGACCAGGCCGCCGTGGTCACGGTAGGAGTGAACCCACCCGGCGAGCCTGACCTTGAGCTTGTCGTCGGACTTGCGGAGCTGTCCGCAGGTATGGGTACGGTAGCGGGTTTGGGTATATTCCATGGAAAGCAGTTGCCAGTTGTTGGTTTCCAGTTGCCGGTATTGGGATCGCGCGAGCCGTGACCGGTGCCGCTAAAGATACGGGTGGCGCCGAGGCGGCCTGACGAGCCGGGACATGATACGGGCGGAGGGGAGAATTGGGAATTGCTCGTTGAGAGCAGGCAAGCTTACGGCTCTCTTAAGTCACACCGGTGGCAGTTACTTCCCGCCCCAAGGCTTCGCCAGCCACTCGCGGAGGACCTTTTCCGCCGGCTTGTTCTCCGGCGTGTAATGCTTGTCCGTCGGGCCGCCGTCGCCGGGCTCCCAGGCCCAGACCATGAACCCCCCGAGGCCCGGGTTGCCGTACCAGACGCGGAAGAAGCCCTCGTAGAGGCGCTTTTGCAGGTCCAGGTCCACGGCCAGCTCCTCGCGGGTGTAATCCCACGGCTCGCTGGCGGCGTTCTCGATGCTGCACCAGCCGACCTCGGAGAACATCAGCGGCTTGCCCTGCTTCTTCGCGAAGGCCAGCACGTCCCGCTGGATGTTCCGCCAGTTGCCCATGATCTCCTCGACGCTGGCGTTCTTGTCGCGGCCGAGCTGCCAGTAACTGTTCATCGAGATCAGGTCGAGGTGGTTCCAGAATGGGACCTGCGTGTAGTTGTCCCAGTTGGAGGAGTAGGTGAGCTGGCCCTTGTAGATCTTGCGCACGGCGTTGATCGTCCGCACCCACTCGTTGTATTTGTCCTGCGTGCTTACCAGTTCCGACCCGACCACCAGCACGTCGGCGTGGTTGTCCTCGGCGATGTAGGCGAAGTGGGTGATCATGTCGCGGTAGGACTCGAACCACTTCTCCCAGTCCAGCGGCTTGATCGTGCCGCGCCACTCGTTGTTGATCGGGTCGTCGAGGAGGACGATCGGCATCAGCACGACGCGCAGCTTGCGATCCTTGGCGTGCTTGATCAGCTCGGTGAGCTTGTCGGTCGTCGGGGTCATCCGCATGTCGAGGTAGATGTGGCTGGACTGACCGTTCTCCTGCCGCGCGTCGATGACGAGCATGACGGTATCGGCGCCGACGCCGGCGATCTCGTCGATGCACTTCTTGTACTCATCGATCCAATCCGTCCGCTGGATCTGCAGGGCCACGCCCTTGTAGGGCAGGCCCACGAGCGGCGCGCCGTTGATCGCGGCGCGGAACGCCGGCGCGTCGAAGCCGTTGGGGTTCTTCGCCGTCGTCTGCGCCGGGAAGATGACGCACCCCAGGACGGCAAGGTAAACAGTGGCGGCGGTGATGATCAGTCCGAGACGCATGAGTCGCATACCTCGATGGTACGCGAGGATAAGGGGAAGGGATTAAATTAGGAAGACGGCGGGAGTCACATCGGCCTTGCGATGACGAACTCGGCCATGGTGTCCAGGACCTGCCGGGCGTCGCTCTCGGGCAGGTCGGCGATGGCGGTGCGGGCGCGGTCGACGTGGGCGCGGGCCGCGTCGCGGGCGAAGGGGATCGACTTGCTGGGCAGGATCAGGTTGCGGATCTTCTCGGCCTTGTCGGGTTCATGGCCCTGGAGCAGGCTGCGCAGCAGCGCCCGATGCTCGCGGGGCGCGGACCGGAGGAAGTGGATCATCGGCAGGGTCATCTTCCCCTTCTCGATGTCGATGCCCAGCGTCTTGCCGACCGTGCCCGCGTCCCCCACGATGTCGAGGATGTCATCCTGGATCTGGAAGGCGACGCCCAGCGAACAGCCAAAGGTCTCCAGACGCGCGGTGACATCATCGTCCGCCCCGGCGAGCTTGGCCCCAAGCAGGCAGCACGCGGCGCAGAGGCTCGCCGTCTTGCTCTCGATGATGCGGAAGTAGGTTTGTTCATCCAGGTCGAGATTGTTGCGGTTCTCGATCTGGAGGAGCTCGCCCTCGCAGACCTCGTTGGTCGTCCGCGCGATCGTCCGGCTGGCGAACTGCGTGTCGAGGCTCGAGCAAAGGTGGTAGGAATGGCTGATCAGGTAATCGCCCAGGAGGACGGCGGCCTCGTTGCCGCGGAGGTGGTTGAGGGTGGCGCCCTTGCGGCGCAGCTCGGCCTCGTCGAGCACGTCGTCGTGGACGAGCGTGGCCATATGGACCATCTCGACGACGGTGGCGATGGTCACATGAGCGTCGGTCAGCTCGCCGCAGGCGCGGCCGGCGAGCAGCACCAGGCAGGGGCGGAGCATCTTCCCCCGGAAGCGGCTGACGTGCCGGACCAGGACGTTGACGCACTCGATGCGGGAGTGGAGCTCGGCGGAAAAGAGGCGGTCGACGGCCAGAAGCTGCGGGGCGATGCACTCGGTGAGGCTGGCCAGTGACGGGACGGTCATGCGGCTCCTGTTCAATGGATGTGCTTGCCGGCGGAATTATATTGAGCGGGTCAATTGCCCGCGAATTCATATCGGAAGTTTCGGAGGAATTGAAAACTGTGGTGCGCAGCGCGACAGGGCTTGCGCGCGAGGGCTGTCGCCGCTGCCAGCGCATCCCCTACAATGACGATGATGGACGTGGTCTACCTCGATAACAACGCGACGACCGAGCCCGCGCCGCAGGTCGTCGAGGCGATGCTGCCGTACCTGACCGACTGGTATGGCAACCCGTCGAGCGTGCATCGGTTCGGCCAGCGCGCGCGGCAGGCGATCGACGAGGCACGCGGGCAGGTCGCGACCCTGGTCGGGTGTGCCGAGAGCGAACTGCTCTTCACCGGCGGGGGGACCGAGGCGATCAACACGGCGATCCGCGGACTGCTGACCGCCCGCTCGCCGCGGAACCGGATCGTTACCAGCAGTGTCGAGCACTCCGCGACGCGCGAGCTGTGCGCGCAGCTCGCGAAGGAGGGTGCGCGGGTCGTCGAGATCGACGTGGACGTGCGGGGCGCGCTCGACGTGGATCAACTGGCGACCGAGATCACCGACGAGACCGCCCTGGTCACGATCATGTGGGCCAACAACGAGA
>DATBFY010000017.1:0-5695 GCA_036558265.1 Tepidisphaeraceae bacterium | reverse complement strand
CGGCGCGCCAGCCATCAGGTGGGCGCTCCAGACCCGATCCTGCACGAACAACTCCGCCGGCGTCTTTGGCGCCGGGGCGTCGTCGGCACGACCAGGGCCGGCGAAGAGGAGCGCCAGGACGACGAGGAACAGTGGTGCGGCGTGGCGAGCGATCATGGCTTTCCTGCATCCCTGACATGACGCGCCGCGCCGCACAGCGCAGCCGATCGGTTTCCGCCGTTCTTAACGACGCGATGCCCGAATCGTTTCACAAATCCCTCGCGCCGCCGCATCACTGGAGACACGCCGCCGGCGAAGGCCAATCGAGAAAGTGCCAGGCAACATTCTAACAAATCGATCGGCCCTTAGCTTCCTGGGTCAGTTTCGACCGCGTCCCATTGGAGTTCATTGGCTGGCAAGGTTAAGCTGCCCGACACATTTCACCAATCAGGGAGGCCCATGGCCCACGGACGGAATTCTGCGCTGATCCAATGTTCAATGGCGTTGCTGCCGCTCTGCGCCATATGCACGGGGGCGGCGGCACCCGGAACGACTCCGCCGCCGCCGGCAACGACACGCACCTCCACCACGCGTCCCGCGTCGACAACGCCCGCGGATCTAACGGCCCTGATCGACCGCCTGAAGGCCGGCGACTGGGCCACCCGGGCCAAGGCGCAGGAACAGATCGCCAAAATTGGCGAGGACGCCCGCCCGGCGCTCGAACGCCTGCTCAAGTCCGATGCCGACATCGAGGCGGTCGAGGCCGCGCGGACGCTGCTCGCCCGGCTCGGAACCACCCAGCGCTACGGTCCGACGTCCGTCACCCTTCACCTCAAGGGAATCCCCGCCCCCGACGCCCTGGCGGCGCTGGCGGCCCAGGCGAAGGTCACCTTCTCGCCCGAACCAGCCTCTCTCTGGCCCGGCGGCCAGAACGGGGACTCGACCGCCGTGCCGCGCGTCACGCTCGACTGCGATCACGTGCCGTTCTGGGCCGCGCTCCAGCAGATTTGCGTCCAGGCCGGGGTGCGCCTGGTCTCGTCGGCGCCCGGCGCGGCGGTTCAACTCGCCGCCGCCGATGCCAACCTCCCCGCCGCTCCTTACGCCGTCGCCGGGCCCTTCCTCCTCAAGGTCAAGCGGATCGAGCGCACCGGCTCCGTGGTCTTCGACGGCCCGCGCGATTTCAATGCCGCTCCCGGCTGCCGCATCAGCCTCTTCGTCTGGGGAGAGCCCAAGATGGGCAAGGCCGCCTGGTCGGTCCAGAGCCTGGACGAGCTTTCCACCGACGCGGCACCGGCGCCGGGCAAGGCGTTCGACAAGCGCAAGTTCTTCGGCGGCGGCGGCGACGTCGGGGGGATGAGCGAGGGCCGGCTCAGCTTCAACGACCCCGTACCCGGCACGAAGATGGCGCGCCTCGCCCTGACCGCCCGCTTCACCCTCGTCGAGCGGACCCAGATGCTGGAGGTGGACAAGGTGCTCGGCGCCGCCCGCCTCGAGCGCGTGCTCGGCGGGTATCCGTTCGTCCTCAAAGACGTGAACAAGGTCGGCGACGGGCGCTACGCGTACACGATCGAGGTCCGCCCGGGCGACCACAGCCCCGACGAGTTCAGTGTCATCACTCAACAACTTCAGCGTAACCGGCCGCGCCTCCTCGACGCGCAGGGCCAATCGTTATGGATGAGCGGCGGTTCGACCACGTACGGCCAGGACAAGTACGTGAGCACGCAGGAGTTCCGGTGCGACCCCGGGGGTAACGGTAAGAAGGTCGGTCCGCCCGTCAAATTTCAATGGGACGTCCCGGTAGAGGTGCGCACGCTGACCCTGCCGGTCGAATTCAAGGATCTACCCTTGCCCTGACGCCAAAGGCGGGTGGGCGCGCAAAGATCAGGCGAACCTCAGCCACTGCAAATTCCCCACCCCATTCCCCCCCGGTACCGTCACGTAAAGGTCGCGAACGTTCGCGATCTTCGCGATCGCGATCTTCACCGTCTTGAACGTCGTCCACCCGCCCGTCGACGGAACCGTCAGCGTGCCGATCACCGCCCCTTTCGGGCTATCCAGCCGGAACTGCAGTGTCTTCCCGCCCCACCCGTTCGCCGCCGCGACGCTGGCGGTCAGGCTCGTCACGCCCTGCTGGCCAAAGTCGATGCCCTTGTAGGCGACCCAATCGCCCGCGTCCAGGCTGCCGACAAAGCTCGTCTTGTTCGAGACGCCCGACTGCGCCGAATACGCCGCCGCCTGGACGCTCGCCGCCGAGACCGCGACGCTCGCCGGCGTGACCGTGATCGAATCGAAGTTCGCCACGTAACCCAGCGCACCGCCCGCGTCGGCCTTGATGCGGATCACGTGCGTGCCCGCCCCCAACGCCACGCCCGTCTTGCTGACGTTCGTCCACGCCTGCCACCCGCCGGTCCTGGGGACGCTCAAGGCGCCCGTCTTGTCCACCCCGTCGACCTCGACGTGGAACTTCCCCCCCGCCTTGAGCGACGAGACGCGCGCCCCGAGCGTGTAAGTGCCCGCTGCCGAGACGTTGACCGTGTACTCGAGCCATTCGCCGGCGCTGACGAATCCGACGTAACGGCCGCCGCCGCCGGCGTCCTGCACGTCCACGCCCGTCCCCTTGCGATAGCTGCTGCCGCCCCGGTTGGCCGAGTCGCTGTCGTGATATGCGACGCCCTCGCCGCCGTTGTCGAAGTCCTCCGCCTGGATGGTGGCCGCGGCGCTGCGACCGATCGTGATGGGCGTGCTGCTGAACGGCGACTGGCTGGCGGTCGGCGCCGGCGGCACAACGATGGGGCCTGACGAAGAGGAATCGGGCGCCTGCGGCGTGACGGTGCGCCGCTGGTACGCCAGCGCCAGCGCGGCCCTGAGGTTGAGCCGCTTGTACGTCAGCTTGCTGACCGGGTCGTAAACCGCGACCCCGCTGTCCTGCATGATCCGCATGATCTGCGCGGGCGTGAACCGCGGATCGATCTGCCTGATCAGCGCGGCCGCGCCCGCCACCGCCGGCGACGCCCAGCTCGTCCCGTCGGCCGTGTCCAGGTAGATGTTCGCGCGGGTGTTGACGTCGTAGTAGGGAAGGGTGACCTTCTCGCCCGGCGCGAGCAGGTCCAGCTCCGCCCCCCGCTGCGAGAAGGCGCTGATCTGCCCCGACAGGTTCACCGATCCGATCGCGAACTCCGCCGGATCCACCGCCGCGCTGATCGGCACGCCCGCCCCGTTGTTGCCCGCCGGGTACGTGACGAATACACCCGCCGCGATCAACTGCTTGAGCACGTCCCGGTACAGCGTCGGCGACGCCCCGCCGAAATCCGTCATGTTGATCGCGACGATGTTGTACTTCCCGCGGTTGTTCAGCACCCAGTCCAGCGCCGCCTTCACGCCGCCGGTGGAGTTCTCGCGCAGCGCGATGATCCGCGCCCCCGGCGCAATCCCCTGGTAACGGTAGCCGTCGTAGACGTAGGAATTGGCGGCGGCGATGCCGGCGGCGCCGGTGCCATGGGCGAGCGTGTCCGGCATCGGGTCGGCGTCACCGCCGGCGAAGTCGTAACCCGTCACGACCTTGAACGACGGCCCCATCCCGCCGCCCAGCGCGGGGTGCTTGTAATCCACGCCCGAGTCGATGATCGCAATCGCCTCCCCGGCGCCGGTCAGGTTCGGGTAGTCGGCGACGGCCAGGTCCTGCCCGATCAGCTTCGCCTGGGCGCCCCAGGGCGCGGTGGTGAGCAGTTCGCGAGACTCCAACCGCTCCAGGGAGAACAAACGAGAACGCCTCTGATCTTTGGTCAAATACATCGCAAACCTCGATCAGGGGCCCTTCGCGCGCGGTGCGGGAGGGCGCCCCGTGGGAAATCAGAATGTCGCGAACCGTGGAGTGCCCCGTGGCGCGGGTCGCGCGCGCGGGTCGCGGCTGGCGAACCGCCTCACGCGCGGGGACGCGCGGTCAGGTCGGGTGTCTGGGCGGCGCCCGACCGGACGCGGGACACGACCGACGAACGTCATCGGACCTAAGTTGAATCGGGCCGAAGATGGATGTGATTCAGCACACGCCGGATGATCAGCCGATCTTCACGCGCTTTTCGCGGACGCCGGCTTGCCCCGCCCTCGCAACCGGCACATTTTCGCGCGCTCCGTGGAGCGAGGTCAGATAACCCTCAAACGGACCCGGCGACGAACTCCTGTCAACTTCCTGCCGTACTGCGCGTAATACCGGACGGGTCCACGGCGACCGACCCCAAAAGGTGGGCTGCTCTGCTTCGACCACCGGCAGGATTTTCAAGCGATATCGGGAAGGGCACGAATGAGCGCACGTACCGGCATGCTGCATCACCGCACGACCGTCGCGGCGAGCGGCATCGTTCTCCTGGCGATCTTCTGGGTGAACATGGCCCAAGCGGCCGATCGATCCTGGAGTAATCCCGCAGGCGGTACATTCAGTAACGCGGCCAACTGGCAGGGCGGCGTCGCGCCGACGGCCGCGGACAACGCGGTGTTCGACCTGGACGCCCCGGACCTCTACACCGTCACGCTATCGGCGCCGGCGGCCGTCACACAGTTGCTGATCGATCGCGATCAGGTCTTGCTGGACCTCGCGTCCTTCGGCCTGACCGCCTCCTCCACCGGGTTCACCCTGCCCTCGCTGACGGTTGCCGGAACCGCCGGCACGAACGGTTCACTCGAGTTGCGCAACGGCACGCTGACCACTGCCACCGCGGGCATTTCGCGCATCGGCGACTTCGGCAATGGCACGCTCACTCTCGCCAACGGCGCGAAGTGGACCGGCACCGGGTACCTGGCCTTTCGGGACGGAAGCACGGGGACGGTCAACATCTCCGGCGCGGGCTCCACGTGGACTGCAGACGGCCAGTACGTCGGCAACGGCGGCACCGGCACGCTTGCCGTGTCCGCCGGCGGGTCCGTCGTCACGAACGAGGCTTCCTACATCGGGCTAAACGCGGCGTCCCACGGCGACGCCACGGTGACCGGCCCGGGTTCCTCATGGACCGGGTCGAAGAATTACCTGACCGTCGGCTACGGCGGACACGGCACGCTGACCGTCAACGATCGCGGCTTGATCTCATCGCAGTCGCTCAAGCTGGGCGCGAACGCCAATTCCGTCGGCCTGGTCAACCTCGACGGCGCCACGGGCGCGACGGCTCGCTCGACCATCGCCGTCTCCGGCGCACAGAGCGCCGGCGTCATGGTCGGCGACAACGGCTCGGGCACGCTCAACGTCACCAACGGCGCACTGCTGACCGACGGCGGCACCTTCTGGATCGGGTATGAGCCGGGTTCGTCGGGCGTCGTGAACGTCTCGGGCGCGGCCGGCGGCAACAACGCCGAAATCCGCGTCACCGGCATGATGACGATCGCCCGATCGATCTATAACAACCCGGGCGCAGGGGGCGGCAACGGATCGCTTACCGTGGGCGCGGGCGGCAGCGTCACCATCAGCGGCGCAAGCTACCTCGGTTCCACCGGGGTCGGGGCCGGCGCCGGCACGATCAAGCTCGACGGCGGCACGTTCACCACGCACGGCCTGTCGGTCTCCGCCGGCTCGGCCGTCATCCACAACGCCGGCACGATGATCATCAACGGCGGCGCCTACGCCCCCGCGGTCACCTCCCTGGCACTCGCCGGCGCGACCGCCTCCGACACCGCAACGCTGCGCCTGACCAACGCCGCGTCGCTGAACCTGCCGGGCGCGCTTTACCTCGGC
>DATBFY010000016.1:0-2712 GCA_036558265.1 Tepidisphaeraceae bacterium | reverse complement strand
AACATCGCGCGCAAAAACCCAGCGCACCAAAAGGGCGCCGTGCCTTTGCCGGGCAGCGGCGCCTTACTCGGGCTTGGTTAAGCCTCTCGAAAACTTACGTCGAGAGGACTTCAAGAAGCTGCTTCAAATCCCCGCACTGCGGATCATCGGGGTTGCTCTTCAAATAATTATCCAACCACCGCGACGCCGGCTCCGTCATCCCCAGCCGCGCCAACACCAACGCAAGGTCACGCTGCAACCGCATCTGCTCCGGCCACAGCACGATCTCCATCTCCAGCATCGCAGCTACATCATGATAGCACCCTGAGGACCCGAAAATATTCAGCAGGTTCTGCAGCATCCGGGTGAGCCAATGTCGGTTGCTTGCGGGCTTGAGCAGGTCTTCCGACCACTCCGCCTCGTCTCCAAAGATCTCCTGCATCCGTTCCCGGGCCTCGTCCGGCGTCAGGATCCGACCCGCCGCAAACGGGTCGATCAGCATCCGCGACCCGTCCACCTCGATCCCGCACAAAAAGTGCCCCGGCAACCCGACACCCCACGTCCGGAACCCCAATCGCTCCGCGACAGCCTTGTAAACCAGGCACAGGGTGATCGGCAATCCAAGGCGGGTTTCCAGGACGGCCGGCAGATAACTGTTGGCCGTGTTGTAGTAATCGAGGGTGTTCCCCGAGAACTTCAGGTCTTCAAAGAGATACTCGTGCATGTGCGCCAACAGCGCCTGCGCCTGCCGTCCCCGAACCCGCGAGCGGATCGCGTCCACGTAGCCCTGGATCGTTGAATCGACCTTCGCCGTATCAGCCGCCTTCAACTGGTGCGACGCGACGGCGACCGAGCCGTGAAGCAGCGCGTCGGCAGAGTTGATTGACGGTAACTGGCTGGACAGCAACCGGAAAGCTTCGGGCGAGCAGCAGATGGGAAGTCGAGTCAGCATATAAAGCTCCGCGGTTGGGTCGATTTTCATCTGACTATCGACCAGCACACGGGCTTTAATGCACATTCGATGCCACTGAGGTCAGGGGAGTGCTCAACTGGCGGGATCGTGCGGCGCTTCGTTGATGGAAACCGCAGGGCTTAAAAAGCGGCAGATTGCACGGGCGTCGCATTACACAGGCTGCGACTGGTTAGAATTATCCACGACAGATTGTCGCCAGAATCGGTGGATCGTGTGAGCAAGCTGGATGAGCTCGGTTCGGCGAAGCCGTCCGATGCTTTGGGAGGGATCAACGCGGAGCGATTCGATCGCCGCTCGGGCAGCCTGCGGGCAGACCCCCAGGCGCTCCCCGGCCAGCGCCACCGCTTCACCGACCGACTGGTGCGGCTGAACGTGCTGCTGGTCCGACAGCGCCTCCACGATCCGATCGGCGTTGCCAACCGCGAGAAACCGCAAGTAAGTGCGATCCATCGTTATCCGCTCCTTCGCGTTCAAGGCGAGTCATGATAGGCGACGTCGGCCGGACTGTTAACCGATCGGGGGTCAATTTTGATTCCCGGCGAGCGCGGCGCCGGGTGGTGTCACTGCCGAATGGCAGGTGGGGCAAACCTTGATTTTCAGTGCGTGTCTGATGCTTTGGCGGCTAAGATCAGATAGCCGAATCGCGATGGGACGGCTTGACGGAGCGATCGTGAAGAACCTGACATCCATTCTGCTGGCATGCGTCATGGGCGCGGGATGGCTGGCGACTGCGCCCGTGCGGGCCCAGCAGCCCTATGGCGATACGGCCACCGCGTCGCCGCTGGACCGGGCGCGCGGTGACCTCGACGATGCGCGCCGCCGGGAATCCGACCTGGCCGGACAGGTCGCGTCGCAAGAACGAGCAAACGCGGCGTTGCGCGACCAGATGCGGCGTGCCGACGCGGGCCCCAACGGCCTGGCAAAGGACCTGGCCGACGCCTCCGCCGACGCCGCGGGCCTCCGCAAGCGCGTAGCCGACCAGAAGGGTCGCCGCGACACCGCCCAGGACCGCCTGAACGACGCCCGGGGACGCGCGCTGGACCGCCTGGAGGACACCGAGCCGATGCGGGCGGCCCGCAAGGCGATAGAGGATGCAGGGGGAGAGCTGGAGCGCCTAAGCCAGCCCATCTTCGAGCGCCTCACCCAGACGCCGGACTACCAGGAGGCCCAGGCATTGGTCGATGCGGCGGCGCAGACGGGGGAGGCGTTGCAGGGTTTTGCCGGGGCCGATCCCAAAGCCCAGGCGGAGGCGGACGCGGCATTCGACCAGGCAATGGGGAGCCTGAGGGCGATGGAGGATGCCGCCGTGGACGCCGACCCCAAGGCCGCCGCCGCCCACAAGGCGTTTAAGTCCGCGGAAGAAGCGCTGAACCGGCAGCGACAAGCGAACGAAGCCAGGGTCGGGGCCGATCCGGCGGTGGACGGAGCGCGGTTCGCACTCGACGCGGAGCAGAAGTCGCTGGACGACATCAGCGCGCAGCTCGCGACGGCGGAGAAACGGCTGTCGGCGCTTCGGCAGGCGGTCGACCCGCAGGCAGGCGGCGTGGCGGAGCTGACGCGACAGCTAAAGGATGGGGAAGATCGGCTTGTGGATCTGAACGATCGTCTGGACCAGGCGCGGATCGCCCGGCAGGACACGGAGGATCGGCTGCGGGCGGTGGAAGGGGCGATCGCGGGCCGCACGCCGGGCGCGGCCGAGCCGTACGACGGCGGGGTCGCGCCGCCGCCGACCTATGATCCGGGTTATTCGGACGGCGGCT
>DATBFY010000015.1:0-18472 GCA_036558265.1 Tepidisphaeraceae bacterium | reverse complement strand
TCGCGTGAGTTCACCTTGAACACGCAGAAGTCCGCCGACTTCCCAGGCTCGATCGTGCCGATCTGATCCGCCATCCCCAACGCCCGCGCACCTCGAATGGTTGCCATTTCAAAGACTACCTCGACTGGAAGTTCCGGGTGGTCCATGTGGATCAGCCTGAGTTCCTCCACGAAGTCAAGGTCAGGCGCCGAAGCCGCGCTGTCCGTCCCCACCGCCACGTTGATCCCTCGCGCAAGCATCTCCACAAAACGATGCGGCGGATGGCCGAAGTACGCGTGCGTCCATGGGCAGTAGACCACGCTGGCCTTGCCTTGCGCGAGAATCTCGAGCTCCGCATCGTCCACGTAATTCACGTGCGCGAGAACCGTCGGGTAATCGAGCAGTCCCACTTCTTTCATCGCACGGATCGGGCCCCCTTCGGCGCGGCTGACGCCCTCCTGCCAGCCGCCCAGCGTCTCCCAAAGCCGTCGAAACGCGCCGCTATGCGACGCGAGAAACTCCGCCTCGTCCGGCGTCTCGGCCAGGTGCGTCGCCAGTGGGACGGCGTGACGCTTCGCCTCTTCCAGACATCGCCGATAACCAACCAGATCCAGCGAGTATGGCGAGTGCGGTTCGATGCCTATGCGCAGATTGCTTCTTGTGGACGGCATAACCGCCGCCGCGATCCGCTCCTCCATCTGCCCCGCGCGGCCGGCCATCCCGAGCACCTCGCCAAAACTGACCGCGCGGATCGGTGACCCTTGGATCACGGCTCGCGTGATCGCTGGGTTCAGCGTGATGTCGCCCACCGTCGTGACACCGGACTTCAAGCACTCGGCCAACCCGTTCTCCGTCGATCGTGCGATCTGCTCCGGCCCCGCCGACACCGCCGCCACCCGTTTGCGCAGCGCGAGAATCCAATCGACAAAAGACGCGGGGTCCGGAAGCTGCCCGATATTCGTGAGTTCGAGGTGCGTGTGCGCGTTCACCAATCCCGGCAGGATGACCGCACGCCCAAAGTCGATCACATGATCCGCACCGTACGGCTCCCTTTTGCCCGCCAGCAATTCGTCACACGTCCCCACCTCCACGATCCGCCCGTCCTCCACGACGATCGCCGCGTTCTCCAGCACCGGCCCCGCCATCGTCGCCACGTATGCCGCTCGAAATAACCGCTTCACAACACCCCATCCTCCTTCAATTCCCGCGCCAGTAAAGTCGCCGTTCGCCTCGCCTGCTCCAGCCGTTGCTTGGCGATCGCCCGCGTCTGCTCGAAGTGAAACCCGTCCTTGAGCCGCGCCTCCCAGTAGCCGTACTGCTCACGCTTGTCACACCCGTCGGCGACGGTCGTCACCCCGCCACCCTGCCGCGCGACCAGGATCGACTGCAGGATCAGCCCCGACACGCCGAAGTCCTCCAGGTTCAGCGCGTCCGCCAGCAGCTTGGCCTGGTCCCCCTCCGGCTCGCGCTGGTGCACCTGCACCAGGAGCCGCGTGGTCTCGTCGAGCAGCGACTCGTCGTCCACGTCTCCGACCAGCCCCACCAGCATCTCCGCCGCCTGCTCGGCGCGCTCGCGCAGGTTGGTCCGCCCCAGCCGCCCGGCGACCGACCCGCCGCGCGTGGACTTGAGCGGCAGCTGCAGCGCGTGACACGCGACCTCCAGCGCCGCCGGGTCGGTCTCCGCCGGGATCACCCCGCGCTCGATCAACCGTCGGATCCGCGCGCACAATCGCTGCGCGTCCTCCAGCAGGCGCGTGCCGCGGGTGTTGTGGTCGTCCACCACGCCCAGCACCCGCTCCAGGCGGCGTTTCATCTCTCCTTCCAGCGGCATGTCGCGCTTCTGTGCCTCGTGGTGCGGCCGTCCGACTGCCCTTGCTTGTGCCCTGGCCGTTCCGGCTGCAAACCTGCGCGAGCAGACCGGCGCGCCCGCGCACCTCGATACCGCCCCTGGAACCTCGCGGTGGTCTCAAAGAAGACACCCACACGGCTCGCCTGGGGCGCGTCCGCGCGCCCCGCGCGCACACCCAACAACACGCGCGCGTGCCATTCGGCGAGCACGCGCCGGCTAGTATCCCCTTCCCCGAACATTTGAAAAGAGAAAAATTCCCCGGTACAGGTTCTCCCATGATCCGACGCTTCACCCCCCTCGTCCCGATCCTGCCCCTGATCCTCGGACTGATTGCCGGTTGCCACGCCCCGGAGTTCAATCCTACCCCCACCACCGCCGAGGCCGACAGTCTCGCCGACCCGCTCCAGCTCACCCACAACTTCGCCCGCGCCGGGGAGGCCTACTTCTCACCCGATATGAAGTGGATCATTTTCCAGGCCTCGGTCCAGCCCAACGAGCCGTACCAGATGTACCTCGCCCAGCTCAAGTGGGACGGCGACCGCATCACCGGCCTGAACACGCCGATCCGCATCACCCCCAACGGGTCGAAGAACACCTGCGGCTACTTCTCACCCGACGGGAACTCGGTCATCTTCGCCTCCACCGCCACCAAGGCTGTGCCGCCGGACGAGGCCAACCAGCAAAGCGGTTACCAGCGCGCCAGCGGCACTTACAAGTGGGACATGCCCACCGAGATGGAGATCTTCCGCGCCGACGGCTGGCGCGGCGCGGTCTCGGCGATCCCGCCCGGCGGCAGCGCGGACCTGGCGAAGTTCCCCATCACCCACAATGACGACTATGACGCCGAGTGCGGCTATTCCCCCGACGGCAAGTGGATCCTCTACTCCTCCAGGTTCCAGGGCGATTCCGAGCTGTTCGTCATGAAACCCGACGGCAGCAAGCAGACCCGCCTGACCTTCACCCCCGGGTACGACGGCGGCCCCTTCTTCTCCCCCGACGGCCGGCGAATCGTCTACCGCTCCGACCGCAAGGGCAACAACATGCTTCAGGTCTTCACCGCCGACCTGAAATTCGACGCCAACGGCGACATCACCGGCATCGCCAACGAGCGACAGCTCACTCACCGCCTCGACACCGTCAACTGGGGCCCTTACTGGTACCCCAGCGGCCGCCGCATCATCTGGGCCACCAGCCTCCACGGCCACGCCAACTATGAGCTCTACCTGATGCGCGACGACGGCACCTACAAGACCCGCGTCACCTTCACCAATGGCTTCGATGGCCTGCCCGTCTTCTCCCCCGACGGCCGCTGGCTGATGTGGACCACCACCCGCGGCCCCGAGAAAACGAGTCAGATCTGGGTCGCGCGGTTCCGGTTGCCCAAGGGGAGTTGACCCTGTACGGAAGGCTATCGGACGACGCGTATTGATGGTATCATTGGGCTACAATTCAAAGGAGGCTGTTGATCATGACTTTGGAGCAGGTTCAGGACTTCATCACGCGCCAGCCGTTTCGAGCATTCACGATTAATACCGGCGACGGCAAGGCATTTCGCGTGACCAGTCCCGAATTCATCATGCGATTCCCCAATGGCCGCGCGTTGGCGATCGCCACGCCGGAGAGCCGGTTGGTCGTCATCGACATCCAACTCATCACCAGCCTTGAAGACGCCAGCCCGGAGGGACAAGCGGCATAAGGTGGCATGGGTCGCGACGTCCTGTAGCATGGACGTTACGCTCGCGATGACGTTCAACACGGGCGACGCGCCCGTGCTACGTGCAACTCTTCCGCTTCAGCCCTTTTTCTCCTCTTCCACGTGAATCAGATGATACTCATACGCGTCCACCAGCGCCTGCCATGAGGCGTCGATGATGTTCCCGCTCACCCCCACCGTGCCGTAGATCTCCTTGCTGCCGCCGGCCTTCTCACGGCGGCACTCGATCGTCACGCGCACCGCCGCCGCGGTTTCCTCGCGGCTGTTGATCACGCGCACCTTGTAGTCCACCAGGTGAACCCCGTGGATCGCCGGGAGGTGGTTTTTGAGCGCCTGGCGGAGGGCGCCGTCCAGGGCGTTCACCGGGCCGTCCCCTTCGGCCACCCGGTGCTCGACCGCCTCCCCCACCTTGAGCTTGATCGTCGCTTCCGAGACCGGCTCCTCCCCGTTGCTCTTGAGCACCGAAACCCGGTAGTGGTCCAGGTCGAAGAACGTGCGGTACCGCCCGATCTCCTTGCGCAGGAGCAGCTCGAAGCTCGCCTCGGCGACCTCGAACTGATAGCCCAGGTTCTCCAGGTCCTGCACTTTCGTGAGCACTCGCCGCAGCGTTTCCTTCTCGTTCTCGACGTCGAACTTCTTGCCGGCCTTGGTGGCGATGTTGGAGACGCCCGACAGCTCGCTGACCAGGATCTTGCGCGTGTTGCCGACGGTCTCCGGGGCGATGTGCTCGTAGGTGGAAACGTCCTTCTGCACCGCGTGAACGTGCATGCCCCCCTTGTGCGCGAAGGCGCTGGAACCGACGTAGGGCTGACCGGGCACCAGGTTGTAATTCGCAATTTCGTACACGTAGCGGCTTGAGTCGGTCAGGTGACGAAGCGTGCCGGGGCGCAGGCAGTCCAGCCTGTACTTGAGCTGGAGGTTGGCGATCAGGGGGATCAGGTCCATGTTGCCGCAGCGCTCGCCCACGCCGTTCATCGTCCCCTGCGCATGATCGGCCCCCGCGTGGATGGCGGCCTGTGCGTTGGCCACGGCCAGCCCGCAGTCGTTGTGGGTGTGGATGCCGACCTTGACCGACGTCTGCTTGCGCACCGCCGCGGTGGCTTCGGCGACCAGCTCCGGCATCGAGCCGCCGTTGGTGTCGCACAGGCACAGCACGCTCGCCCCCGCCTCCTGCGCCGCCAGGAGCGTCTGGATCGCGTACTCGGGATTGCTCCGGTAGGTGTCGAAGAAGTGCTCGGCGTCGTAGACCACCTGCCGGCCGGCCGATCGCAACAGCCGCACCGTGTCGCCGATCATCTTCAGGTTCTCCTCCAGCGTGACGTTCATCACCGTCTTCACCTGGTAGTCGCTGGTCTTGCCCACGATCGTGACCACCGGCGTCTCAGCCGCCAGCAGCGCCTTCATGCCCGGGTCCTCCTCGGCCTTGGTTCCCCTTCGGCGGGTCATGCCGAAGGCGCTCACTTTCGCGTTCTGGAGGCGCAGCCCGCGCACATCCTGGAAGAAGGCCTCGTCCTTCGGGTTGGAGAGCGGGAAACCGCCCTCGACGTAGTCCACCCCCAGCTCATCGAGCTTCTGCGCGATCAGCAGCTTGTCCTGCAGCGAGAGGTTGAAGCCCTCGCCCTGTGTGCCGTCGCGCAGGGTGGTGTCGTAGATCTCGATGCGGCGGGTTGTGCTCATAATGCACCTTGAATGCTCAATTTATAAACGAAAACGCCCTGCCAGTCGGGCAGGGCGGCTCTCTCAAAAGGTCATACGAACCATCGGCCCTACCCGCGTTTACGCGGGATAATAATGCGCGGCGCGATGGAAATCGTGGAGGTCATCAGGTGTGATCAATGGTACGACTTGCCGTCCAAAGGTCAAATCCGTGTCATTTGACGGCGATCGTCCCGCGCATGCGCGGGTGGAGCGAGCACGCGTACCCGTGGTTCCCCGCCTTGGTGAACGACTGGGTGAAGCTCGCCCCCGGGCCGATATTGCCCGAGCTGAACGACCCGTCGGCGGCATCGACCGTATGGTCGCGGACGTCGTTGTTCACCCAGACCACGCTGTCGCCGGGCTTGATCGTCAATGCCGCGGGGACGAATTTCATCTTGTCGATCACGACCTGGTGGGTAACCGGCTTGGTGGGCTTGCCGGCGCCGGGGGCGCGCGCGACCACTGGATGGCTCGCGAGCAAAAGGGTCAGGATGACGATCGCGCTCTTCATCGTCGCGCTTCCCTTTATCGGTGTGGCGGCGTCTGCCGGCTTGAACATAATACCCAACCCATGCCTCAGAAGATCATCCGGGACCCGGTACACGATGTGATCGCGTTCCAGATCGATCGGCCGATCGACGGCCTGCTCTTCAACCTCCTTAACGCCGCCGAGTTCCAGCGATTGCGACGAATCCTGCAACTGGGCATGGCTCACCTGGCGTATCCGGGGGCCACGCACTCGCGATACAGCCATTCACTGGGAGTCATGGAGACCGCCCGGCAAATGCTCGCCCACCTGGGACGCGAGATCGCCATCTCGGAGGACGATCGAACCGTCTGCCTGGTGAGCGCGCTGCTTCACGACCTGGGACACGGACCGTTCTCCCACGTCTTCGAGCGGGTTTCGGGGATCTCCCACGAGCGCCTGACCCAGCGGCTGATCCAGGACCCCGACAGCGAGGTCCACCGCATCCTGATCCGCCACGACCGCTTCCTGCCCGAGAAGATCATCGGCTTTCTGCAGGCCCGCGACGGCCAGCGGACGTTCCTCAACGACGTCATCGCGTCGCACCTCGACGCCGACCGATTCGATTACCTGCTGCGCGACAACCACATGACGGGGAGCCATTACGGCTCCTACGACCTCGAATGGCTTCTGCACGCCCTGACCGTGGACGGCGACGGCGGCAAACGCCTTGCGGTGACCTGGAAGGGCGTCAGCGCGGTCGAGGACTACCTCCACGCGCGCTACAACATGTACCGCAACGTCTACTTCCACAAGGTCGTCCGAAGCGCCGAGGGGATGGTCAAGCTGGCGCTGCAGCGCGCCAGGCGCCTGGCGGTGCAGGATCGGCTGGAGTGGCCCCGCCGGGACGACGCCGTCTACAAGGCGCTTTTGGGGCAGCGGTTGAGCATGGCGGAGTTCGTAGACCTGGACGACGTGGCGGTGAACCACTGTTTCAAGGTCTGGACGCGGTCGGACGACGAGGTGCTGGCGCGCTTGTGCCGGGGGCTGCTCTACCGCGGGTTGTACAAGACCGTAGACCTGTCGCATCTTGCCGATGGGCAGGCGGCGCGAGCGGTCTATGCGCGGGCCGAGACAGCGGTGGCGGAAGCGGGCGGCGATCCGGCGTACGACCTGTTCTACGACGAGCCGGCCGACACGTCGTACGAGCCCTACGAGTCCACCGCGCCGGCCGACGAATCGGATGCAATCCTCGTCAAGCAACCCGATGGACGGCTGACCCGCTTTTCCGAGATCTCGTCGCTCCCCCAGGCCCTCAACCAGCGGTTGATGTTCCGCCGCATCCACGCGGCGGCGGCTTATCGTCAGGTGGTGGCGAATCATTCGACGGCGTAAGCGCCTCTGGGCACCGACCTTTTTCGGCACACCGACCCAAAACTCCCGCACTTTGCGAGCGCTTAATGCTTGCACCGGGTTATAAACGCCGTGCCGGCCTGTACTGGCCTGGTTTCGCTCCAATGGTACGTTTCCCGATGAAGGGAGACGTATGGATCTTCTGGATCTCAGAGGCCCCGAGTTCCTCAAGTACTACGCGATCCTGTTCGTCCTGGCGGTCGTTGCCGGGATCGTCATTCGCCAAGTCGTGAAATCCACGGACGGCGGCGCTCGCGACGGCGGCCGGACCGCGAACGGCGAAGACCTCGACCCGCTCGAAGTCGCCTACCTGGCCGGCGGGCCCAGGCTGGCGATCAACACGGCGATCGCCAGCCTGTATCGTCGCGGCGCGATCCGCCTGACCGCCGGCACGCGTTCGCTCCAGGCCGTGCGCCCGCCTGAAACCGCCGTCCACGCGCTGGAGCGCTCGCTTTACGTGGCGGTCGCCGCGGAGAAATCATCGGCGGTCCAGCGCGTGCACCAGCGGGTTTCAGGGGACCTCGCGGCAGGCCGCCTTCGGGCCCGCGGGCTGGTCTATGCGGCCGGACGGCGGGCGATGATCGCGGTCCCGTCGGTCCTGCCGCTGCTTCTGCTCTTCACGCTGGGCATTGCCAGGATCGGCATCGGGCTGTCGCGTGACCGGCCGGTGGGTTTCCTCGTGCTGTTCTGCTTTGCGACCGCGATCGCGGCGATCATCATGCTCGCCCGTGCTCCCCGGCGCACGGCCGCCGGCGATGCGACACTCCGATCCATGCGGACCCGCGGCGCCGCCCTCCGCAGCACCGCCACCGCCAGCCCCGGTTCGCTGGCGCCGGCGGACTTCGCCCTGGCGATGGGGCTGTTCGGTCCAACCGTGCTGCTGGGCGAAGAGATGGGTGACCTTCGCCGGGCGATCAATCCGCCCAGCGGCGTCGGGACGAGCAGTTGCGGCTCGGGTTGCGGCGGCGGCAGCGGCTGTAGCAGTGGGGGTGGTGGTGGTTGCGGCGGCGGGGGCTGCGGTGGATGCGGGGGCGGAGGATGCGGCGGATGAATACCGCAACGCTCACCCTTGGATTGGGCATCGGGTGGCGCCCGCACATCGCGCTGGCGATCGATCGCATGAGCGACCTGGGCTTCGTCGAGATTACCGCCGAGAATTTCGATGCGCCCGCGCGATTGCCACGGCATCTGCACGTGCTGCGCTCGCGCGGCCTCGCGGTCGTGCCGCACGGGATCAGCTTGTCGCTCGGCGGCGCCGAGCGCGTCGATCCCGCGCGCGTCCGTCATCTGGCCGAGCTGGCGCGCGAGCTGGGCTCGCCGCTGGTGAGCGAGCACATCGCCTTCGTCCGCGCCGTCGGCCATGAGGCCGGGCACCTGCTGCCCATCCCGCGCACGCATGGGTCGCTGCACGTCCTCGTGGACAACATCCGCGCGGCTCAGGATCTGCTTCCCGTGCCGCTGGCGCTGGAGAACATCTCGGCCCTGTTCGACTGGCCGGAGCGCGACTTCGACGAGGCCGACTTCCTCGCCGCGGTCGTGGATCGCACCGGCGTCGGGCTGCTGCTCGACGTGGCCAACGTCTACGCCAACCACCGCAACCTGGGCACGGACCCAGCGACCTTCATCGACCGCATCCCCCTCGAGCGGATCGCCTACGTGCATATGGGAGGCGGGTTCGAAAATGATGCCGACGGCGTCTACCATGACACCCACGCCCACGATGTCCCCGCCGGCGCCCTCGACCTGCTCCAGACACTGGCGGCCCGCGCCCCGCTCCCGGGCGTCATGCTCGAGCGCGACGACAACTTCCCCGACGAGCGTCACCTCAACGCCGAAATGGACCGCATCCGCGCCGCCTTGTCGCGCGCCCGCAACCGGAATGCGCACCGGGAGACGCATGCCTGACGACGGCGACGATGATGACGACCGCCACACGCTCGCGGACCGGCAACGCCAACTCCTCGAGTCCCTGACCACCGATCAACCTGCGCCGCCGGAGTTCGATCCGCGGCGCATCGAGCTGGCCCGCCGGTCGCTGCTCGCCAAGCGCGCCCGGGGCGTCGCCAAGGCCTGGCCATCCGTCGCCGCGGACCTGGCCGGGCGGTTCGACGAGCTCGTCGAGCGCTACGCGCGCTCCCACGAGCTGCCCCAGGCCCGCACGGGCGACGACGACGGACTGCGTTTTGCCAGGTGGCTCTGCCGCGAGGGGTTGTTGAGCGACGATGGACGAATCCAATTGCTTGTGCGCCGTGCGGCGCGGGGATGGCCGCTCCGCATGACGCGACTGCCCGGCTCGCATCGCCTGGCGATCGCGCTGCGACTGCCGGCTCGCGGAATACGCTGGTTTTCGATCCGATTCGGCTGAACTCGCGCGCGCGCGCGCGCCAGGAACTCGCCATTTTGATGCGCGCCGGTAACGCGCGCGGCGCAACCCCCTCCGCTTAAAAAATAAAAAATTTAATGCCAAAAATCCCAGCAAAAACCCACCTTTCGCGATCTTGATGGCGCCCCGCGCGTCACCGGCGCGCAATCCCGCTTCTTGATATGGATGGGCCGTTTCCCATCACGACGCGCTCATTGACAACCGAATGCCATCAGCAAGCCGGGGCAGAGCTTTGAGAGCCATGCGAGCAACGCGCCGCCCCGGATCCGATCCGGCACCGAACCTTGGGGGCAGAAGCCCCCATTCGGGACAACCAAGGGTCAGAATGGGTCAAAACGGGGTCGGCCGGGGTCGCTTTGGGGTCGGTTTTGGGTTGATTTCCCACCCGCGCCACATCCGTAACAGATGATCTTCACGACACTTGTGGAAAACCATCCTCGAGCGAAAAACTTTTTCAGCTCACGTCAGGTTCAAAAACTCCCGGAGTTCTGATCCCAGATCTTCTGTGCCCGCGGGTCGGAGAGGTCGAGCCGGAGCTCGTTGATCACCTTGCTCCCCATCCCGATGGCCTCGCGCCAGCAGGGGGCGCAGATATTTTCGACGATCTGCTTTCCGAAATCGTTGCGGAACGGTTGCGAGGGCAGCCTGGGGGCGATCCGGCCGCAGCGGCGGCACAGCACCTGACCTTCGCCCACGTGGCGCCCAACGCACCGCGGTGAGTCGTGCCCCCAGCGCCCATGGCTATGCGACCGCCTTCTTCAACGATTCGACGGCGAACTTCACGTCGGCCAGGCGCTGGTTGCCGGCCTCGCGCTCGATGCACAAAGGGCCGTGATAGCCGACGCCGTGCAGGGCGTCGATGAAGCGCCTGGGGCCGACCTGGCCGGTGCCGAAGGGGACTTCGGCGCCCCAATCCTGACCGGGCTTGGCCGACGCGGTCGCGTCCTTGACGTGGACGTGTCGGATGAATTGGCCGAGCGTCTTGATGGCCGCGATCGGCTCGCCGGCGCCGTAGAGGATCATGTTGGCCGGGTCGAAGTTGATGAAGACGTTGGGACGCTTCAAGTCATGGAGGAACTCAAGCAGCTCGGCCGCCTGTTCCTGGCCGGTTTCCATCAGGAGCGCCAGGTTGTAGCGGGTGAACATGTCGGCCACGTCGCGGATGCGATCGACGACCTTCTGGTAGTTGCCCTGCCCGCGCGGCGGGACGAAGCCGACGTGGGCGGAGATGTGCGGGACGCGCAGGTCGGCGGCGATCCTGGCGGCCTGCTCGGTGATCGCGCGGCGCTGGGGCCAGTCATTGTCGGGGACGAAGCCGCCGGTCTCGCGAATCTTGGCGATCGTCGAATAGTCTTCGCCCGCAAAGCCGACCATGCCGCCGGTCACGGTGATGCCGGCGGTGCGGAGCTGGCCGAGCTGCTGGTCCTTGTTCTTGTCGTCGAGCACCGATAGACCCGCGAGGCCGAGCTGCACGTGCGACAGGCCGGCCTGTTGCATCTGCGCGATCAGGTCCGCCATGTCTTTGGGGTGGAGCGACCAACTGCACACGCCGACGTCGTGTCCGCCGATGTTCATGTTTCCTTCTCCTAAGTCGTCCCGTCGCGCGGGACTTCATTGGCCTGGTAGCGCAGGTATCGTTCCTTCATCCACCGCACGCCCAGCAAGTCGATGAACGCGCGAAGGGCGCGGTTGCGAAAGCCGTACTTGGCCGTGCCGGCGAAGCGGGGGCTGTGCTTGACCGGCGTCTCGTAGACCTTGTACCCGCGCATCTTTACCAGGGTTGGGAAAAACCGGTGCGCTCCGTTGAACAGTCGCAGGCCCTTGATCGCCGAAGCGCGGTAGATCTTGAGCGAGCTGGCGGAATCGTTGACCGTTTCCTGGCTGATCCAGTTGCGGATGCGGTTGGCCTGGCGGCTCTGCCAGCGGCGGAATGAGGTGTCCTGCCGCTCCTTGCGCCAGCCGGTGACCATGTCCACCTGCTGCTGGTCGAGCATGGGGAGGAGGCGCGGGATCTCTTCGGGGTCGTTCTGGAGGTCGGCGTCGATGGTGGCGATCACCTGGCCCCGGGCGGCGTCGAAGCCGGCCTCGAATGCCGCGCTTTGGCCGCCGTTTTTCGCCATGCGGATCACGCGAAGCCAGGGGTGTTGTCGCATCGCGTCGGCGAGGAGGCGCGGCGTGGAATCGGTGCTGCCGTCATCGACGATGACGACCTCGAAGGGTTTGCCGGTCTGCCGCAGCGCGGCTTCGACCCGCTGGAGGAGCGTGGGGACGTTCTCCTCCTCGTTGTAGCAGGGGATGACGAGGGAGAGGTAGGGCTGCGGACCATCCATAGTGAGCGGCGCCGTCACGAGCGGGGTTGGCCTTCGTCAGTTGAGCGGTCGGGTAATAACCTACACGCCAGCCTTGCACAATGAAATGCCACGATGCCCAGTGCGGCGGCGGCGAAGCAGTCGCTGAGGTGGTGGGCGCTCTCGCCGATGCGCTGGGCGGCAACGATCACCGCCAGAGCCCACCAGATCGGCCAGGCGCGCGGCATGAGGTAGGACAGCGCCGCGGCTGTCGCGACGGCCAGGGCGACGTCGCCGGAGGGGAAGGCGAGGTTTTCCTGGACGAAGAGTTTTTTCAGGCCGCCGGCGAAGGGGTGGAAGGCCATCGACGGTTCGCCGAGCTTCGGGTTGGGGCGCTGGCGGCCGGCGGCCCATTTGAGGATCGAGTTGGCGCCGCTGAAGACCCCGGCGAGGAGGATCAGCGCCGCGCCACGCCAGTGGGCGCGATGAACGAATCCGATGATCAGGGCGATCAGGACGGTGGAGGCGAAGTGCCCGGGCCAGATCACCCGCGCCTTACGCACCCACCACCAATACTGCTTGGTGGCCTTGTCGATGCCGTGGGCGTGGACCCAGCGCACGAGCGGGTCATCCCACGCCGCGTACGACACGGCCGCCAGTGCGACGAATACGCCAAGCGCGAACAGCCAGCCCCATTCGCGCTCCCGGCGACGTTCGATCTTCATCAGAAGCCCCCCGCGGGCGGCTGGATCGCCAGGCCATGGAAATCGCGGCAGCGGTAGATCTTGAATCGCCGGACCTTGCACCCGCGGCGGTAGATCGGCTCCTCGGGCAGTTCCTCGACGCTGGTGAAGCTGCGGGTCAGGTCGTCGTTGAGGTAGCCGACGTAGATCGCGTCGCGGCCGCGGAGCGCGGGCTGGGCAAGGTCGCGGTCGGGCCAGACATCGTACTGCGTGCGGCGCTTGCGGTCCTCGATCTTCGTGATGTAGGCGCCGATGCAGAACGTTTTGGGCTGGCCGGGCGTGTAGAAGGCGGCCTCGGCGGTCTCCATGTAGTCTTCGCAGAGGATGAAGGGATCCTTGAGGCCCCGCATCTCGCGGCCGACGCGGGCGCCCAGCTCGCGCCAGCCTTTGAGCTTGGCGGTGGGGTCGGCCTGGCGGAACTCGATCTGGATCTTCTCGAGCTTCTTCGGGTCATCGATGCCGCGGCCGCGGGCGCGATCGACGCGCCAGGCGTTGTAGCGCGAGATGAGCGGGTAGAGGATCTCAAAGTTGTGCGCGATCGGCATCATCACGAGGCCGAACACGACCGACCCCCAGAACCACGCCCGCCAGCGCCGCCAGGCGGCCAGATCAGCCAGGCGCGTGGCGAGGAAGTAGCCGATCAGGATCATCCAGGAGAAGTACGCCGCCGCCGGCCAGTTCACCTGCATCTTGGAGCGGATCGAGCCGAGCAAACACATGGCGAAGAGGGGCAGGCCCATCCAGAGTAGCAGGACGACGGCGCGATCTTGTCTTGCCCCCTCTCCCGGTATTCCGGGAGAGGGCCGGGGTGAGGGCTTCGCGCGAAGGACACGCTGTCTCTTCAATGCATAGATAACCGCGCCAATCAGGATCACCGCCAGCGCCGGCCCCAGCACCCCGAGCTGGCTCCCGATGAACTCGAAAAAGTTCCCATCGAGCAGCCGGCCCTGTTTCGCCGCCCCGGTCTGCTTAGCCACGTGCCGGAACGTCACCCAGTCGTGCTGCACGTTCCAGACGACGGCCGGGGTGAGGAAGAGCAGCGCGATCGCCATCGCTACCCAGGGCCAGGGGGTGCGAAGCCACCTGCGCGAGGCCGGGTCGATCAGCAGGAATGCCAGCATGCCGACGGGCCAGATCAGCATGCCGTACTTGGCGAGGATGCCGGCGCCCACCGCCAGCCCGATGCCGACCCACGCCCAGCGGCGCTCGTCTAGAACAGCCAGCGCGAAGAACGCGCTCGCCAGACCCCAGCAGAAGAAGTAGGGGGGGTCGATCGTCATCAGCAGGCTGCCGGCGACGAACATCGGCACGGTGTGGTTGAGCAGGATCACGCCCAGCGCCAGGCGATCGCTCTTGAAGAGCCGGCGCGTCAGCCAGTAGGTCAGGATCGACGTCGCAACCGCGAACACCAGCGCCGGCAGGCGGACGGCCCACATCTGGTTGCCGAAGACCGACGTGCTGGCGCGGATGATCCAGGCGACGAGCGGCCCCTTGCTGTAGTAGCTCCAGTCGAGCGCGCGGGACCAGTCCCAGTACTGGGCCTCGTCACCGGAGAGGTCGATCGGACAGTCGTGGCGAAGGTAACGCAGGTGACTGTAGAACCCGAAGGCCAGCAGCGCGACGAAGATCAGCCGGCACCGCGCCGGCGTGAGCCAATCAAGCCGCCAGACGGGGCGGGGGGCCACCGCGGCGGGCGCGGTCATCGGGGCCTTGGAATACGAGGCGACGTCCATGCGACCGGGCATTCTACGCGCCGGCGGAATGATGTCTTGCGGCATGGATTTCCCCCGTTTGTACTTCGGTCGGCCGCTCCCAGCCGCACTCCGGGCAGCGCCCGAGGGTGGCGCGCAAGTCGTACCCGCAGGCCAGGCACAGGCCGCGGCGGGCGCGGCGGTGGAGGACGAGTCGGCCACGCAACCACAGGGCGGGCGGGATGGCCAGCAGCGCGATGGGCAGCCAAAGCGGCGATGCGCCGGCAACGAACCACGCGCCCGGCATCTCGTCGATCTTGCCGCGCTCCCATCCGAACCGGCCGAAGCGCTTCTCGTACTCGACGCGGCCGGCGAGGAGCTTCAGGAGCGATTGGGCGTCCTCGTCGGAGACCTCGCGGGCCTCGATCGTCCAGGCGCGGCGACCGTCGAGCGGCAGGTTGGTCATCACGACGAACACCTGCCCGCGCGAGAAGACCACGCCGCTGACCCGGCCGCCGTCGGCGAAGAGGGCGACGACCTGACCGTGCGTGCGGCCGCGGGCCCAGAGCACGGCCAGCGTGACGAGCAGTGCCAGCGACAGCGACAGCAGTGCGATCGCGTGTCCCTTGCGCGGCGCGGTCCCCATTTACTCACCTCGTGTCGTGCGGTTGAGTGCTTCGGCTGGTCCGTCCGGTCCGCCGCAGTGCGCCGAGCAGTTCCATGATCTGGTCGTGGTTTTCGGGCGCCTGGGTGACGATCAGCCGCCCGGCGAAGTAGCGGATGCCGCCGGTGCCGCCGGCGTCGCGCCAGGAGGTCGGATCGATCGTCCCCTCGATCAGGTAAACGAGTTGATCGGAGGCGGATGGCGGCGGAATCATCGGGGGCGGCACGTAGGGACGTTCAGTCCTGGCCTCCAGCGCCGAGGAGGCCCGACGAACCGCCGCGTCCGTGACGTCCGTCACGTCGTACATGCGCATCAACCGTTCGCCCTCGGGAGCTCGACCGTCTGGCATTGGCCGGTTTACTCGCCAGGACACGAGCGCCGCCAGCGCGATCCAGAACGACCAAAACCCCAGTCGCCAGGCCAACGGCCGCGGCCGAAGACGCCGACCTGTCCCAACCCCGTTCATCCCCGCTATCATCGCGTCCATGGCCAATCCGGACAATCTTCCGCCCGAGGTGATGGCCGCCAACTTCGGGGTGGGGAAATTGAGGCGGCACCTGTTCATCTGCGTCGGGCCCGACTGCTGCGCGCCCGAGCTGGGCGAGCCGACGTGGGAGTACCTCAAGAAGCGGATGAAGCAGCTCAACATCGCGGGCAGGGACGGGCCGTGCTATCGCACGAAGTGCCAGTGCCTGCGGATCTGCACGGCCGGGCCGATCGCGGTGGTGTATCCGGAGGGGACGTGGTACCGGAACGTCACGCCGGAGAACGCCGAGCGGATCATCCAGGAGCATTTGATCGGCGGGCGGGTGGTGGAGGAGCTTTGTTTTGCGCGGAACGCGCTGTGAATCTGGGTTCGATTTGCGCCGAGGGATCGATGGGGTTTGGAAGATGGGGAATCTGGACGCGATTTTTTTCTGGGATGGGGAGTTTTGGGGAGATTTGGGGAGTCGTGCGAAAGGAGTCGCTGCGCGACGCGGCGGGGGGATTTCGCTCGCTGAAGCGAGCCCTACGTGGAGCGTTTTGGTCGGTCATGCGCGCGTCCTCCACCTATGGGCGCGGGATTGCGCGCCGGTGACGCGCGGGGCGCCATCAAAGTTGGTGAAGGTGGGATTTCGCTGGGGTTTTGGCGCGAAATATTTTTTATTTTTCGCGCGAGGGGGTTGCGCCGCGCGCGTCACGGGCGCGCATCAAAATTGCGGATTGCTGATCAGCCGTTCGTGCGGCGGGGGACGCCGGCCTTGTTGATGCCGCCGAAGGTCTGGGCGTGACCCTTCTGCTGGTGGAGGTCGAAGGGGTTGCCCCCGGTCTTCTTCTGCTGGCCGGTGGGGCCGAAGAGGCTGGAGAGGGCGGCCGGCTTGGGTTTGGCGAGCTGGTCCTTGAGGTTCTTGAACGCCGCCGATTCCTTGGCGGGGGCGGCGCCAGCTTGCTGGGGCTGGGCGGGTTGGGCGGCGGCGGCGGGCGCGGCGGGCGGCGTGGCGCTTTCGAGGACGTCGCGGTTGAGCAGCATGGCGGCGGCGTTCTGAGCGACCAGGTTGGTGTCGATCAAAGGGGTGCCGGTGGGTTGCATCGGCTTGGCGGCAGGCTTCTTCACGGCGGGCTTCTTGGCAGGCATCTTCTTCTCCGGGGCAGCGGGTTTGGCGGCGGCGGCGGCCCGGGTGGCGGGCTTGGCGGCAGCCTTGGTGGCGGGCTTGGCCGATTTGGCGGCTGGTTTAGCGGCGGCAGGTTTCTTTGCGGCGGGCTTGGCCGACTTGGCGGCGGTGGTCTTCTTCTTGGGGGCGGACGCGGGCTTTTTTGCTTTGGCCATGAGCAGCTCCTCGGGTGGCGTATTGTAATCGCGGGGAGCGGGAGGGGAAGTGGGGCGGTGAAACCCCGAGGGTTCCGGGGTCTTATCGATCCGCGAAACCGCGAGCGACGACGGGGACGAGGCGGCGAAATCACATTTTTTGTGGACGCGACGCTGCGGTCCTTTACAGATTCTCCAACCGCTGCCGCTTATCCATCTCCATCAGCGCCGCCACGACCTCATCCAGGCTCCCCTCCATGACCTGGTCCAGGTTGAAGTTCTTCTCCCCGCCCCCTTTGCCGCCCAGGCGGTGATCCGTGCAGCGGTTCTGGGGGAAGTTGTAGGTGCGGACGCGCGCGCTGCGGTCGCCGCTGCCCATCATGGCCTTTCTTGCGCCCATCTGGGCGGCGTGCTGCCTGGCCTGCTCGGCCTGATACAAGGTCGAGCGCAGCAGCGCCCAGGCCCGCTCCTTGTTCTGGGCCTGCGATTTGTGCTCGGTCATCTTGAAGGTCAGGCCGCTGGGTTTGTAGCGGATGAACCAGCCGGTCTCGACCTTGTTGACGTTCTGCCCGCCGGGCCCGCCGCCGCGGCAGCCGAATTCCTCGACGTCCTTGGGGTCGATGTGGATCTCGACATCCGGCAGCTCGGGGAGGACGGCGACGGTGGCGGCGGAGGTGTGGATGCGGCCCTGGGCCTCGGTCTCGGGGACGCGCTGGACGCGGTGGCCGCCCGCCTCGTACTGGAGGTGCCGGTAAGCGCCGTCGCCCTTGACGTTGACGATGACCTCCTTGAACCCGCCTCGCTCGCTGATGGAAAAGTCGTTGACGATGAACTGCCAGCGGTGGGCCTCGCTGTACTTGCGGTACATCTCGAAGAGGTTGCGGGCGAAGAGTGCGGCCTCCTCGCCGCCCGTGCCGGCGCGGATCTCCAGGAAGAACGAATCGACGGCGTTGTCCTCGGCGGCGATGAACTGGTCTTTCAGCGCCTCGAGCAGGTCGCTGGCGGCGGACTCGGCGGCGGGCAGCTCCTCCTGGGCGAGGGCGGCCATGTCGGGGTCGGCGCCTTTGGCCATCTCGCGGAGGTCGTCGAGCTGTTTGACGGACTTCTGGTATTCGCGGTAGCGGGCGACGACGGGTTCGAGCTGGCCGGTCTCCTTGCTGGCGGCGATCATCTTCTGCGGATTGGCGACGAAGGCCGGGTCGTTGAGGGCGTCCTGGAGTTCGGCGTAGCGCGCGGCCATCTGGTCCAGCTTGCGGAGCAGGGCGGGTGGGGCGGCGAGGGATGGGGTGCTGGTTTCGGGCATGAGTTACAGGGTAATACGTCGGTCGAGAACGGGGAGACTGCGCCGGTGGGGGGTCGGGGAGCGGGGCTAAGGTTCGCGGAGGAGAGACATGTCCGGGACAATGGTATCGCGAGTTTGAGAATGATTCCAATGAGGCGGTGGGTGGTAGTGTTTCAGTTTCGCTGAGCACGAGCAGCGGTTGCGCGATTGGATGCCCCGTTTATGCGAGGAAGACGGGCGTGTCGCGTTTGGGGCGTTGGGTGATGACGAGGGGCTGGTCGGCTGGGGCGGAGAAGGATTGTTCGGTCTGGGCGGCCTGGAGGTTGACGCGGAAGGCGCCGATCTGGCCTACGGGGACGGCTTTGCCTTTGGTGTCGAGGACTGCGCGGCGGCGGATGAGGACTCGGTAGCGGCCGTTGTCGGTGGGGTCCCAGGAGCCGCCTGGGGCGGGGACGGAGTACCAGCCGCCCGTCTGGCGAGCCGCGATCGTGGGGACGGGGGGCTCTTCGTAATCGG
>DATBFY010000014.1:0-5492 GCA_036558265.1 Tepidisphaeraceae bacterium | reverse complement strand
GTGAACTGAATCACCGGACACGACTCTCGAACCCGTTCCAACCGGTTTGGCGGCGGCCCAACGGGCCGCGTGTCTGAACAACCTTCGAGAACCTTGTCCCCCGTTCAGCACACCGCGGAACACCGCTCCCACCCGCCAATGACCGTCGGGCCGGTGCGGTGAACGACACCCCCGGGGCTATGTCCGGGAGGCACCCGACCGGCGGAGGAGTAGAGCGGCGGACATGTCGTGAAAGGGACAAACCTTTCGCCCATAAGTTCCAACCCCGCTACATTAAACCTTCGCCGCCGTGTCCTTGAGATCAGGGTGCCAGGAACGACTACCAAGAGTTCGACACCAGGAGCCTTCTTCAAGAACGCCGTCCCGCCCATGTCCTCACGGTCTTCCGATCCCCGTCTGCACGTCCGATCCGTTGACCCACGGAATGATCAGGCCAACCCCGGCAATCCGCCGCGGTCTGGTCTGACACTCGACGCGCACGCCGGTGAGCGCAAGTCCAGAACCAATCGACCGCAGTGGCGCGCGGTCGAGAGACGTGACGCGTGAAGGCCTGTCCTTCCCTCCAGGAGGAACGCTGTGTTTCCAAATGACCCCGTCTCGATGAGCCGCGACCCCAAGGGGAGCGCGAGCCAGGTCAATACGCCCCCCAACGCCGCCGACCGCCGCCCGACCGACGACGCGCATTCGCGACGTCGCCGCCGCGGCGCCATGATGGCCCTGGCCGTCGCCGTCGGCGCACCCGCCAACCTCGTCACGGCACTTGCCGCATCAGGGGCGCAGCCCACGGCGCCGGACGCCATCCCCGCCGCAGCACGCGAGGACACGTTCCGTCCCGCCGCAGCCCCCCGGCCCTACATCGGTGTCGTACCCGCCTTCCTCGCCCAGCAGCCCAAGGCCTCCGATTCCGAACTCCTCAAGCAGGGCATCGACCAGTTCGCCAAACGACAGTACGAGGAGGCGCTGGCAACCCTCCAGCAGGTCAAGCCCGACGCCCTCTCCGCCGACGAGAAACGCTCTTACGACGCCACCATCAAGGACGCCCAGTCCGCCGCCAACGAGCGCAAGACCGCACGCGCCGAGTTCGAGCAGGGCCAGGCTGCCCTCGACCAGAAGAACGCCAACGAGGCCGTCAAGCACTTCCAGGCCGCCGCCAACAACGGCTTCGCCGATGACGGCACCAAGCGCAAGGCCACCGAGCAGATCGCCGTCGCCCAGGCCATGGGCGGCGAGACCGCCGCCGCGGCAGCCGCCGACGCCAAGGCCCTCTACCACACCGGGCGCGACCAGTACCGCAAGGGAGACTGGATCAACGCCCGCAAGAACCTCGAAGCCGCCCGCGCCGCCGGCTACAAGACCGGGCTCTTCGAAGAGGCGCCCGATTCGATCCTCGCCAAGATGGACAAGAAGGAGGCCGCCGACGCCGACAAGGCCCGCCACGAGGCCGACGCCGCCGCAGCCGCTGCGGCCGCCGCAAGTGCCACCGCCGCCAAGCCCGCCCCCTCCGACACGACTCCATCCGCCGCCGCCGCACCCTCCGCCGCCGCTGCCGCCGCGGCAACCCCCACCGATACCGGTGCCGCCGCCGCTGCGACCGATCCCAAGGCCGCCTACCAGGAAGCCCGCAAGCTCTATCGCGAAGGCGACTGGATTGCCGCACGTAAAAACTTCGAGATCGCCCGCGATAACGGCTACAAGCCGGGACTCTTTGAGGATTCGCCCCAGAAGTACCTCGAGCGGATGGACAAGAAGGAGTCGGCCGACCGCGCCAAGCACGAGGCTGAGCTCGCCGCCGCCCACGCCAACCCGGTCCTCGCGCAGGACACCGGTCAGAAGCCCCCCGAAAATACCGGCGCAAACGCGGCTCCTCAGAATGCGCCCCCCGCAAACGGTGCCCAGGCGGACCTTCAGAACGCCGCCTCCCGCGACCAGATCGCCCAGCAGGAAAAGCAGTACACCGCCCGCAAGCGCGTGGATGAGGCCCGTCAGGCCCAGGCCGCCGGACGAAACGCCGACGCCCTCCGCCTTTACTCCGAGGCCCTCGCTCTCGACCCCACCAACGAGCAGGCCAAGGCCGGTCAACAGGAACTCATGGTGCTGACCGGCGCCGCCCGTCCCAACGGCAACGCCAACCTCCCGACCAGCATCCAGATCCGCAAGGACGAGATCAAGTACCGCTTCAACCAGCGGGTCCGCGACGCCCGCACCGCCGCCGGCCAGGGCAAGTTTGCCGAGGCACGCGCCGCCTTGGACGATGCCACCGTCGCCCGCGACTCCGACGCCGCCCTCTTCACCCCCGCCGAAATGGGTGAGATGAACGCCGCCCTCGCGAGTGCCAAGGCCGAGGTCGATCAGGCCGAAGCCACCGCGCGAGAGCAGGCAAACGTCACGCGCGTGCAGCGGACCGCCGAGGAAGAGGCCGAGCGGCTTCGCCAGCAGCAACTTGACACGCAGCGGACGGTTGCCTCGCTCATCGAGCGGGCCCAGGAAGCCACCCGCCGGCGCAACTACAAGCAGGCCCTGGGCATCCTCGATCAGATCGCAAGCATCGATCCGAACAACGATTACGTTCGCGGCGCCCGCCCCCTGGTCTACGACTACTACCAGCTCCAGACGCAGCGCCACGCCATGGAGATGCGCGACCGCGAGTTCACCAACACGATGAACGCGGCCGAGGAACGCAAGGTCCCGTACGAGGACGTCCTCCGCTATCCCGAGAACTGGCCTGACATCAGCGAGATGCGCGATGCCGAGGTCAAGAGCGAGCGCGGCCTCAAGCAGGAAGACCTCGCCGTCCAGGCACAGCTCGACCGCAAGCTTCCCGAGATCAACTTCAATGGCCAGGGACTCGCCGACGTCATGGACTTCCTCCGCGACGTCTCCGGGTCGAACATCTTCGTTAACTGGCGTGCCCTGGAGGCCGCGGGTATCAACAAGGACGCCCCGGTCACCGCCCGCCTGAAGGACGTGCGCTTTTCCAAGGCCCTGAAGACCATCCTCGACGACGTGGGCGGCGGCAACATCAAGCTCGCCTACACCATCGACGAGGGCGTCATCACCGTCTCGACCACCGACGATCTCGCAAAGAACGTCAACACAAGGGTTTACGACATCCGTGACCTCCTCGTCGAAGTCCCCGACTTCGACAACGCCCCCAGCTTCAGCCTCGACCAGCAAAGCGGCAGTGGCGGCGGCGGTGGCGGCGGTGGCCGTGGCGGTGGCGGCGGAGGCGGCCGAGGGGGTGGCGGCGGTGGCCGAGGGGGTGGTGGAGGCGGCGGCGGTGGCGGCGGCGGCCTCTTCGGCGGCGGCGGCGGCGGCAACCAGCAGGAGAAGACTCAGACTCTCCAGGAACGCCAGGACGCCCTGGTGAAACTGATCCAGGAAACGGTCGATCCGACCTCCTGGCGCGATGCCGGCGGCTCGGTGGGTGGGGTGCGACCCCTGAACGGGCAGCTCATCGTCACCCAGACCCCGGAGAACCAGCGTGGACTGGTCAACCTCCTCGAACAGCTCCGCGAAACGCGCGCCATCCAGATCACGATCGAAACCCGCTTCCTGTCGGTCTCCAAGAACTTCCTGGAGGACGTGGGCCTGGACATCGATGCGACGTTCAACGCCAACCCCGGGCCCAACTCGCACTGGAGCCCGATCACGGTGGTGCAGAATTCCAGCTCGTTCACGGCGAACCCGACCACGGGCGTGCCGGGCAGCATCGGATCGACCGCCAGCTCGTCGGGGGGAACCGGCGGGACTGCGTCGCTGTCGGCACTGGGTCTTGCGGGGGCTTACGGCGGTATCCTGGACGACTTCCGGGTCAGTTTCCTGCTACAGGCGACGCAGGCGTCGCAAACCAGCACGACCCTGACCGCGCCGCGCGTGACGCTGTTCAACGGGCAGCGGTCTTACGTGCTGGTGGCGACCCAGCGTGCCTACGTGTCAAACCTGGACGCGGTGGTCGGGAACAACTCGTCGAGCTTCGAGCCCACCGTGGACGTGGTCAGCTCGGGTGTGCTGCTCGACGTGCAGGCGACCGTATCGGCCGACCGCAAGTATGTGACCCTGACCTTGCGTCCGCAGCTCGCCCAGTTGCTCAACCTGTTCACGTTCAACTTCCAGAGCGCGACGGCCGGCGTCCAGACGGGGCCCGGTGTGGGCGGCGGCATCAACAACAGCATCATCGCGAACAACCAGGCGTCGGGCTTCATCCAGGAGCCTGAATTGCAGCTCACCGAAGTCCGCACGACGGTCAGCGTCCCGGACGGCGGCACGCTGCTCCTGGGCGGTCAGACCCTGGCGGGTGAGATCGAGAAGGAGATGGGCGTGCCGGTCCTCTCCAAGATCCCGTTCCTCAAGCGGCTCTTTACCAACCGCTCGATGGCCAAGGACGAGTCGGTGCTGCTGATCCTGGTGAAGCCGACGATCATCATCCAGCGAGAGCAGGAGCAGAAGCAGTTCCCGCTGCTCTCGAGCAAGGTGGCCGGGCAGTAAGCCGCGCGGCACATGACGTACATGCAAACCAAGCCCCGGGAAGCTGTTCCCGGGGCTTTTTGCGTGGTCGCGCGGAGCTTGCATTGCGGGCGCGTTGACCCTACACTTCCCGGCCCTGAAAATCGGAATCTGACAGAGGTGAACATGCCCCGCGTTTGTTATTTCACCGGGAAGAAGACCCGGTTCGGCAGGAAGAAGACCACCCGAGGCAAGGCCAAGTACCTGGGCGGCGTCGGCACGAAGATCACCGGGCTGTCGGCGCGGAAGTTCAAGCCGAACATCCAGAAGGTTCGGGCCATCATCGACGGGCGGATCGTGCGGGTGAAGGCGAGCACGAAGGCGATCAAGATGGGGCTGGTGGTGAAGCCGACGCGGCGTCGGTATAAGGCGCCGGCGGCGGGGACGGCGTAAGCTGCTTTACAAAACGTTGTAGCGATCATCCCCGCGCGTGGCTGACATGCGCCGGGATTCTTTTTGCGCGCAGATCAGGTGACTGCGCGGCGTCGCCACTGGCAAGCCTGAGAGCTTGCCAGTGCCACCCAGCGGGGAGGTTTATCGTTTCCCGCGCGGGGCGATGAGGGCGGCCATGCGGCCGGTGGCGGGGCCGTCGCGGCGGTGGGAGAAGAACTCGGCGCGATTGGCGAAGGTGCACTGGTCGGTCGTATCGATCAGGTCGGGGCGGAGGCCGGCGGAGACCAGTTGCCGGCGAGTGGACTCGCGCAGGTCGATGAAGCCCTTGCCGGTATCGGCGCGGCGCAGTGGGGGTTGGGGGTCGATCGTCTTGACGAAGGTGTCGATCATCTTGGGGCCGATCTCGAAGGCGTCGCGGGCGATGCAGGGTCCGATCGCGGCGACGAGGGCGGCTGGGGCGGATTGGGCGAGCGAGGCCAGCCGGGCGACGGCGGCGGGGAGGACGCCGGCGACGATGCCGCGCCAGCCGGCGTGGACGGCGGCGACGGCGCGGGCGCCGGGGGAGGCGAGGAGGATGGGGACGCAGTCGGCGTACT
>DATBFY010000013.1:0-11667 GCA_036558265.1 Tepidisphaeraceae bacterium | reverse complement strand
CTATCACACCGCCTGCGTCGGCAAGTGGCACCTGGGATTGGGCTGGGCCAGGTGGGCCGACTCTGCCGAAAAGGCCAGGCGCGCCGGCTGGCCCGCCGACTTTTCCAAACCGATCGCAGACGGGCCGGTCACGCACGGGTTCGATTCGTTCTTCGGCATCTCGGCCTCACTCGACATGCCCCCGTTCGCGTTCATCCAGGACGACCACCTCACCGCGCTGCCGACGGCCACCAAGAAGTGGGTGCGCTCAGGGCCCGCCGCCCCGGACTTCGAAGCCGTGGACGTTCTTCCCACCCTTACGCGCAAGGCCATCGAGACCCTCAACGCCCGCGCCGCCGACGCCAAAGCCGGCCACCCGTTCTTCCTCTACCTCGCGCTCAGCTCACCCCACACGCCGATCGTGCCGACCGATGCGTGGAAGGGCAAAAGCGGTCTCGGTCCCTACGGGGATTTCGTCATGCAGACCGACGACGCCGTGGGACAGGTCCTGGCCGCCCTCGACAGGACCGGCCTGGCGGAGGACACGCTGGTCTTCTTCGCCAGCGACAATGGGACGTCGCCCGCCGCGGGGTTCGAGCACCTTCAGAAGCTCGGCCACTACCCCAGCGCCAACTTCCGCGGCGCCAAGTCCGACATCTGGGAGGGCGGCCACCGCATTCCTCTATTCGTCCGCTGGCCTGGCCGAATCAAGGCCGGCGTGCGCAAGGACACGCTGGTCTGCCTGACCGACTTCATGGCGACGGCGGCAGAATTTACCGGCGCCAAGATCCCCGACGACGCCGCCGAGGACAGCTTCAGCCTATTGGGCGAACTCCTGGGCAACGGCACGAGCGCGCGCAGCAGCGTCGTCAATCACAGCATCGACGGCCGTTTCGCCATCCGCGAGCGTGCGTGGAAGCTCGAGTTCTGCCCCGGCAGCGGCGGCTGGGGCAAGCCGACTGACAAGCAGGCCACGAGTGAAAAACTGCCCGAGCTCCAACTCTACGAGATGAACAGCGACATCGGCGAGAAGGCCAACGTCGCCTCCGCCAATCCCGAGACGGTCCAGCGTCTGACCGCATTGCTCGAGACGATTGTCACCAGCGGCCGGAGCACACCCGGGCCGAAGCAGAAGAACGATCGGCCGGTCGATTTCCGAAACGGCCCAGCGCGTGGACAGTGACGCACGACCGGGTGGGCAGGACACCGCAAGATGATCACCGTCCGGCAATCTCAAACCTGAGCACCCGCATCGCTTCCACCTGTCCGCGCTCGCGCGCAAAATCGAATGCCGTCCGCCCGCCGATCGACCCCTCGGGATCTGCCCCTGCCCCCAGCAGCAACCGTAGTGCGTAGACCTGGTTATTCGCCGCTGCGGCCATCAGCGGGGTCACGCCGTCGCGACTGGACTGGTTCACGTCGGCATGCGCGTCGATCAGGAGCCGGGCGACGGCGACGTAGCCGTTGTAGGCGGCGATCCCCAGGGGTGACGCCTCGCCCCGCGCCGCCAGGCGGACATTGGCCCCATGCCGGACGAGCGCCAGGACCGTCTCCTTGCCCTGGCGCGAAACCGCCGTGGTCAGGGGTGTCCAGCCGTCCCGCGTCATCCGGTTCACGTCCGCCCCCGCGTCCGCCAGCACGTCCACGATCTGTGGCCAGTTCGCCTCCGCAGCCCGATACAGCGCGGTCTGTCCCAGCGTGTTGGCGTGATCGACCTTCGCGCCGGCCGCCAGGAGGAGCTTGACGCTCTGAACGTTCCCGATTTCGGCCGCGCGGATCAGCGCCGTGTCGCCGCGGAGCGCCGCCACGGCGTTGGGATCGGCGCCCCGGTCGAGCAACTGCTTGACGATTGCGGATGATTCCGCGGCGCGCATGAGCGGCGTGACGCCCGAAATGTCGCCCTGGTTCAGGTCGGCCCCGTGATCGAGCAGGGGGGTGATGGCGTTGAACTTTCCCTGGCCGAGCGCTGCCACCAGCGCGGGCTGCGGCGCCGGACCGCGCGAGGACTCGGCCTCCAGCCGCCGCGCACAGGCGTCCGCCGGCTCGGCCTCCAGCCACTCCAGCCACGCCTTGTGATTCGCAGGGTCGAGGGTCAGCCGCAGGTCCGTCGATGGCAGCGAGATCGTCCCATCCAGCGTCCGCCGCCACGCCTGCGGCCCGCGCGCGACGCCAACCGCCACCGCCGCCGGCGCGATCCGCCGCCCGGCGAGCGCCGCCCAGTCCAGCCGGGTCACCGAGCGCTCGACCACCTTGCCCATCCGCGGGCGCACGTCATTGAGCAGATGCCGCCCGCGAAACAGATCCGCGCGCTCTGCCGCGAACGACTGCGAGAACTCGAAGAACTCCTCGGGCCTTACCGAGTTGTCCAGCCGGAACCACCCGGTTTCCTCCTCGACCTTCCCCCAGATGGCCGGGCCGATCGGCAGGAACCGCGCCCGCAGCGGCATTGCGTTGGCGGTGACTTCCGGCGGGATCGACCCCGGCCGGTAAAACGTCAGGCTCGGCTCGCGCAGGTCCAGCGTGCAGGGCTGGTCGAGCAGGGCGGGCCAGCCGAGCACGCCCGCGATCTTGCCGCCGACGAACGCCAGGCGATCCAGCTCGGCCGCCATCAGCACGCGCGGGCCCAGCCCCACCGCTTCGATCGCGATGCCCTTCGCCTGGTAAAAGCTCGCCGCGTCCGCGGTCCGGCCGTCGCCGAGCTGCGGCAGCTTCAGGCGCTGCGCTACGTTCGTATCGATGAGGATGGCCGGCGTCTGCAGGCTGATCAGAAACCACCCGGCATCCTGTCCGTCGATCGACACGCGCGCGCAGGGCGATCCCTGGGAGCGTGCCAGCGTCACGACCGCGCTTGCCTTTGCGTTTGAGAGCTGGGCGCCGCCGGGCGGCAGTCGTCGCAGCGCCTCGATCGCGCGCACGTTCCCCCGCTGCATCGCGATGTCGAGCGGGCTCTTGCCGCTCTTGAGCTTGGCGCCCGGATCGTCGCCGGCGGCGAGCAACAGGCGGACGAAATCCGGGTCATCTTCGAGCGCTGCGATCGCGAGGGCCGTCCCGCCATCGCTCGCGCGGGCATGAACGTCCGCGCCCGCGGCCAGCAGCAATCGGCCCAGGTCTGCACGGCGCGCCATCGCCGCGGCATGGAGCGCGGTGTACCCGAGTTCGGTCGCGGCGCGCCCGCCCGCCCGGTGATCGAGCAGCGCCACCGCCGCCTGGGTCGAACCCGCGTAAGTCGCCATCATCAGCGGCGTGGTCCCATCCCGCGCGACGACGTTCACGTTTGCGCCCGCATCCAGGAGGGCCCCCACGATCTCGGGATAATTCGCCTCCGCGGCGCGGTGCAGCGCCGTCACCCCGCCGACCGTAGCCGCGTCCGGCTTGGCGCCGCCCGCCGCGAGCAGCCCGCGCACCGCCGCGAGATCCCCGGCCTCGGCAGCGCGCACCAACGGCGGCCGGCCATCGGTCCCGGAATCGTCGGTTGTCGCGCCCGAGGGCTCCGCCGCCGGCCCCCACTCGATCCACGCCCGCTCGCCGATCACGTCGAGCGTCAGCCGGCACTCGGACAGCGGGCGCACGCCGATCGTCCCGACGCAGCCTTGGGGCACGCGCATCGTCCATCCGGGGATCCGCTCGACCAGGGTGCCCCACACGCTCGCGAACGTGTGGCCAGCCAGTTCAAGTCCCTCGAAGCGCATCGTCCGCGCCCCCGGTGCAGCGGCCTCCTCGCGCTGCAGGCGCCGCTGCGGGCGCAAATCCTCGTCCCGCAGCGCGAAGGAATCGACGACCGCCAGCGCGGCGCCGCTCATCCCCGTGTCGAGCGCGAACCGCCCCGAGCGCCCGCCCAGACTCGCGCGGATCACCGGGCAGCCGTCGAGGATCTGCAGCGGCAACTCCTTCGCGCGCGCGGTCACCTCGGCGGGCATTCTGCCCCGCACATGAAACGCGAGGCTCGGCTCGCGGAAGTCGATCGTGACCGGCGTGTCGCGCAGCGCGTCGGTCCCCAGCACGCCCGCCTGATCCGCCCCGGCCAGGTCATCGACCGCCACAAATCGCGACCCGAGACGCACGCCGGCCAACCGCACATCCAGCGCTTCGCAGATGATCATCCGCCGCGAGCCACTGGCCTGAGCAACCTGCACCTCCGCCGCGCGCGCGAGGTTGAGACGCTGGGCGACCCTGGCATCGATCGTCGTGTGACTGGCCGCGGTATCGAGGACGAACCACCCGGCGTCGCGCCCGTCGATCGAAACCTTTGTGCGCAGCGTTCCGTCGCGGCCCCGCGTTAGCGGCACGGTGGCGCGATCCACGCCGGGCGGCAGGACGAGCCCTGTCCCATTGGGCGGCGGAATCCGGTCCTGGGCGCGCGCGATCACGAACGACAGCAGGGGAAGCAAGACCTTCAGAAGCCGGCGGAACCCGCCCCACGTGAATGACGACTTGCTGGCGCGCATCGGAGGTGATCTGCAATATTGTCGTGCCGGCCTGCGCGAGCACAAGCGTTAAGTATGGCCAGAACGTGTAAACCGGCGTCCTTTGACCGGGTTTTGTCAGGCCGATCGGGTTTGCTTGACATTGAAAGCGGAATCAACACAATACCCCCTCCCAATTTTCAGACGAATCGAGCCCAACGGAGCGCGCGCGATGTACGCCATCATTGAAGACAGCGGTACCCAGTTCAAAATCACGGCTGGGCAGGTGATTAAGATCGACCGCAAGGTCGCCGAGGGGGAGAAGACGGTGACGTTTGACCGGGTGCTGCTGGTGGCGGGCGAGGGGCAGCCGCGGGTGGGCAACCCGATCGTCGGCGGGGCGACGGTGACGGCGGAGGTGCTGGGGCCGGTGAAGGGGCCCAAGGTGACCTCGATCAAGCATCGGCGGCGCAAGGGGTATTACCGCAAGACGGGGCATCGGCAGAAGTACACGTCGGTGAAGATCAGCGCGATCAGCGCGTGAGCGGATCGGCATCCCACCGCGCGATTCTCACGTTTTTGAAGAAAATGGACTCGCCCCAGAATTCCTTCGAGTCCACGCTGCACTCCGCGGCTTCGGCGCTGGGCTCGAGTACCACGTCCGCCGACGAGGGGTCTCGAAACTGAAGCGCGCCAGCCAATGGAATGCTAATGTGGCGGGAGCGCCCGGCAGGCAACAGGATCAGTCCCAGGTCGAATTCGGACGAGCCGATGCGAAGTGATCCGGCGCAAGCGATATCGTACCGAGCACCCTTGCTGGCGAGGTAAACCGTGACGGATTGGGTGCCGCGATCGGCCAGCAGGACGACTGAAAGATTCGACCTGACAATGTCTTGCTGCTTTGCATCCGCCACCGGTCTGACAAGAGGGCGGTCGTCCGAGACTTGACGAATCCGGCGAGTGACGGTCGCGGCGACTTCTTCGGAACCGTGCGAATCGATGAACGCGATCGGGAGGCTGATGGTGACCTCGTGTTCGCCGTCCGCGAGTTTCTTAATGGATTCCTCGGTCTGTTCGGCGACGAAATCGCATCTGCTGCCCGGTGAAATCCAATTGAAGTGATCCTGGTCATTCTGCGGCGAAATGGGCAACGTTAGGTTGTCTATTTCGCAGGTGGGATCTCCGGCGATTAGCACTCCGAGAGGCATCCCGCGGGATTGCCGACTGATGAGCCGAAATGGGATTGGATGCCCTTTGTGGATCGTTGGACGGATCTCAAAATCCACGCAGTCAGCGGCCTGTCGGCAGTATTGATGCCACTCTTCTCTGGTGAAACGGCCCTGCGCGCGGGCGGTATCGATGAAGGCGCCCCAACGGGCGAACCAGGGCTGCGAACGGTCCTTCTGGTCGGCAAGGGCGGCATGGGCCAATTCACGGAGAGAAGCATCGGAGAGCTTGCCTGCGGTGAGGCGCGCCATGATCTCATTCATTGCCGCGTCGCGCGTGGCGGCGTCGTCCGCGGCGGTCTCGCGGATGAGCCACGAGACAGGCTCGTATTGATTCCAGTTCACGTGGCGGACGCGACCGATGGCAAGCATGACGAGCAGACTTGCCGCGATCAGCAGGAGGAATGATCCGATCCAGAAGAGCGGCTTGCGCGGCTGACGATTGCCCAGCCGCCGGGCGCGAGGGCGCGTGATATCCCGTCCGCACTCGGGGCAGTTGGTACTCGCTTCCGGCAGGCCAAAGAGGTCGAAGCCGCACTTGCGGCAGAGGGGGTGGTCGTCGATTAGGCGGCCGCGCCAGGCGATGACGATCGCGAGTAGCGAGAGACCGGCGGCGATGGCGGACCACAGGGTGATGGTGGATTCGAGGGAGTGCATGGCGCCGGTGTGAGGAAGTGTATCACACGGTGCCCAAAGACCCTCACCCCGGCCCTCTCCCGGAGTACCGGGAGAGGGAGATCAGGCGAGCGTTCGCCTTAATGCGGCCCGTCGTGGTCGGACACCTGATCGTTCTCGCCCACGAGGAAGATGCGGTCCTTGCCGCTCTGCTTGGCGCCTTTCACCAGGGCGTGGTCGGCGGCCTCGATCAGTTCGGCGACATCGCGGCCGTCCCAGGGGAAGCTCGCCAGGCCCCCGCTGATCGTCAGCACGCCCTTGCCCGTGGCGCCCAGGCCGGGGAAATCCTGGCTGGCCATGAGCTTTCGGAAGCGTTCGAAGACCAGGCGCGGGGACTGCGGCGGCTTGGCGGGCATGACGGGCTGCTGGCCCTTGGGCTGGCGGGGGCCTTCCTTTTCCCAGAAGACGACGGCGAACTCGTCGCCGCCGATGCGGGCGACCAGGTCGTGCTCGCGGCAGGTTCGGCGCATGAGGGTGGCGGTCTCCTTGAGGATCTGGTCGCCGGCGCCGTGGCCGTAGGTGTCGTTGTATTTCTTGAAGTCGTCGATGTCGAAGAGCAGGAGCGTGACCGGGAAGCGCATCACGCGGGCCTTCTCGAGGATGCGGGTGAGGAAGTGCTCGAAGTAGCGCCGGTTGTAGACGCCGGTGAGCTGGTCGGTGATCGCGAGCTTCTGAAGGCGGTTGTGGCGGTCCTGGAGGGCGGCGACCTTGCCGATCAGGTGGGCGATCTGGGCGAGGAAGTGGCGCGGGGCGCGGTCCTGATCTTCGTGGGGCGCGATCAGGTGCAACTGACCGAGCTCCTCGGCGCCGGCACGCAGGCCGTGGGAGAGCAGAAGCACGTCGTCGCCAACCTCAGGGGCCGGCTTGCCCCGGGGCATGAAGACGAGCTGCATGGTGGGGGCGATCAGCTCGGAGATGCGGCGGACTGCTGAGCCTGGCGCGTCGGCGGGATGCTGGATGAGCGCGTCGAGGACGATGTCCGCCAGCGGCAGGCCGTGGAGGATTTCGGCGGAGGTCGGCGGCTCGGTGACCTTAATCTCCGGGCGGCTCTCGGCTTCGGCGGTGTCAACCGGCTTGCTCGCGGGGGCGACGCGCAGCAGGGGGTTGCCGAACATCTGCTGAAGCTCGCCGGCGCTGGCGGGGGTGATCACGTAATCGTCCACGCCGAAGTCGAGCATCTTGCGGCTTAAGCCTTCGAGGGACGGCTGGCCGAACAGGATCAGGCGGCCGTCGCCGGTGAGCTCGCGCAACTGGCGGACGGCGGCCTCGGGGCGGCGCTCGATGGGCTCGGCGGAGGCGAAGACGGTCGTGTACGGGTTGGCGGACAGCTCGGCGATCGCGTCGAAGTAGTCATTGACGGCGGTGACGGTCGCGGAGGGAAGGGCGGCGATGATGGCGCCGTGGACCTCGCGCTGGGGGTCGGCGATCAGTAGGACCTTTTCCTGTCCGATTCGGGCCATTCTTCCGTCCGAGTACCTCGAACTGCGCGAGAACTCACCTTTCCCGCGCGGTTAGCTCCTTATACGTCACGGCCAATGATCTGTCTGCCCCCGGACTTTTCCCTATTCGGATTCCTCGTCCGGGGTGGCGATGGGCTGTTCAGCGAGGAGCGCCCGAAGCTCGTCGGCGGTAAGGATCGGCTCGTTGCCGCCCTCCGACTCCTGAGTCTCGGCAGCGAGCGCTTCGTCGGTGGAAGTATCGGCAGAGGGCGGCAGGGTGACGGCCGGGGCGTCAGCGGAGGCTGGGTAAACGGTATCGGCCATGCCACCGGCGACGGCGGTGCGGTGCAGGCCGTCTTCGGATAAGAGCCCGTCGGCGCCCAGGCGCATCGCATCCGCTAAGGCCGCGTGGCGGCCGTCGGTCTGGGTCAGCCAGATGTCCACGTGCGGCCAGCGCCGCTTGACCGACTGGATGATCGGCAATTCCTCGCGGTAGAGGCTTGCCAGCGACAGGATGATGGCGCGGTAGACGAGGGGACGCCGGCAGAGCTCGGCCATTGCGGAGTAAGGATCATCGATCTCGGCGCAGGTGAAGCCGAGCCGCTGAAGGGTGTTCAGCGGCGCACTGCGGCAGGCGGGCGACCCAATGATGAGCGCCCGCCCGGTCGGACGGGTCACGGGCATACTGACGCCGGTCACGAACCCACTCCTTTGCAAAACATCCATCGATTGCAATCTTACCCCATGGCGGGGGGGAAGCAATCACGGAGTTGGCGGAGTGCACCTTCGGTGCGACCGCTAACTGCACTCTGGCATCGCGGACCTCTTGTAGCAATAATGTTTACCCATGCCTACCCGACGACAATTCCTCGCCGCTGCCGCTACGACCGCCGTTGCCGCCGCCGTGCCGTCGCGTTCGCCTGGCGCGGACGAGGCGGGGCTGATCGCCGCGCCGCCGCGGATCCGGCCCAACCGGATCGGCATCTCGACCTATTCGTTCTGGCGGTTCATCGACGGCTTGAAGTTGGAGATCGGCGACTGCATCCGCCAGTCGGCCGCGTGGGGGTTCGACGGCGTCGAAATCCTCCACATGCAGATGCCCCAGCAGGACAATGCCTATCTTCAGTCGCTCAAGCGTATCGCGATCACCGAAGGGGTGGACCTGTGCGGCCTATCCATCCACCAGAGGTTCGTCAACCCCGACGCCGCCGTGCGGAAGAAGAACATCGACCACACGATCGAGTGCATCGAGCTGGCGTACGCGCTGGGCATCCCCACGATGCGCTTGAACACCGGCCGCTGGGGCACGACCAAGGATTTCGACCAGCTTATGAAGGATCGCGGGATCGAGCCGCGTCTGCCGGGCTACAAGGACGATGAGGAAGGCTTCAAGTGGGTCTGTGACTCGATCGAGCAATGCCTGAAGAAGGCGCAGGATTGCGGCGTGCTGCTGGCGCTGGAGAACCACTGGGGCCTGGGCCGCACGCCCGAGGGGCTGCTGCGGATCGTGAACACGGTGAATTCGCCGTGGCTCCAGATCCTGATGGATACGGGCAACTTCCTCGAAGACCCGTATGAAAAGCTCGAACAGATCGCGCCCAAGACCGTGTACGTGCAGGCCAAGACGTACTACGGCGGCGGAATCTGGTATGCGCTGGACCTGGACTATCCGCGCATCGCCGGGATCCTGCGCAAGAACAACTACCACGGCTACATCTCGCTGGAGTTCGAGGGGAAGGAAGACTACAAGCAGGCCATCCCCAAGTCGCTGGCGGTGCTGCGGAAGGCGTTTTCATAACCGCGCCCCGGGGCTCACGCCACGTCGTACGCCGCGAACCCGCCCGAGCAGAAGAACAGCACGTTCGCCGGGATCGTCACGTAGCCATCGTAAGGGTCGGCGTCCGAGCCGCCGCCATCCGTGCCCCAGGGGTTGCGAAGCACGACGCTGCTCAGGTCAGAGCTGACCGAGACGAGCGTGTAGATGTGCGCCCCTCGATGATAAGTGCTGACGTTGGGGTCGTCAGACTGGATCATCGGGGTGCTGGGCAGCAGGGGCGCCGGCCCGCCGACGGTGATCGCCTTGCCCGCCAAAAGCTGCGTGCGCATTGCCGAGAGCAGGTCGGTCGCGGTCGCATAGTTGGTCGTCGGGAAGGAGGTCACCGGGGCGCCAAGGGCTTCGCTGGGCGTCGCGCCCGCGCCGTTGCCGCCCGCGATCGACGCGTACGTGCCCTGCCCATTCTTGAAGAACGCGTACGCCTTCTCGACGATCGGCGCCCAGATGGCGCCCTGCGTGCCCAGGCCGGCGTAAACCGGTGACGTCGCGCTGTAGGCGTAAAGCTCGCCGTCCACGCGGACGAACGCGTCCTGACCGCCCTGGTGGAAGTGAACCGCGTAGGTGCCATCGCCCAGGTCCGTCACGATCTGTTGGATCTTGTCGGGGTTGGTCTTGGCGATCGCAGCCAGCGCCGAGACGAAATAACAGTCGCCCACCGCGCCCTGGTCGATGTCATCGATCGACGGACCGGTCGTGGCGAACAGCCGCTGGGCGGAGAAGTCCATCTTCGCGTAGACGTTCATCGCAGAGGGGTCCATCAGGTTCTGACCCAGGCGATCGCGGCTGGGCGTCTGGATGACCGACATGTTGCCCGAGACGATCGCGTTGGTGCTGAACGCGCCGACCCGGTGGACGTGGCCCTTGGCGGTCTCATCGGCCGACACGTCCGGGGTCGTCTCCGTCGCTTCCTTATCGACCCAGAAGCTGTCGAGACCGGCGCCGCCCGTCACGGTGTCGTAGTGTGACCCGCCGATGCTCGTCAGCACGTCGTCGTTGTCGCCGCCGGAGAGATACGTCGCGGCCGTGCCGGCGTAAAGGCGGTCGTTGCCCGATTCGCCAAAGAGGTACCCGCCGCCGGAATCCTGCCACAGCACGTCGGCGCCGTTTCCGCCGTAGATCGAGTCGTTCGCCGCACCGCCGTGGATCGAGTCGTTGCCCGTCAGGCCCCAGATCACATTCGCGCGGTCGTTGCCCTTGATCGAGTCCGCCCAGCCGGTGCCGTCCAGGTTCTCGATCCCCGTGCCGCTGGTCAGGGTCAGCGAAAGCTGGTTGCCCATCACCGTCTGCGGCGCGGTCGACGACAGGTCGATCGTCGCGCCGCCCATCAGGGTCAGGCCGCCGATCACGGTATAGCCGCCGGTGTTCACGCGGGTGGGCGCGACGCCCAGCGTGGTCAGGTCGATCGTGTCGGTGTCGAGCGACGCCGCTTCGTTGATCGTGTCCGAGCCGAGCGACACGCCGTCGAACACGTAGGTGTCGCCGCCCGCCCCGCCCATGAGGGAGTCGTTCCCGCCGCGGCCCTCGAGCTGGTCGTCGTCGTCCCCGCCGCTGAGCGTGTCGTCGCCGTACCCGCCGACGAGCACGTCATCCCCGGCGCCGCCGGCGGCGGTCGTCGGGACCGACGTATTGTTCGTGAAGCTGTCGTTGCCGCCGTTGCCGAAGAACTCGACCTTGCTGACGACCGCCGGGTCGTAATCCGCCACCGCGTCCTGCACCGGAAACTTGGTCCACGTGTTGATGTCCACCTGGATGCTGACCGTGTGGGAGAGCGTGGCATGGATCTGGCCGTTGACCAGGCTCACCGCCGCCGATTCGCCCACGTCGCCACCGTTGATCCGCACCGCGCCCGAAGCATACGAAATGCCGTACGGGATCGGCGTGCCGTACATCATCATCCGATCTTCGAGCGGCTCGACCCCGCACGCCTGGGCGGCCCGTGTCACGACCCGGCGACGCTTATCCGATTTCGACAGCTTATTCATGATCCGTTCGTCTCCTTGCTCCCCTGAGACGAACGCCCACCGATGGCCCTTACCAATGCCTGACCGGCCCGTTGCGGGCTGACCCGATCAGGTCAAACGGAACTGCGACTTTTATTTGGCAATTTCGAC
>DATBFY010000012.1:0-7037 GCA_036558265.1 Tepidisphaeraceae bacterium | reverse complement strand
ACAGCCCCCCCACGATCGCCACTACCACACCCACCGCGCCGAACACCAGCGCCGGCACGATGGCCGCAAACAAACCTGGCGACATGTTCAGCGGTCGCTCGTTCACGGCCGCACCTCCTTCGGCCGCGTCGCCGGACCCGTACTCGCCGGGCGGATCGGCGCGGGCGCCGGCCGATCTCCGTAGGCCACCAATGCTTGCCGATCCGCCGCCGTCAACCTGGCCCCCGCTACCTCAGGCGCGGTCTGCAGCGCCCGCACGTATGCCACGATTTCCCACCGCAATTGCGGCGGCACGCGGTCGCCATAGGGATACATTGCTCCGAACCCATTCGAGATCACGTCGAAGAAATGCGAGTCCGGCGCGGTGATCAGACGTTCCACGTGGAATGACGGCGGCCGCACGAACCCCCGCTGCACGACCATCCCGTCCCCGTTCCCCAATCTCCCGTGACAGACCGAGCAGTAGATGTCGAACCCCTGCTGCCCGTGCTCGATGACCTCGCGCGTGATTGGGAATGGGATCTTTCCGCCCGCGGGTGCCAGTTCCGTCGCCATCACCTCCGGGTTGCTCACCCGCGCCGCCCACGCCCGCGACGGCACCCGCGCCGGATCGCGCGCCACCGTCCCCGCCACCAGCGGGCGCGCCGAGGCATGGTCGGCAAACATCTCCGCCTTTCGATACGGCTCGTACCTGGGCTGCAGGGCCATGTCGTTTTCCGGATCCTTACATCCCGCGACGACCGTGAGCAGCAGCGGCAAAACGACCGGCAACCTCATTGCGGCACCTCCACCACTTCCACCGGCCCCATCTCTTCCAGGAGACGCCGGGTCGCGTGCGCGTCAAAAATCGGATCCTCCGCCTCAATGCACAGGAAGAACCGGTCGCGGCTCGCGAGCCCGAACCGCGGCGCGTTGAATACCGGGTGATACGGTTGCGGCAGCTTGTTCATCGCCAGCATCCCGATCACTGCCGCAAACGACGCCCCCAGCACTCCCAGCTCAAACGTGATCGGAATGAACGCCGGCCAGGAGTTGGGCGGCTTGCCGCCGATGTTCCACGGGTAACTCAGGACGTTCGCGTACCACTCCATGCCGAACGCCCCCACCGCCCCCACGATCCCCCCGATCAATACGATCAACGGCACCCGCGTGCGTCCGAAGCCCAGCGCCTCGGTCACGCCTTCCACGGGGAAGGGGCTGTACGCTTCGGCGCGCGTGTAACCCGCGGCCCGGACTCGCGCAGCCGCTTCCCGCAACGCCTCGGGCGCGTCGAACTCCGCCATCAGTCCGTAAAGCGCCTTAGTGTGCATGCGCAGGCTCCATCCGGTCCGGCGGATGCGCGCCCTGGCCGGTCTGATGCACCAACTCCCGCATCTCGAAGATCGAGATCACCGGCAGGAACCGGCAGAACAGGAAAAACAGGCATAGGAACAACCCGAGCGTCCCGGCCAGCGTCGCGATGTCCCACCGCGTCGGGTGGTAAATTCCCCACGAACTCGGCAGGAAATCCCGGTGAAGGCTCGTGATGATGATTACGAACCGCTCCAGCCACATCCCCACGTTGATCAACAGCGACAGGATGAACAGTAAAAAGGGGCTTCGCCGCACAAACCGGATCCACAGCGCCTGCGGCACGACCACATTGCAGGTCAGCATCAACCACGTCGCTACCGCGTACGGTCCGGTCATCCGGTTAAGACCCACGAACGACTCGAACACGTTGCCGCTGTACCACCCCATGTAGAACTCGGACGCATACCCGTACGCGACGATCAAACCCGTCACCAGCATGAGCTTGGCGCAGTTGTCCAGGTGACGAAGCGTGATGAAGTCCTGGAGTTTGAACGCGACACGGAGCGGGATCGCCAGCGAAAGCACCATCGCGAACCCGCTGAAGATCGCCCCGGCTACGAAATACGGCGGGAAGATCGTCGAATGCCACCCCGGCAATTGCGCCGACGCGAAATCCATGCCCACGATGCTGTGCACCGACACGACAAGCGGCGCCGCCAACCCCGCCAGCAGCAGATACGCCGTCTGGTACCGCTGCCAGTGCCGCGACGCGCCGCGCCAACCCAACGCGAGCACGCCGAAGATCACGCGCTTAGCACGCGAATCCGCTCGGTCGCGCAAGCTGGCCAGATCCGGGATCAACCCGACGTACCAGAAAATCAGCGACACCGTGAAATACGTGCTGACCGCGAAAACGTCCCAAACCAGCGCGCTGCGGAACTGCGGCCAAAGCCACATCGTGTTCGGATAAGGGATCAGCCAGTAAAAGAACTTGATCCGCCCCAGGTGCAGCAGCGGAAAGAGCCCCGCGCAGGCGACCGCAAACAGCGTCATCGCCTCGGCGAAGCGGTTGATGCTGGTGCGCCAGTCCTGGCGCATCAACAGCAACATCGCGCTAATGAACGTGCCGGCGTGGCCGATCCCGATCCACCAGACGAAGTTGATGATCGCAAACCCCCACGCCACGGGGATGTCAACGCCCCAGACCCCGATCCCGCGCACGATCAACCAGAAAATCGCCCCGGTCAGCACCAGCACCAGCAGGAACGTGATCGCGAAGCCCGCCAGCCAGATCCACCCGAACCGCCGCCAGAGCACGATCCCGCCGATGTGGTCGGTCACACTGCCATAGCTGTGCCCGGGCGCCAGCACCTCGGTGCCCGGCGTGACCGGGGAAGGGCGGATGGGGCTGACCTGCGTGGTCACGCCACCCCCCCTTCCCCCAATGCCGGATTCGGGTTGGTCACCCGCGCCAGGTAGGAAGTGCGCGGGCGCGTGGTCAGTTCATCCAGGAGCGTGTAGTCGTGCGGCTGGGCCTTGAGGGTCGCGACGGTCGATTGGCGGTCGGTGATGTCGCCGAAGACGATCGCACCGGTCGGGCAGGCCTGCTGGCAGGCCGTCTGGAGGTCGTTGTACATCGCCTGGCGTCGCTGTCGGGCTTCATCCGTCCGTTGCTGCTCGGTCAGGTCGAGAACGGTCTTCTCCACCTCGATACGGGTTCGATTGATGCGTTGGACGCAGTAAGAGCACTTCTCCATGACGCCGCGGGTTCGGACGGTCACGTCCGGGTTCTTCTGGAGTTGCTCCGGCCCCTTGCTGGACTGGTAGCCGAACGCAAAGAAATTGAAGCGTCGCACCTTGTACGGACAGTTGTTCGAACAATAGCGGGTGCCGATGCAGCGGTTGTAGGTCATCTCGTTGAGGCCCTGGGTGCTGTGGGTGGTCGCGCCGGTGGGGCAGACGTACTCGCAGGGCGCGTTCTCGCAGTGCATGCAAGGGACAGGCTGGTGATAGACAGAGGGTCGATCGGGGGAGCCAGAGAAGTAGCTGTCGACCCGCAGCCAGTGCATCTCCCGCATTCTTGCTACTTCGAATTTGCCGACGATGGGGATGTTGTTCTCGGCCTGGCAGGCGACGATGCAGGCGTTGCAGCCGATGCAGGTCTGGAGGTCGATGGACATGCCCCACTGGGGGCCCTGGGAGTAATCCCAGCTCGTGGGGTAGAGGGAGAGGACGGGTTTTTTGGCGCTCTCGCCGCCCAATTCTCGCACCGCCTGAGGGTTGGAACGAAACTGCGGGAGGGAGACGACGCGGACGAGTCGGCGGTTTTTGAGTTCCAGTTCGTCCCTGGACGTCTCGGGCGTGACGACGACGTCGGGCTTGAGGTGCGGCTTGACGCCTGCGACGTGATCGACGCCCTGGAGCGCTGACATGGCGTGGTGGTTGCGGGTGGCGACCAGTTCCCAGCGACGGGAGCGCTTTTGCAGGGTCAGGCCAGTGGCGAAGCCGGGGGTGGAGGAGGCCCAGAGTGCGTATGCGTCGAAACCGCGGACGCCGTTTTCATCGGTCGCGACGGCCCCGCCTCGGCGACGTCCGTAGCCGAGATGCGCGACGACTACGTCATCGGGCAGACCGGGCAGGACGCGCACGGGCGCGTCCACCTGCTTGCCGCTGATCATCAGCGTGACGGCGTCGCCGTCCCAGAGGCCCTGCCGGTGGGCGGTCGTGGGGGAGATCAGGGCCGCGTTGTCCCAGACGAGCTTGGTGAAGGGCTTGGGCAGTTCCTGGAGCCAGGCGTTGTTTGCGAAGGAGCCGTCCCAGACGCAGGGGTCGGGGCGGAAGATCAGATCCAGTGACGTGACCGAGGTCGAGGGCGTGCTCGAGGGCGCGGGGATTTTGGCGGCGCCGACCTGGACGGGCGCTGAAGCCGTTCCGTCGATGACGCCCTTCTTGAGCGTGTCGAGCCACCATTGTTCGAAATCCCCCGAGTCGCGGCGCTGGGCGCGCCAGTGGGCGCGGACCAGCTCGTAGGGGGATTGGGCGGTCTCTTTGAGCATGAGGGCGAGGAGTTCGTGGGCGGATCGGCCGGCGTAGAGGGGCAGAATGAGGGGCTGGATGATCGAGGTCGTTCCGTCGGCGGCGCGGACGTCGCTCCAGGCTTCGAGGTAGTGGGCCTCTGGGACGTGCCACTGGCAGAGGAAGGTCGTCTCGTCGTCGTGGGAGCCGAGGCGGGCGGTGAAGTTGGTCAGGCGGCCGTCGGCGACGCGGGCGTTGGAGAACTTCTCCAGCGCTTGGGCGAAGGGGATGTCGGCGGGCGCGGTGTAGGCGGGATTGCCGCCGAGGATGAGCAGCGTGTCGATCGTCCCGTTTTCCATCGCCTCGACGAGTTTCTTTAGTGCTTGGCGGACGTCGGTTGGTTCGACCTCGGCGGGTTCGACGCAGGTGACGGTCGTGCCGACGTTCTTGAGGGCCTGGTTGATGGCGTGGGCGAGGGCGTGGACTTCGGGAGGCTGGGCCTCGCCGGGGATGACGACACCGGTGCCGGGGTGCTGTTTGAGGTCATCGGCTGCGGTGGCGATGAAGCGGTCGAGCTCGCCGCTGAACTGTAGCTTGGAAATCCCGGCGACGCCGAGGCGCGCCGCCAAGGCGTGGGTGATCTGGGTGATCATTGCGGGGCGGACAGGCAGGCGATGATCGGCCATCGAGCCGGTGATGGAGAGGGTGCTCTCGGCGACGTAGAGTCGGGTGATCTCGCGCGTGTCGCTGCGCACGCGGCGAGCGTTGGCAAAGTGCCGGGCGTAGCGGAGGCTCATCGGGTCTTCGAAGAGGAAGTCGGAGTCGAGCGAGACGATGATTCGCGCGTGGTCGAGATGATAGAGCGTGGTCAGCGGCCGGCCGAACGCGGCCTGGGCGCCTGCCATCGTGTTGACGCGGGCGGTCGGCTCGTATTGGTACCAGGCAATCTCGGGGAAGCGGCGGCGGAGGTCTTTGATCTGTGCGCCCATTGTCGGCGAGGCCACGGCGCCGGTGAGGATGGCGATGCCGCGGCTCCCGCTTTGACGTTTGGCCTCGAGCCGCTGGGTCAGCTCGGTGGCGAACGCGCCCCAGTGACTGGGGCGGCCGGCGCGAGTGACGGTCTTCGATCGGTCGGGATCGTAGAGGGAGAGGATCGAGGCCTGCATGAAGACGTCGGTTGCGCCTAGGCTGGCCGGGTGATCGGGGTTGCCTTCGATCTTGGTGGGGCGGCCTTCGTGGCTTTCGACCAGCACCCCCCTGCCGTAGCCGTTGAAGGGCATGGCGGTGGCGAAGATCAGCGGTCGTCCGGGGACGACCTGCTCGGGTTGGCGGACGTAGGGGACGATCTTCTCTTCGACGGGGCGGTCGCTGCAGCCGACGAGGCCGGCCATGGCGGCGGAGGCGCCCAGGACCTGGAGGAAGCGGCGGCGGGAGGGCGCGTCGGCCCGGTCGGGTCCGCGCCAGGGGTTGTCGGCGGGGAACTCGCGGAGGGCGGCGCTGGCTGCGGATGCGGGGTCGGTCAGCTCTTCGAGGCTGCGCCACAGCCGGTCGCCTTCGAATGGTTCGCTTGTCCGGTTGTCGCCCTGTTTCACGAGTCGTTCCTTCACTCCATCACACGGCATTTCGCTCAGCGATGACACGTCGAACAGTTCGTCAGGGATTGCACGTCGCGGACGTGGTAGCGCTCGGCCAGTTCGCGCCCGAGGCGCGCCTGGTCAGGCGGCGGCTGGTAGGCCATGTTGAAGACCTGGTCGCGCGGCCGCAGGTACTGCGTGGGATCACGGTGGCAATCGAGGCAGAAGCGCATCTGGAGGGTCTGGGCCTGGTACATGAGGGGCATCCGGTCCACGGGGCCGTGGCAGGTGGCGCAGCCGACGCCCTTGGCCACGTGAATGCTGTGATCGAAATAGACGTAGCCGGGGAGGCTGTTCACGCGCGTCCAGTGGATCGGCGTCTGGGTTCGCCAGCTTTGTCGCACCGGCTCGAGCAGCGCGGCATTGGTCCAGATCTGCGAGTGGCAGGTCATGCAGACCTGTGTGGCGGGGAGGCCGGCGAAGCTGGAGTCGGTGACGGAGGTGTGGCAGTAGCGGCAGTCAATCCCGAGGCCGCCGACGTGGTGCTCGTGGGAGAACGGCACGGGCTGGTCGCGGACGACGCCCTGGTAACTGGCGTAAGGGGAGGTCTGAATGCCGTACGCGATCCACCCACCCAGCGCCCCACCGAGGATGAGGACGTAAATCGTGCCGCGCGCGAGCGAGTTCGTCCATGGTTTGAAGAGTTGGGCCATACCTCAGGGCTCGGGCGACACTCTATTGGGCGCGCGGCTCGCGACGCTACTCAGAAAATTCGAGGGAGCCTCATTTGCATTGGAATGCATAAAAGAGCTGAGGAGGTGTGAAGAACACGGGCAAACGAGCTTGCCCATGCCCCCCGAAGCGGCGCAAAATCTCGTACAATCCGTATGGCATGAATCACGAGCACTTGACGGCGGATGCCGACGTGAACCGCGTCCCGATCCTGCGTTATGACAACGGCGCCGCGGCGCAGGCGGACGATGAGGTCGCCGAGGAAGAGCCGCTTGAGATTCGGGTGCGGGGTCGCGCCATCAGTGTCACTATGCGGACGCCCGGCCACGACGATGAGCTCGCCGTGGGTTTTCTTCTGGCCGAGGGCCTGATCCAGCGCGGGGCGGACATCGTGCGTGTCGTGGCGTGCCCGCGGAACGCCGA
>DATBFY010000011.1:0-10457 GCA_036558265.1 Tepidisphaeraceae bacterium | reverse complement strand
AAGCTCGTCGATCGCAAGGACATCGACGCCGTTGACATCTGCACCCCCAACAACCTGCACAAGGAGATCGCCCTCGCCTGCGCCGCAGCCGGGAAGATGATCCTGTGCGAAAAGCCCCTGGCCATGAACGGCGCCGAGGGCGAGGAGATGGTCAAGGCCATCGAGAAGGCGGGCGTGGTCAACACCGTCTGGTACAACTATCGCAAGGTGCCGGCGGTCGCCCTCGCGAAGAAGATCATCGACGAGGGCAAGCTCGGCAAGATCTTCCACTACCGCGCCAACTTCCTCCAGGACTGGACGATCTCCGCCGACCTCCCCCAGGGCGGGCAGGGCCTGTGGCGACTCGACGCCGCCGCTTCGGGCAGCGGCGTCACCGGCGATCTTCTCGCCCACTGCATTGATACCGCCCTCTGGCTCAACGGCAACATCGACTCGATCAACGCCACCACCGAGACGTTCATCAAGGAGCGCAAGCACAACCTCACGGGCAAAGTCGAAAAGGTTAACATCGACGACGCCGCCATCGCCTTCGGCCGCTTCCACAACGGCTCGCTGGCGCTGTTTGAATCCACCCGCTACGCCCGCGGGCACAAGGCGCTTTACACCTTCGAGATCAACGGCGAGAAGGCCAGCATCCGCTGGGACCTGCACGACCTGCACCGCCTGGAGTACTTCGACCACCGCGACGAGGGCAAGCTCCGCGGCTGGCGCTCGATTCACGTCACCGACGCCGGCGGCGAGCACCCGTACATGGACAAGTACTGGGTGCCGGGCCTGCAGATCGGCTACGAGCACAGCTTCGTCAACCACATCGCCGATTTCCTGGAGGCGGCCGCCAAGGGCAAGCCGTGCGCCCCGACGTTCCGGGATGCGCTGGAGACGCAGTACGTCTGCGACGCGATCCTCGAATCCGCAAAGAACCGCGGTTGTGCGACGCAGGTGAAGCACGTGTAAAAGTTGGTAGTGCAGGCGTCCCGCCTGCATCGCGCCGGCAGTTAACGGTCGCACCGAAGGTGCATCTTCCCCGCGCCTATTTCAATCTGTGTCGCTGGCGTCCCAATCAACACCGCGCCCCAAACCCCGTAACACAGGGTGGTCTGCCGTCGCGCGCGGATCACCGTACCGCCGGACCTGTTTGGAGCACCCTTCCGGAGAGTGAATGAACCCGAGAACGATCGCCAGGATTTGTCTGGCCCTCTTCGCATATCCGTGGTTTGCCGGTGCCGATCCCGGCCTGATTGCGACCTTCACCGACGACCACGCCACGATTCATACCGTCGTCCCGTCCCCCGCTTTTTCCTTGCGCGACAACGAGTCCGTCCACCCCCAGGTCAAGCCCGCCTTCACCGCCCGATACAAGGGTTCGATCAAGATCCTCCAGCGGGGCACGTACACCTTCACGAACGACGGCGGGGAGATCCGAATCGACGGCAAAGCCGTCACGGCGCCCGTCGAACTCGAGGCCGGCGAGCATCCCATCGAATTTCGATACCAGCGCAAAAGCGGCCCGGCGCAATTCGGCCCCACCTGGACCTCCGACCCGTTCATCCCCGAGCCGATCCCCGCGTCGGTCTTGTCGCATAGCCAGACGCCCGATGCGGCTCACCAACAGGCCCTGGCCGAGCGCGGCCGAATCCTCGTCGAAGAACACAACTGCGCCGCCTGCCACAGCGGCGGCGCGCAGCACCTGGCGAGCCGGGTCGGGCCCGATCTGTCAAACGTCGGCGCGCGCGTCAACGCCTTTTGGATCTACAAGTGGCTCGAGGATCCGAAGCACTTCCGCGCCGCTGCCATGATGCCGGCGATCCTCACCAAGGATGAGAATCGCCGCGACGTCGCCGCCTACCTCGCCACCCTCAAGGACGCGCGGCGGCGCGTCAACGACTACAAGCCTTCGCAATCCAAGGCCAAGCAGGGCCAGGAACTTTTTGAAACCATCGGCTGCGCCAACTGTCACCAGGGCGATCTCAAGCTCGAGCACCAGGCGTCGAAGTGGCAATCGATCGGCCAACTCGCCGCCTACATCCGCGACCCGCTGGCGGTCGATCGCTCCGGCCGCATGCCCGCCATGATCTTCCGCGATGAGGACGAGGCCGTCGCCCTCGCCAATTACCTGGTGCAGTCGAAGGACGACGCCTTCGAAGGCAAGTTGCCCGACGGCGCCGATATGAAGCACGGCGAGCAAATCGTCCGCACCGCCGGCTGCCTCGCGTGTCACACGATCAACGGCGACGCCGGCAAGCCACTGCCCGACGCCAGGACCTTCGCCGCGCTCGATAAGCTCGACCCCGCCAAGGGCTGTCTTGCCGAGCACCCCGACGGCCAGGCCGCGCGGTATCAGCTCTCCGCCGACGACCGCCAGGCGATTGCTGCATTCCTCTCCGCCATCAAATCGGCACCGCTGGTCTCATCCGCGCCCGCGCACGATTTCCAACGCACCCTCCAGAAGCTCAACTGCGTCGCCTGCCACGAGGCCGGCCAGTCGAAGCCCGCCGAGGAACTGGCGGAAAAGCTTCCGCCCCTCACCAGCGTCGGCGCCAAGCTCAAGAAGGATTGGATCAACCAGGTCCTCCACGACCGCCGCGCCCGCGTCCGCTTCTGGCTCAAGACCCGCATGCCCGACTTCGGCTCGGCCGTCGATCGCCTCCCCGACCAGGCCGTCGCCGCCGCGGCCGTCTCCGACGCCCCCGATCCAAAGCTCGTCCCCACGACCGCCGTCGTCGCCGAAGGTCAGAAGCTCGTCGGCGCCAACGACCCGAAGACAAATCCGACCGGAATGGCTTGCGTCACCTGCCACAGCCTGCGCGAGTTCAAACCGGTCGTGGCCGCCGACGCCACGCGCGGTCCCGAGCTCACCCTCATGTACACGCGCCTCCGCCCCGACTTCTTCCGCCGCTGGATGCACGAGCCGGCGCGCATCCAGCCCGGAACCGCCATGCCCAACTTCTTCACCGACAAGCCCCGCCAGGAGGCCGATCACACGATCGACACCCTCTGGGCCTACGCGTCGCTGGGCATCTCGATGCCGGCTCCGCTGGGTGTCAAGGAAAAACGCAACTACGTCCTGATCGTCACCGACACGCCGCTGGTCAGCCGCTGCCAGATCCCCGACCCCAACGGCACGATCGTCTACGGCATCTCCGTGGGCCTCCCGGGCATGGTCAACTACACCTTCGACGCCCAACGCGTCATGTTTCGCCAGGCCTGGCAGGGGGGCTTCCTCGACATGGGCGGCGACTGGAACGACCGCGGCGGCAACCCCGTGCGCGTCCTCGGACAGCGATTCTACATTCAGGCCATCAGTCCGATCCGCATCGGCTCGCCCGAGAACGACGCCCCGCGCGTCTTCAAGGGCTACGAGCTTAAAGACAAGATCCCCACCTTCATCTACACGATTGGCGACACTGAGGTGCGCGAGCGCATCACGTCGGCGGGCGAAGGCCACGCCCCCGCGATCGTCCGTACGTTCGAGATCGAATCCAACGGCAAGCCCGTCTACTACCTCGCCACCGACGAGCCCAACGTGACGATCTCTGCCTCAACTGGCTCGTTCCGCCCCGCGCAAGTCCAAAAGTCTTTTAAGTCCCCCTCCGAGCGAACCGCCGGTCAGATCCTCGAGCTCCCCGCCGCCAACAAGGTCACGTTCTCCGTAACGATCACGAACCGCCCCGGGTGAACCGGCTGTCATTCAATTGTTCAGAATAGCCCCAAGACAATGATGCGTACTTCCATCTTCCATCCTCCATCCTCCATCCTCCTCTTCCTCTGCGTCCTCTGCGCCTCTGCGGTGAGTTCCTTCGCCGCCGAAAAACCGAGCCGCTCAACCATGAACGGCGGCCCCGACGACGTCTATCATTTCGAATCCCTCCCCGAGCCCGAAGACTCCCACGGCCTGGAAGTCGGCGGCATGGGCTGGACCGCCGACGGCAAACTCGCCCTCTGCACCCGCCACGGCGAGGTCTGGCTCCGCTCGATGGAGACCGGCAAGTGGAAACGTTTCGCCAGCGGACTTCAGGAATGCCTGGGCCTCTACCCCGGCGACTCGCGCGGCGAGCTCTTCGTCATGCAACGCACGGAGCTCACTAAACTTACGGACCAGGACGGCGACGGCGAGGCCGACCGCTTCGAAACCTTCTGCAACGCCTGGGGCTACAACGGCAACTACCACCAGTTCGCCTTCGGCTTAATTAAGGATAAACAAGGCAACTTCTGCGGCACCCTCTGCCTCGCCCACAAGCCCGACAACTCGGGCGGCGTCTTCATGGGCACCGAGCCCGGCACGCCCTATCGCGGTTGGAGCTTTAAGATTACGCCAAAAGGCGAGTTCATCCCCTGGTCCTGTGGCCTGCGCGCCCCCAACGGCATCGCGATGGAACCCAACTCCGGCGACCTCTTCGCCACCGACAACCAGGGCGAGTTTGTCCCCGTCGGCTCGATCCACCACCTGACCGAAGGCGCCTTCCACGGCCACCCCTCGAGCCTCATCTTCAAGAAGGGCTGGACCCGCCCCCTGAACACCGTCACCGATGCCGAGTGGGACAAGATGCGCAAGTGGCCCGCCGTCCTCCTGCCCTATCCCCAGATGGGCCACTCCCAGGGCTGCCCGATTTTCGACACGGTCAATGACAAGTTCGGCCCCTTTGCCGGCCAGATGTTCTTGGGCGACGTCATCGACCCCCTGATCATGCGGGTCACCCTGGAAAAGGTCCAGGGCGAATACCAGGGCGCCTGCTACCCCTTCATGCGCCGCGACGAGCTGAGGGGTTCCAACCGGCTCCTCTTCAGCTCCGACGGGTCTCTCTACGTCGGCATCACCGACAGAGGGTGGTCGAGGGGTTCCAGCGGGTTGCAGAGGTTAACCTGGACCGCCAAACCCGTCTTCGACATCAAGCAAATGAGTCTTACAAAGAGCGGGTTCGATGTAACCTTTACACAACCAGTCGATGAGAAGTCTGCACTGGACCCAAAGAGCTACAACCTGACCACCTGGCACTACAAGTATGGCCGCCAGTACGGCTCGCCCGAGTACGACAAGCAGCCGGTGAAGATCACCGCCGTCAAGCTGTCGGACGACAAGGCCCGCGTCTCGCTGACCGTGGATACGCTCCACGACCACCAGTGGATCTATTACCTGGTCGCCGACGGCGTTACGACCCCAGCCGGCGCAGGCTTACGAAACAAGGAAGCCTATTACACCCTGAACCGCCTCCAGCCCTGATCGCTGGCGGGTCTGCTCTTTAGCTAGTAGGCCCTTCGAACCACGTCCGCAATAACGCCGCCCGCGCGGCGACACCTCCCGGACCACCATCAGCCGCGCGGCCCTCGTGACCCACGGCGTTGGAGCATTTTGCCAGGACCAGGTCCGCGGTAAATCAACCCGCCTCCCGGCAAAATGCGCAGACGCCGCCCGTGGCAGGAGCGTCAGCACATCTCCCCAAATCAACACAAGCAATCTGCCCCGATACCTCTCGTCCCGCCGATGAATCACGAAGCACCTCGGCCCCCCATGCAGATCACGCCACGATTGCAATGCGAAAGCGCACGGGAGGCTTACCCTGCCGGACGGATCACCGAGTCGCGACGCCGGCCCGCCGGACTCGCACAATCAGGATCAGTATGCCCAGTATCGTCAGCAGGATGCCGACGTACGTCGAGGCGAATCGCCACGGCGATACGTCCTCAAACGACCGTCCGGCAAGCGGCGGCGGCGAGTACGACGGCCGCGTCGCCTGCGCGGTGACCCGAGCGACCTCGTATTGAATTCTCGCACGAGTAAGCGGCCGATGTTGGGCCTGTACGAACGCTATCGTACCGGCCATGACCGCGCCCACGAAGCACGCCACGATCAGCACATCCGCAGCACGTAAACCGCCCTTGCGATCTCCACGACGTGCGTAATCGACGATCGATTTTTCGATACCCTGCATTTCATTCCGACCGACCATTTGTCCTACCGCACACTACCCGGAGTTGGCGCGATTGCGAGCAGCATAGTGTCACGAAACCGTACCATCTGCCGACATTCCCATCGCATCGTTCATCGCCTCGCCCACCTGGTGCTTCCCAATCACCGCGCAGTTTTCAACGTCCCAGGCGAGCCTTGCCAGCATCTGCCGTATCGCCTTCTGGTCCACCGCGAGTCGAAGAGCGGGTACGAGTTGCGCAAGCTCCCCACGAATCGCCTCGAGTCGTGCGGCGACATCGTCGAAACGCCTTTGACGCTCTTCGGGTGTCATCTCGCACGTCTTAGTTTAGGTAGTCGTCTCCGCGAACGGAACTGCCGCCACCTGGTGATCATCCTCGAAAACGACGTACCCTGGCCGCGCACAGATGATCATCTCCGCCCGGATGCCGTGTTCACTGAGGATTCGACACATCGCGTGCATCCGGCCGATGTGCGCCGTCGCCCTGCTCTTGAACCAACAGATCGCCTTCGGCGACGCACCCGAACGCTGGCTCCGCGAAAACCGATCCGGCGCGTCCAAATGCTCGGCGAACCACTTCCGCAAAGCTTGCAACTCGTGCAGTTCGTAGCCTGCGAGTTCATTCGATTCGACCAACTCGGCCACGGTTTGAAACACGCCGCGACGCCTGCCCGAGTCTGCATCGAACTCCGGCGTCACGAATCGGACGTACGAGTGCGTCATGACTTAAGGTCCGTTCATCCCCACGGGCAGCGGGTTCCGGTTGTTGTAAGCCACGCCGCAACCGCTGAATTCTGACAACTATGCAAACACTCCATCGCCGATAAACCGTAATCCGCTCAACACCTGTAACCAGCGGGGGGTAAAACCAGCGGAGACACCGATCTGATGACCATGAGCAGGATGCTGGGATTGGGGCTATTGACCGCCTTCGCGCTGGCGGCGCCGGCACGGGCCGCGGATACGCCGCAGGGGTTTGAGTACTTCGAAAAGCACGTCCGCCCGATCCTGGTGGATTCCTGCTACAAGTGCCACTCGGCCAAGAGCGAGAAGCTCAAGGGTGGGCTGTATGTCGATACCCGACAAGGGCTTCTGAAAGGCGGCAAGACCGGCCCGGCGATCGTTCCCGGGGATCTGGATAAATCCCTGCTGATCAAGGCCGTCCGCTACACGGATGACGACCTGCAGATGCCGCCGAAGGAGCAGCTTTCGAAGGAGCAGGTGGCGGTGCTGGAGGCGTGGGTAAAGATGGGGGCTCCGGACCCGCGGACGTCTCCCTCGGTGGCCGAGGCCGGTGCCGCTCCGCCCACCAAGCTCTCGCTCGCCGATGCGAAGAACTTCTGGTCGATGAAGAAGCCGGTCATGCCAGCGGTTCCGGTGGCCCGAGGGGACTGGGCGAAATCGCCGATCGATGCGTTCGTGCTGGAGAAACTGGACGCCGCCGGGCTCGAGCCGGCCCCGCCCGCTGACAAGCGAACGCTGATCCGTCGTGCAACCCTCGATCTGACCGGCCTGCCGCCGACCGCCGCCGAAGTCGAGGCCTTTGAAGCGGATGCGTCGCCCAACGCGTTCGAGAAGGTGATCGATCGACTCCTGGCGTCCCCCGCGTATGGCGAACGGTGGGCCCGCCACTGGCTTGACCTGGCGCGCTACGCCGACACCAAGGGCTACGTCTTCCAGGAAGAGCGGCGGTATCCCTACGCCTACACCTACCGCGACTGGGTCGTGCGGGCGCTCAACGAGGACATTCCTTACGACCAGTTCCTGATCCACCAGATCGCAGCGGATCGGGTGGTCGCCAAGGATCCGAACGCCGACCGGCGCAACCTGGCGGCGATGGGCTTCCTGACGCTGGGCCGGCGCTTCCTGAACAACCAGGCCGACATCATCGACGACCGCCTGGACGTTGTCTTCCGCGGCACGATGGGGCTCACGGTCGCCTGCGCCCGCTGCCACGATCACAAGTTCGATCCGATTCCAACTGCCGATTATTACAGTCTTTACGGCGTGTTCGCCTCAAGCGTCGAACCCACCGGCGACGCCCTGCCGCTCCTGGAAACCAAGGAGAAGAGCCCGCAGACGATCGAGTACGAGAAGGAACTGGCCGCGCGCCAGGCGGAGATCGCCAAATTTAATCAGGAGCGTTTCGACAAGATCGTCCCGCCACTGCGCACGGCCAAGGTCATCGAGAAGTATCTGCTGGCGGCCGGGCAGGCCAAGAGTGGCGACCGGGGCGAGATCCGGCAGATCGCGACCGCCCAGGATCTGCGGCGCGGGCCCCTCGAACGCTGGCGCAACCTGCTGGCGGGCTCGGCCGGCAAACCTGACCCCGTCTTCGCGCCCTTCCACGCACTGATGGCGATCCCCGAAAAGGAACTCGCCGCCGCGCCGATTCCCGCGGCAAACAAGCTGGTTCTCAAAGCGCTTATCGAAGAGAAGCCCAAGTCGCGTGCAGACGTCGCGCGCGTCTACGCGGAACTGTTCGTGCGGTACGACAAGCCGCAGGGGCCTTCCGATCCGGACGAGGAGGCGCTGCGGCAGGTGCTGCGCGGGCCCAACTCACCGGTCCACTTCACGGTGGCGGACGTTGAGCAACTTTTCAATCGCGATGATCGAAACCGCGAAAGCGAGCTCAAGCGTAAGCGGGACGCATTGATGGCGACCCACCCCGGCGCACCCGCGCGGGCCATGGTCCTCCAGGACGCCCCCACCCCCGTCACCCCCGTCATCTTCAAGCGCGGCAACCCGGCGATGCCGGCGGGGCAGGTTCCGCGGCAGTTTCTGGCGTGTGTGGCGGGCGAGGGACGCCAGCCGTTCAAGGAAGGCTCGGGGCGGCTGGAGTTGGCGCAGGCGATCGCCAGCAAGGACAACCCGCTGACGGCGCGCGTGTTCGTCAACCGCGTCTGGCTGGAGCACTTCGGCAAGGGCCTGGTGCGCACGCCCAGCGATTTCGGCATCCGCGGTGAGCGGCCGACGCACCCGGAACTGCTCGATTACCTGGCCGTCAAGTTCATGCAGGATGGCTGGAGCATCAAGAAACTTCAGAAGACGATCATGCTCTCGGCCACCTACCAGCAGAGCAGCATCGCGTCGGCCAAGGCGATTCAGGCCGATGCCGACAACCGGCTGCTCTCGCATCAGAACCGCCAGCGGCTGGACTTCGAGGGGATGCGGGATTCGATCCTCTTCGTTTCCGGGCAGCTCGATCGGACGGTCGGCGGGAAGGCGATCGACCTGATGGCGCAGCCGTTCACGCACCGGCGGACGATTTACGGATTCGTCGATCGGCAGAACCTGCCGAGCATGTTCCGAGCCTTCGACTTTGCCAGCCCGGACACGCACGCGCCGCGGCGGTTCACCAACACGGTGCCGCAGCAGGCGCTCTTCATGATGAACAGCCCGTTCGTGGTGGAGCAGGCGCGGGCGCTGGCGGGCAGGATCAATGAAATCACCGCGCCGGCGGACAAGGTTCGGGGGCTGTATCGCGCCGTTCTGGCGCGGGATCCGTCCAAGGATGAGATCGAGCTCGGATTACAGTACGTAAACGGCGAATCGACGGCGCCGTCGGTGGCGTCGTCGCATGGGTCCGTCTGGCAGTACGGGTATGGCGAGTACGACGCGACGTCCCAGCACCTGAGATCGTTCACCCCGTTGCCCCAATTCACCGGCAGCGCCTACCAGGGCGGGAAGGCGATTCCCGATCCGAAGCTGGGTTATTGCCTGCTGACGCCGCAGGGCGGGCATGCCGGGAACGATGCCGCACACGCGGTGGTTCGGCGGTTCACGGCCCCGCGTGATGGGCAGGTCACGCTTTCGGGGACGCTCGCGCACGCCAGCCCCAACGGCGACGGCGTCCGCGGGCGGATTGTGTCGTCCCGCTTCGGCGAGCTGGCGACCCTGGCCATCCACAACAAGTCGGCCCAGACCCAGCTCGACGCGATCGACGTGAAGGCTGGGGATACGATCGATTTCATCGTGGATTGCCGGAAGGAATGTACGTTCGACTCGTTTACCTGGAACGTGAATCTGAAGATGAAGAACATCCCGGAGACGGTCGCGGGCGGGCAGGACACGCTGGAGTGGGACAGCCAGCGGGATTTCGCCGGACCGGTCGCCAAGCCGGGTGCGCCGCTCAGCCCGTGGGAGAAGTACGCCCAGATACTGCTTGAGACCAACGAGTTCGTGTTCGTCGATTAGTATTCATGTGGGCTCGCGCGTCGAGCGCGAGCGGAGATCATGTCTCTCTACGATCATCGCCGACGTATTGCGGATCGATTTCTCACGCGCCGACAGCTTTTGTCGCGCTGCGGCATGGGCTTTGGTGCGTTGGCGCTTGGCGACCTGCTGACGCGCAGCGGCGCGTTCGGCGCCGAAGCCGTTCCATCCGCGATCGCCGGCGCTCAATCTAAGATCAACCCGCTCTATCCCAAGGGGCCGCATTTTCCGCCCAAGGCCAAACGAATCATCCACCTCTTCATGAACGGCGGTCCGAGCCAGGTGGACACGTTTGACCCCAAGCCGATGCTCGACAAG
>DATBFY010000010.1:0-3453 GCA_036558265.1 Tepidisphaeraceae bacterium | reverse complement strand
CCCGAAGATATCATCCTCTATCAATCCCAACCCTTTATCCCGGAGTATCATCCTTTGTATGCTCCGTAAGCTTTACCTCGAAACCTTCGGTTGCCAGATGAACGTGCTCGACAGCGAGCTCGTCCTCGGGCAACTGCGCGCCCAGGGTTACCAGTCCACCGACGATCGCGACCAGGCTGATGTCATCCTCTACAACACCTGCTCCGTCCGCGAGCACGCCGAGCAGAAGGTCTGGAGCCGCCTGGGCGAGCTGCGAAACCGCAAGAAAGAACAGCCGGAGCTGGTCATCGGCGTCATCGGCTGCATGGCCGAGCGGGATGGCACGAACATCTTCAAGAAGTACCCCCACGTGGACATCCTCTGCGGCCCGGGCGAACTGGATAAGCTGCCGGCCATGGTCCACAACGCGACGGTCACAATGGACCACGGACAACGGGCCACGGACCGGCAGACCGCCCTGATGGCCGCCACCACCCGCCGCTCCTCAACCCTCGTCGCCGCCGAGGACAACCTCGAGCTGCTGGACCTCTCCCGCTCGATCTCGCCCGGCGACGACGTCGCCCAGGCCTACGTCCGCATCACGCGCGGCTGCAACAAGTTCTGCACCTATTGCGTGGTCCCCTACACCCGCGGGCCCGAGGTCCACCGCCCGCCGCAGAACATCATCGACGAGGTTAAAAAGCTCACCGACGCCGGCGCGCTGGAGGTCACGCTCCTCGGCCAGACGATCAATCACTACTGCTACAACCATGGCGATGGCCGGAAGACCACCTTCGCCGACCTGCTCTATCAGGTCCACGAGTCGGTCCCGGACCTGCCGCGCCTGCGCTTCGTCACCAGCTTCCCGCGCGACTTCGCCGACCAGGCGCTGGCGGCCATGCGCGACTGCCCGCGGATCTGCCGCTATCTCCACGTGCCCGCCCAGTCGGGCAGTGACCGCCTCCTGCGCATGATGAACCGCGGCTACACCGCAAAGCAGTACACCGTCTTCATCGACCGCGCGCGGGGCTACATGCCCGACGTCAGCCTGGCGAGCGATTTCATCGTCGGCTTCCCCACCGAGACGGACGACGACTTCGCGCAAACCATCGAGCTGGTGAAGCACTGCCGCTTCAAGAACAGCTTCATCTTCAAGTACAGCCCCCGCCCGGGCACGGTCGCGATCGACCGTTACGCCGACGACGTGCCCGAGGAGGTCAAGCGGGCCCGCAACAATCAACTGCTGGCGATCCAGGGCCAGATCAGCGCCGCCAACAACCTTGAGATGATCGGCCGGACGGTCGAGGTGATGGTGGAAGGGGAATCGAAGCTGGTGTCGAAACAGAAAGCCTATCCGAGTGCGCCGGGAACCGTCGAACTCAAGTGGCAATCCAAGCGGGCTGACTTCGGTGAACAGGCGCAGACGCAGTTGATCGGTCGCACGCGGGGCGATCAGGTGGTCGCGTTCGATGGTCCCCGCGGTCTGAAGGGCAAAGTGTTAAACGTCCAAATCACCGACGCCCGCAATCTCACCCTTTTTGGAAAGCTCGTTGTCGAAGCGGCCGTAACTGCCTGAGCGGCAGCAGGGGGGATCCATGCTCCAGCAATCACGCGATCCGCTCGGTCGGGTCCGCCGCGTGCCGGCCATTGCCATTGCCGTTGCCGTTCATCTCCGCCAGCGCCGCGATCCGCTCGACGATCGCCCGGTGTTCCGGAGAGTTGAGCGGCTCGAAGTCCGACTCCGGATGCCCGGGGCGCGCGTAGGTCGCCATCAGCCTGTCCAGGCGGCGATTGGCCTCGACGATCCGCTGCTGCGGCACGTCCCCCCGCTCGACCGCCCGCACCAGGGCGTCGATCGCGCGGTTCTGAAGGTCGGCGTCGTGGCAGATCGCGAACAGGTCCACGCCGGCGTTGGCGCCGCGCGTCACCACTTCGGCGATGTCGAAGTTGGCGGAGATCGCCTTCATCTCCAGGTCGTCGGAGATGATCACGCCGTCGAAGCCCATCTGTTCGCGGAGGATGCCGTGCATGACCCGGCGGCTCATCGTGGCGGGGTAATCGGGGTCGATCGGCTCGAAGACGACGTGCGCGGTCATGATCATGGCCACCCCCGCATCGACGGCCGCCCGGAAAGGGGGCAGCTCGATCCCCGCCAGGCGCTCGATGGGATGGGGAAGGCGCGGCAGGTCATGATGGCTGTCCTGCGACGTGTCGCCGTGACCGGGGAAGTGCTTGCCGCACGCCGCCACGCCGTTTTCCTGCAACCCGCGAATCAAGGCGGTGCCCATCCGCGAGACCAGCTCGCAGGTGGCGCCGAACGAGCGGTCGCCGATCACCGGGTTGGCGGGGTTGGTGTCCACGTCGAGCGTGGGGGCGAAGTCGAGGTCGATGTTGACGGCGCGCAGCTCGCGAGCGAGCACGCGCCCGACCGCGTAGGCTAGATCGACATCACCGGTCTGTCCCAGCGCCCGCATGGAGGGGACGTGGGTAAAGCCGTCGCGGAGCCGCCGGACCCGCCCACCCTCCTGGTCCACGCAGGTGAGCAGGGGGCGTCCGCCCGCGGCGCGGCACTTGACCTCGCTCGCCAGGCGCGCGACCTGCTCGACCGAACCGACGTTGCGCGAGAACAGGATGACCGCCGAAACCCCGCGCTCCAGCAGGCGCGGCAGTTCGGGCGGGATCGACTCCCCGTCGAACCCGACGGCGAACATGCGGGCGGCTGCGCTTCCCAGATCCAACATATCCCAAGGCTAACGGCCCGTGAAATGAACGGCAACTGTGCCTTAACGGACCCAAAAAGAGCCAGCCGGCTCGGGACCGGCTGGCTGGACCTTCCCAGAAAGTTCCTGTCCTCACGCCTGACGGCTGCGGCGGCGAATGGCGAACAGCGCGATCCCCGCCAGCACGCCCAGTGTGCCGGGCTCGGGCACGTCGCTCGACACGAAGGCGACGACGTACATGTTGCCGCCGCTGGCGGCGACCTTTTCGCCCGTGGTCGTGAAATCACCGGCCGCGGGGATGTCCTTGGAGTAGATCGCGTAGAAGTTGTTGAGGCCCTGACCGGGACCGGCAACCAGGCCCGACGTCGTGTGCGTGCGGTCCGCCGGACCGTTTACCGTTGCGCCCTCGTCGATGCCGATGTAGTCGCCCTGACCGTTGGGCATGATGCCGGTGTTCACGCGGGTCCAGCCTTCGTTGACGACCCAGGCGAGGCTGCCGGTGAGCACCGGATCGGTCGTGTTGGCCTTGCTGACGTTTCCGGCAGTGCCGTCCAGGCGTGTATCGAGAAGCAGGTAGGCCTTGCCCGGGGTGTTGACGGTGTAGGTGACCCGGTAATCGTTCGAGGCGGCGTCGGTGCCGGCGTTGCGGTTATCGTTCGCATTCGCGACGTACTGGGCGCCGATCAGGTAACTGGGGAACCCGACGAGCGTGCCGGTGGTCGCGTCCGTCGAGAGCACGCCGGTTGCCGGGGTA
>DATBFY010000009.1:0-16228 GCA_036558265.1 Tepidisphaeraceae bacterium | reverse complement strand
CTCTAATTGATGTCGCGGGTGTCAGGGCGGCTCGCACGCGTTGGCAACGCCGGTGGTGGGCGCACGCCTGCCGGTTCTGTCGGCAATCCTGACGGCGGCCATTCGTACTTTTCACCAGCGCTGTCGTGTCTGCTCGCTGTGTGAGACACATCGAACAGCCCGAAGGCGAGGGGTCGCTCTGCCGGACCCATCCTTTGCGACCGCCGGCGTGTCTTATTAAACGATAGCACGGCCGCCGATTTGATTACAGGCGACCGCGTGACCTTTACAGGGCAATCCTCGTGGCGACGATGAGTGTCTTACACTCCGCGGCCACGGGCGGTTCGCGGCCCCAAGGTCCGAGAAGGAGATATGATCGTGCGCAATCTGTTGTCGATCGCGTTTGTCGGACTGGGGATCGTGGCGGCCGGCGGATGCACCAGCGAGCCGCCCCCCGTCGAGCGCGTTCCCGTCGCGGCGCCGCAAAACCAGGACTCGCGCATCGAATACGAGCACCCCAAGCCGCTGCCCGACCAGGCCCGCTTATCGGACCGCGCGCTCCCGCCCGAGCCGCCCTTTGAGGACCCGCCGCTCGTGAGCCAGAAGGCCCCCGAACAGGCACGCTTCGAGCAGGCCTACCGCGCCGTGGGCCGGCCGCGCATCGTCGTCTTCGTCAACCGCACCCTCGAGGGCGAAATGAAGGAAGGCCACTACGACGATGACGCCCGGGCGGCCGCGATCGATTACCAGGCCATGGAGAACATCCTGACCGATTTCCTCTCCTGCCAGGGCGCCGTCGAGATCATGTCCCCCACGATGGCCCGGCAGAAATTGACCGACGAACAGGCCCGCGAAGTGCAGGCCGGGAAGATGGTCCTGCTGCGGCAGGTCGCCCAGCAGCTCGACGCCGACGTGCTCGTGCAGGTCAGCGCCCACCCGAGCCGACAGACGGAGAACGGAACCGAAGTCCGCCTCGTCGGCGAAGCCCTGAACATCAAGGGCGGCCAGCAGGTCGGCCGCGCCGTCGTGGACATCCCGCCGCCTCTGGATAAGCCCACGCTCAACAAGTACACGCGCTTCGTGGCGCGAAAGCTGATGATGGACCTGACGCAGAGCTGGTCGTCCACCGAAGCGCCGCCGGCGACGACGACGCCGCGGACGGGCACGGGCACGGGCACGCCGGATACGGAGAAGAAATAGTCGCGATCGTGCCGATGGACGAACCTGCACCTTCGCGGTGCGACCCGCTGACTGCCGGCGGGGTCATCAAGCTATCAGGTGAAAATCGATGAACAAGACTTTGCTCCGTCTGGTCGGATTGCTGGCAATCGTGGTGATGGGCTGCGAGAACACCCCGCCCCCCTATCGCGAGGGCCGCGCCGACCGCTACGCGCCCCCGCAGGTGCAGATCACCGGCCTGCAGGCCGAGGACCTGCGGCAATCCACCGCCGTCGACCGCCCGCAGACCTCCCGTGACCCGGCCAACCTGCTGTTCGTCACCGTCCCCGTGCGCAACACCTGCGACCAGGTGCTCCACATCCAGTACCAGTACAACTTCCTGGACGACCAGGGCCGCCCGCTCAATGAGAACATCGCCTGGAACCACAAGACCCTCGAACCGGGCGCGACCGAGCGCATCACCTTCAACAGCACCAGCCCAAAGGCGGCGGACTTCCAGTTGAACTTGCGGTATGCGCGGTAAGCCGCCGGCGGACGGACGGGCTCGCTGGCTTGCCCAGCCGTTGAAAAATCCGCCCCGATCGGCCATACTTCCCGGCCCGACCGACCTTCCCCAACAAGGTCGGTCGGGCGGATAGAGTTTTTGGCGATCACCGTCGGGCGTGTACCCAAGTGGCCAACGGGGTCAGACTGTAAATCTGATGGCTTATGCCTTCGAAGGTTCGAATCCTTCCGCGCCCATAGCCCCGCAGAAATGCGGGGTTTTCCTTTTCTACGCCTCCCTCACCGCATATCCATCTTCCACCGTCTCCAACTTCCCCGTCCCCGGATCGATCAGCAGCCCGTGCACCGGCACCAACGCCACCATCCATTTCCAACCCCCCCGCCCCGTCCAACACCGCGAAGTAAGGCCCGGGGGTCCATATAGGACCAAAGTCTAATAGCGGCGCGGTTCGGGAAGGCGGTACCGTCACGCCAGCCAGAGAGGTCAGCAGGCTCAACCTTTGGACGCTGCTAATGAGCCGCTTCGAGATCAGACCGACGCCTAACGCTGTGGTTGTCCCCCGCCCTCCTGGCGCGCAGCCCACGCGAGAAGGTCGTGATCCGGATGACCGACGTCGCCCTCCGGATCGAGACTCCGCCGCGGCAGTCGTTGACCGGACACCCCGAACCGTGGCCTGCATTCACGGAGGAAACATGAGCCGTTCCATTCCCGCCTTCATCGCCGTCGCCCTGGCCCTGCTGGCCCCCGCGCCCGCGGCCCGGGCCGCCGAGCCCGCGGCCCTCGACAAGCTCCTGGCCCCGATCGCCTTATACCCGGACGCGCTGGTCACCCAGATTCTGACGTGCGCCGCCAAGCCCGATCAGGTTAAGGAGGTCAGTGCCTGGCTCAAGGGCAATCCCAACCTCGCCGGCACCGCCGCCCAGGATGCCGCCTCCGACAAGGGGTTCGACGCCGCCTTCATCGCCATCGTCCTCTTCCCGGACGTCCTGCACATGATGGCCCAGAAGCTCGACTGGACCACGCAGCTCGGACAGGCCTTCCAGCAGGACCAGGCCGGCGTCTTCAAATCGATCCAGCGCCTCCGCACCCAAGCCCAGGTCCAGGGCAATCTTAAGACCAACGAGCAGCAGGCCGTCGAGACCGTCAAGTCCAAGAGCGGCCAGGACGTCATCGTCATCCAGCCCGCCAACCCTCAGGTCGTTTACGTGCCCCAATACAACCCGACGGTCGTCTACACCCAGCCCGCTCCGCCGCCCCCGCCTCCGAGCGCGTCGGGCGGCGGGCAGTTGGCCGCCGGTCTCATCGGGTTTACCGCCGGCGTCATCATCGGCGCCGCCGCCGACAACGACAACGATCACTACCACTACGGCTACGGCGGCTGGGGCTACCACGGCCCGATGCTCTCCGACGACGGCTGGCACGACTTCGCCGAACACCGCGAGGACATGGCCAAGGACTACTACGACCACCGCGAGAACATGTCCAAGCAGCGCGGCGAGAACACCACCGCCCGGCGCGAGACCAGCGGCGAAAACCAGGCCGCCCGACAGTCGTCCCGCTCCGAGAATCAGGCCGCTCGCTCCGACTCCCGCGCCCAGAACACGGCCGCCCGCGGCGAAAATCAGGCCGGCCGACAATCATCCCGATCCGAAAATCAGTCCGCTCGCCAGGCCACCTACACCCAGGAGCGCTCCTCCGCCGGGCAGGCGTCGCAACGCTCCTACGCGAGCAAGTCCGCCTCGCCCGCCGCCGCCTCCGCCGGCCGCTCCGGCGACGCCTTCTCCGGCTACCAGCGCGGGTCCACCGAACGCGCCTCCAGCTCCCGCGGCAACAGCAGCCTCTCACGCAGTAGCGGCGGCGGCGGCGGCGGTGGTCGCGCGCGCGGCAGGTAACTGAGCAGTTGTCTCAATACCCCTCGTCAGTTAGCGGTCGCACCGCCCGCACTGAGCGAAGTCGAAGTGAAGGTGCACGTTTTGCGACAAGGGAGCCTCACCATGTTCGCGTCAAACCCCCATCGCGGTCCCCGCCCGGCAATCCTCGTCACCGTTCTCGTCCTCTCCGCCCTCGCCTCCGGCGCCGACGCCCCGCCCCGCACCGACGGCCAGACCACCTTCTCCACCCCCGAGCGCGCCGTCGAAGCCCTCATCACCGCCGCCAAGGCCGCCGACGCCCCAGCCCTGCTCGCCCTCTTCGGCCCGCAGGGCCGCGACCTCCTCTCCTCCGGCGACCCGGTCGCCGATCGCCGGGATCGCGAAGTTATCGTTATCGCCATCGGCCAGGGCTGGCGGCTGAACGAGACCGACGACCCCAATCGCCGCGAGTTGGTCATCGGCAACGAGCAGTGGCCCTTCCCCGTCCCGCTCGTCCGCGACGGCAGCGGCTGGCGCTTCGACAGCGAGGCAGGCAAGCGCGAGGTCCGCGCCCGCCGCATCGGGCGCAACGAGCTCGCCGCCATCGGCGTTTGCGAGGCCTACGTCGTCGCCCAGAAGCAGTACGCGGCCGAAGCCCGCGACGGCAACCCCGCCGGCGTCTACGCCCAGAAGGTCCGCAGCACCCCGGACAAGCACGACGGACTGTTCTGGCCCACCAAGCCCGGCGAGAAACCCAGCCCCCTGGGCGACCTGGCCGCGCAGGCTGCCTCCGAGGGCTACACCCCCACCACCCCCGCCCCCGCCGCGCAGCCACAGGGCCCCCGCCCGTTCCGCGGCTATCTCTACCGCATTCTCACCCGCCAGGGTACCTCCGCCCCCGGCGGTGCCAGGAGCTACCTCGTCGACAGCCATATGACTGCCGGCTTCGCCCTGGTCGCCTACCCCGCCGAATACGGCAACAGCGGCATCATGACCTTCATCGTGAACCAGGATGGCGTCGTCCATGAGGCGGACCTCGGTAAAGACACGGCAAAGCTCGCCGCCGCCATCGACGCCTACGACCCCGATGCCCGCTTTCACCCCGTCGAATAGTCCGGTTCACCAAACGCGCAAGTCGGGCGTTGGAAGGACTTCGGTCGACGTCACAACCCCAAAAGCCCCGCGAAATGCGGGGGTTCTTCTCTTCTACCCCTCCCTCACCGCCGCATATCCGTCTTCCACCGTCTCTAACCTCCCCGTCCCCGGATCGATCAGCAGGCCGTGCACCGGCACCCCCTTCGGCAGCAGCGGATGCTTGCGGATCAGGTCCACGCTTCCCGCCACCCCGTCGCGCACGTGGTCGAACCCCTTGAGCCACTTCTGCAGGTTGATCCCCGCCGATTGCAGCGTCTCGATCACCTCCGGCCGGATCCCGCGCTCCGTGGCCTTCTCCAGGATCGATTCGCAGCTCAGCCCGGCCATGCCGCAGTCGTGGTGGCCGATGACCGCGATCTCCTGGACCCCCAGCGAGTAGACCGCCACCAGCACGCTTCGCATGATCGCCCCGAACGGGTGCGAGACGATCGCCCCGGCGCTCTTGATGATCTTGACATCCCCGGCGCGCAGGTTCATCGCCCGCGGCAAGAGCTCGACCAGCCGCGTGTCCATGCAGGTCAGGATGGCCAGCTTCTTGTTGGGCCAGCGGTCGGTCTGGTACTCCTCGTACTTCCGCTCGGCGACGAATTCACGGTTGTATTCCAGGATCTCGGCAATCAGTGACATGGGGGCCGATTGTAACCGCATCAGCCCGATGCGGGGCATCCCCGATTACAGCTTGATCGTCAGCGTCACCAGGAACGTGTGCATCTGGTTGTACCAGGTGCCGTCCACGGTGGGGGAGTTGATCGCGTCGTCGATCGAGCGCGTCTCGCGATAGATGAACTGGTACGCCGCGTCCAGCGACCATTTGGGCTGCTTGTATCCCACGCCCAGGGCAAAGAGATGATACGTCGAATCCGGCACCAGCGGCGAGAAGGTCTCGGTCGGGATCGCGTTCTGGCCATACGCGTAACCCGCGCGCAGCACCCAGTGCTCGTCCAGGTCGTACTGCACCCCCAAGCGGTAGGCGAAGCCCGACTTCCAGTCGGCCGGCAGCCGCGTCCCGTTGAACGCCGGATTGCTCGAGCGCAGGTCGACGAAGTCCAGCGTGTTCCAGTCCGTCCAGGTCACGTCGAACTCAAGCTTGAGCGGCTTGGTCGGCCGCCAGGCATAGCCGATCCCCGCCATCTGCGGGAAATCGATCGACAGGTGCGAGCGGCTTGGCCCGACCGTGGGCATGCCGGGAATCTTCAGGTTCGCGTCCCCGCCAAAGTCCAGCGTGAACGGGCTGCGGTAAAAGGCGCCCACGGAGTTGTGGTCATCGATCCGCCAGAGCACGCCCGGGGTCACGCCGTAGCTCCAGGCGCTGCCGCGGAAGTGGAAGTCGCCCTCCGGCGTCGGTGGCGGGCCCAGCAGGACGTTTCGCTGCAGCAGCGCCTGCCCGAAGTAGAAGTTCACGCCCAGCCCGAACGACAGGTTGTCGGTGGCGCGGTAGGCGACCGTCGGCTGAAGGTTGATCACCGCGAGCTGCGCCTCGTTCGACAAAAATCGCAGCGGGCCTTTGTTGCCCCAGTCCTCATTGATCCCGAACCCGTTGTCGATCCCGAAACCGAACCGCCAGCGATCCAGACCGAAGTCGCTCTCGGCGTAGACATGGGGGAGGATCGAGGTCAGGCGCATCGCCTGGCCGTCGCCCTGGTCCGCGTCGAAGCGCCACTCGGCGTAGAGCGCCATCACGCCCGCGCTGATGTTGGTCCCGCGAAGTTGGGTGATCCCCGCGGGGTTATAGAAGATCGCCGAGGGGTCGTCGGCCTGGGCGGTGAACGCGTCGGCCTGCCCCGCGGCGCTGGCGCTCTGCATGGGCACTTCGAAGCCGCCGCCCGATGCCCGGGGCGCCGCCATGGCAAATACAACGATCGCGCCCGAAACGAAACGCTTGCTGATCCCCGGCATCGTCGTGACTCCGTCTTCCCGCGCGCAACCCGCGGGGTTTCTCGTGCAAATCTCGTCCGCGCACCGCGGCACGGATCGTGACGACGGGATGATCGACGTGAAACAAGGGCGACTTTACCGGTTGCAACGGTCATAAGGATTTGCGCACCTCCACCGGCTGCATCGTTTCACCACCGATTTCCACGGGGTTTTCAACAGGTGGATGGGCCGGCGGCCCACCCGTCATTGCCGATAATCACGGCGATTCCGCCACAAGGAGGGCGAAAGTCGCATGTCCCCCGTAAGCGCGCCACGTTGGCCCTGTCGCGCACTCGATTTATCTTGAGAATACGGAGCCTCATCATTATCCTCGCGGCGGTTGTGGTGACGTGCTGATGGATGCGTCGAACGACGGGCAATCGATCGACGTTTCATCTCGCCGCCGCTGGAGGCTCGTCACGTCCATGCGCCCGTCAGTTCTCGCGGTGTAGGGCCGACGCGATCGGCCAACTTGCGAATTTCGGAACTCCGCGGATTTTGTTCCGCGCGCCGTCACGGGATGGACATTCCGCGCGCTCGTTTCGCGCGCGACCGCGGCCCTGCGCGCGAGCGAGAAAGCACCGCCGCTTTTTCAGGGTTGGTGAAGGTATGGCGTTCGCTCAGAAGAAGGCGTCGGACGGACGATTCACGGCGTTTCGTTCGATCGGCGATTCCGTGGCGTTTCGGAACCACGATGCGCCGACGGACTGGGACGTGATCGGCGTCACGGCCCGCACCCTGCTCGACCGGGTGTACGATCAGTTCCTCGCAAGCCCGCATGACGCCGGTCCCGCGATGTATCAGCTCCAATCCGGCCTGAGCGAAGTGCGGTCGAGCTGCCCGGCCGATGAGTGGGACCGGGTCGCCAGCCAGTGCCAAACCCACCCGGTGGGCAAATTGGTCTGGCAGGACCCGTTCACCCATCATTCCCACAGTCGTCCGAGCGGGTATGCCGGCGACGCGCGGTTATTGGACTACCTCTACGGGGAGTCGGGCGTTCCCGAAGGGACGACGGCGTTGGGCGCGTCGGTCTTCCGCCACATGATGGCCCAGCAGGGGGCGCTGGGCGTCCGCGCCCGACGCGACCTCTTGGCCCAACTGATCGATGAGACCGCGGCCCAGGTAGACCGGCCGCGGATCCTGTCGATCGCGTGCGGGCACCTGCGTGAGGCGGCGCAGTCGTCGGCGCTGCGCGAGGGAAGGGTGGGCGAACTGGTCGCGCTGGACCAGGACGTGGAATCGCTGGCCCAGGTCGAGCGGGCGTGCGCCGGGATGCCGGTGCGCACGGTCAACTGCTCGGTCCGCGCGATCCTCTCGGGCAAGACCAGCTTCGAGGGCTTCCACTTCGTCTACGCCGCCGGGCTCTATGACTACCTCTCCGAGCGCGTCGCGACGCGGCTGACGCGGCTCATGTTCGACATGCTGGCCCCGGGCGGGCGCCTGCTGGCCGCCAACTTCGCCCCCGTGCTGCCCGAGGTGGGTTACATGGAGACGTTCATGGCCTGGAAGCTGATCTACCGCTCGCCCGACGAGATGGCCCGCCTGTCGGCGGACGTCCCGGACAGCCAGTGGAAAAGCCATCGGGTGTTCTGGGACGACAGCGAGAACGTGGTCTTCCTGGACCTGGTCAAGCGTTCGTCGCGGACGCGCGGCGACGCGCCCGCCTTACCCGCCATGGCCCCCGAGATCGCGGCCAACTCGAGCGTCACCGTGCCGGGCATGAACCACGTCACCTTCGGCCCGGCCGTCCACGCGGCCCGGGCAACTACGCCCACCGGCCCGATGGGCCCCAATTCCAACGGCCAATAATACTGATCGTACGAGTGGGTCGCGCCGCTTCGGGTGGCATGGGCAAACTCGTTTGCCCGCGATTTTCCCGGGCGCTCCGCGGCGCGCGAATCAAGGACAACGGGCGTTAAGCGCCCGCGCGGCGGATAACCTCGTGCCGTGACCCGCCGATAGTGAATGGGACGAACGAGGTCCGCTAGCGACCGTGCACGAACGCCGGTCGGCGGGCCAAGCCATTCACGCCGCCGGTGAACACGCGCATGAGCGCCGCGCTCGAACACGACCCGGACGACCCGGACCTTCTCGAGGCGTACTGGGAGTACGTCCGCACGCTCCGCCTGCGCCAGGCCAAGTTCGGCTACATCCTGCCGGTCGCGCTCGTGCCCGCGGCGCTGAGCCTGGACTACTTCGTCTACCCCGAGCTGCTCGGGCCCATCCTCAAGTCGCGCCTCTGGTGCAATATCGTGCTCATGCCCTGCTGGGCGCTGCTGTTCACCCGTTACGCGCGGCGGCTGCTCTGGTTCCTGGGCAACGCCTGGCTCTGGTCGCCGATGGCCATCATCGCGTGGATGATCTACGCCTCGGAGGGCGCACGCTCGCCTTATTACGCGGGCCTGAACCTGGTGATGCTGGCCTCCTGCCTCCTGACCACTTACCGCGCGCGCGAGTCGATCGCGTTCTGCGGCACGGTGATCGGCTCCTACGTCATCGCCTGCGTCCTGCACAGCGCATGGCCGCCGGCAAGCGCGCTCAACAAGTCCTCGTTCGTCAACGGAAGCCTGATGTTCAACAACGTCTACTTCCTGGTCGCCACCGCCTGCGTCTGCGTGGCGTCGGCGTACTTCGGCTCCAAGCGGCGCTTCGAGGATTTCCGACTGCGCCACGAGCTGGACGTCAACAACGACCGCCTGACGCTCACGATCAGCAAGCTCAAGGAGACCGAGGTCCAGCTCGTGCAGAGCGAGAAGATGAACGCGCTGGGCAAGCTCTCGGCCGGCCTGCTGCACGAGGTGAACAACCCCCTGAACTTCACGTTCATGGCATTGCAGACGGCCCAGCAGGAGGTGGGCGACAACGCCGAACTCAAGGAAACCCTGGCGGACATCCAGCAGGGGATGTCGCGCATCAAGGGCGTCATCTCGGACCTGCGCACGTTCGCCTACCCGACCGCGCTGTCGGGCAGCGAGTCCTTCCCGATCGCCGACGCGCTGACGACCGCACTGCGGTTGACCGCACACGAGCTGCAGAACATCAACGTCAACCGGGACGCGGTCAACGGCCAGCGGGTTTTCGGATCGCAGACCCATCTCTCCCACGTTTTCATGAACCTGCTGATGAACGCCGCCCACGCCGTCCGCACCCCCGACCTGGGCAGAGATCCGCTGATCACCGTCGCCTGCGAGCCGCGCGGCGGGCGACTCGAAGTCACCGTCCGCGACAACGGCATCGGCGTGAAGGCGGCGAACCTGTCCAAGCTCTTCGAGCCCTTCTTCACCACCAAGGACGTCGGGCAGGGCACCGGCCTGGGGCTGAGCATCTGCCACACCATCATCCTGAACCACGGGGGCAACATCGGGATCACCAGCGAGGAGGGCAAATGGACCCAGGTCACGTTCGACCTCCCGTTGGCCGATAAGCACTAAAAGCGACGTCCGCACACCACACGATGCCAACCCCGAATCCGCCCAACCCGACCGCCGGTTTCGCCGTGCTCTACGTCGACGACGAGGAGCAGGCGCTCAAGTACTTCCGCAAGGCCATGGAGAAGGAGTTCGAGGTCTTCACCGCCCCCGGCGTAGACCAGGCGATGGCGATCCTCGAGGAACACAACGAGCGGATAGCGGTCGTGATCTCCGACCAGCGGATGCCCGGCCGCACGGGGGTCGAACTGCTCACCGACATCCGAAAACGCTGGCCGGGGATGGTCCGCATCCTGCTGACGGCCTATGCCGACATCGAGAGCGCGATCGCGGCCGTCAACTCGGGAGCAATTTTCAAATACCTGAACAAGCCCGCCGACCTCGACCTGCTGCGCAAGACGATCCACGAAGCGCTGGGGGTGTTCCGAGGCCAGACCGAGCGCGAAACGCTGGTCCGCGAGCGCCTCTCCGAACTTCACCGTCTGATCGTGGCCGACCGCGTAAAAAGCGTCGCCGCGATGGCAGACGGGATTTCGCACCACCTGCGGAACTCGATGACGGCGATGACCTGCTTCCTGGAGGAATCCGGCAGCGAGCAGGGCGCCGCCGCTGCCGCAACTGTCGCCCCACCGGGCGATGGCGAGAGCGGTTACATGTCCGAGCTTTGGCGTCTGGCCCGCGCCGAGCGGGAATCGCTGCTCCAGATCGTCCAGCGGGTCGCCGAGGCCGCCCACGCCCCGGAATGCCGCCCCGAACAGGAAACCGCGCTCGAGCCGCTGCTCTGGCGGGCGGTGTCGGACGCGGCGTCGGATATCGGGGGGGACCGCACCGTTCTCGACCTGTCAGCACCCCTTCCGGCGGTCAAAGCGGATGTCGAATCGATTGTCAAACTCGTCTCGACCCTGGTCCGACACGTTGCACGTCGGTGCAACCCCGGTGGCAAGGTCCGCATCACGGCGGAGCCCGGCGTGCGATTCTGGAATACGGCCGCGGTTCGCCTGATGATCGCGGGCCAGGGCGCTGCATGGGCTGAACGGGATGTGGCATCCCTGTTCACGCCGTTCGCCTTTCCGTCCAGCGATCCTTCCGAGCTGGGGCTCGAGCTGCTCCTGGGGTTCTTCATCGCCTACCAGCACGGTGGGGACGTGGCGGTGCGGCCGGAACCCCCTGACGGGCCGGGGTTTGAGGTATTGTTGCCGCTGGATCCGTCGCAGGTTCGCCGCCCGCAGGTTCCCGGCTCGACCCCTGCCGCGCCTGCCGCGTCCGTTCCGGTCCGGTAAGCCCCTCCCAAAAGACAGTCGGGGTGCCCCATTTGCCCGGCGTCAAATCGTATCGGATATCCTAGCCGGGCCGGCGGCAGCTACATCCGCGCGGTCCAGGGAGCTGATGCACAATGGCAACGATTCTGGTGGTTGACGACGAACAGCGGATCCGGGACCTGCTGCGCAACGTGCTTGCCGGGCAGGGTCACAAGATCTGCGTGGCCTCCAACGGCAGCGAGGCGCTGATGGCGCTGGAGGTCTCGCGTCCGGACCTGGTGCTGCTGGACGTCGCGATGCCTGAGATGGACGGGATTCAATTCCTTCGGGTGCTTCGCGAGTCACCGGAATGGGCCAACACGCCGGTCATTCTGCTGACGGCCTTTGCGACGCCTCAACAGCACAGTGATGCCGACGGGCTGGGGGTCTGCGGGCAACTGACCAAGGCATCGTTCTCGGTTCGCGAACTGCGTGCGCGGATCGCGGGGTACCTCGCGCAGACCGGTTCGGGGAACGCAGCCGTCTGTTGAGCCCGGTGGGCGACACCATCGCTGCCTGATCGCAGACCAACTACCAATCTTGCATTCGCAAAGCCAGCACGACATGGAAACAACTATGTCGCGCTGGCTCTCTTTTTCTAACGTTTGAGCAATTTTTGGTGAAATCTGCTTGACTCAGGGGAGTCCCGGTGGTAACTGGTGGGGCGGGTTGCGTAGTATCAAATTCGCCGTGGGTGCAACTGTTTTGATAGTATTTTCTTCTCTTAGTCGTTGGCTGGTGTGACGTTCGGGGGGCCTGCAGCGAATTTGACGCGATCTTTTGTTCCCCACGTGCGGCTCAACGCAGGGCAACCGCACCCGCAGTAGACAATTCGGATCGGATGTCCTCGGGCGTTCACACCCGTGTTTGCGCGCGACGGCTAGAGGTCTGCGCCGACGGCCATGGGGTGGGTCTCCCGTTGCGATTTCGTACTCAACTCCTTGCCGGCACTGATTTTATTTTTGGCCGGCACTGCGGAGTCAAGGAGAAAACGACTATGACCGCGCCATTTCGCACCCGTCAACCCCTGCGCAACTCGCCGCGTCGCCGAAGTCGTCAGGATCGCATGGTCTACGCCTGCGCGGAGGCGTTGGAGTCGCGGCGTCTGCTGGCGGGGTTGTCGATCGCGGCTGAGAACCAGCTCCCCGGGGCACCGCAGAGCCAATGGGACATCAGCGGGGCCGGGGACGTCACGCTGCAGGGCTTTTCCACCGATATCAGCGTCAACCAGGGTCAGACGGTCTCGTTCAAGATCGACGACAAGGCGCAGGCGGCTTACCACCTGGACATTTACCGGATGGGATACTACCAGGGGAACGGGGCGCGGCTGGTAACGTCGATCAGCTCGGCCCAGACCCAGCGGGTGGCGCAGCCCGCGCCGCTGACGGACGCGACGACCGGCCTGACCGACTGCGGCAACTGGTCGGTGTCCGCGTCCTGGCAGGTGCCGGCGGACGCGACCAGCGGCATCTACTTCGCCAAGGCCATCCGCGACGACACGGGCGGGTCCAGTCACATCTTCTTCATCGTGCGCAACGACACCGGGCACTCGGACGTGCTCTTCCAGACGTCGGACACGACCTGGCAGGCGTACAACGACTACGGCGGGAACAGCCTTTACGTGGGGAACTCGACCGTGGCGGCCGGTCGCGGGGTCAAGGTCAGCTACAACCGCCCGTTCCACACGCGCGCCACCACCGGGGGGTTGGGATCGAACAGTTGGGTCTTCTATACCGAATACCCGATGGTGCGATTCCTGGAGAAGAACGGCTACGACGTGAGCTACTTCACCGGCGTGGATACGGACCGCCTGGGGAGCGAGATCCTGGAGCACAAGGTGTTCGCGACGGTCGGGCACGATGAGTACTGGTCGGCGCAGCAGCGGGCGAACGTGGAGGCGGCGCGCGCCGCCGGGGTGAACCTGGCGTTTTTCAGCGGGAACATCAGCTTCTGGAAGACGCGGTGGGAGACCAGCATCGACGGCTCGGGCACGCCGTACCGGACGCTGGTCTGCTACAAGGAGAGCCAGGCGAATGCGAAGATCGACCCGTCGCCGGTATGGACGGGGAGCTGGCGTGACCCGCGGTTCAGCCCGCCTGCGGACGGGGGGCGGCCGGAGAATGCGCTGACGGGGACGCTGTACACCGTGGACCGCGGCGCCGACGATGTCGGCACGCCGATCACGGTGCCCGGCAGCTTCGGAAACCTGCGATTCTGGCGGAACACGAGCGTGGCGACGCTGACTTCGGGGCAGACCGCGACGCTGGGCAATTCGGTTCTGGGGTACGAGTGGGACGAGGACCTGGACAACGGGTACCGCCCGGCGGGGGAATTCGACCTGTCGTCCACGACGCAGAACGTCACGGAGAAGCTTCAGGATTACGGTACCACGACCGCCCCGGGCACGGCGACGCACAGCCTGACGTTCTACAAATCCAGCAGCGGCGCCCTGGTCTTCAGCACCGGCACGGTGCAGTGGTCGTGGGGCCTTGACGCGAGCCACGACGGGCGGATCACCAGTCCGGACGTCAACCTTCAGCAGGCGACGGTGAACGTGCTGGCGGACATGCACGTGCAACCGGCGACGCTGATGGCGGGACTGGTGCCGGCGTCGGCGTCGACCGATGCGGTCGGGCCGACCTCCACGATCAACACCCCCGCCGCCGGCGCGACGGTACACACGGGCGCCAACGTGATCATCAGCGGGACGGCCAGCGACGGCGGCGGCGGGGTCGTCGCCGGTGTCGAGGTGTCGGTGGACGGCGGGCTGACCTGGCACAAGGCGACGGGGCGCAACAACTGGACGTATTCGTGGTCGCCCAACTCGACGGGGACGGCCCAGATTCGAAGCCGCGCGACAGACGACAGCGGGAACATCGAGACGCCGTCTGCGGGGCGGACGGTCAACGTCGCGGGGCCGATTTCGCTGTGGAGCAGTAACACGGTTCCGGGCACGCCGTCGGCCAACGATTCAAACGCCGTGGAACTGGGGGTCAAGTTCCGCAGCGACATCGACGGGTTCATCACGAGTCTGGAATTCTACAAGGGCAGCGGGAACACGGGCACGCACGTCGGACATCTGTGGACGGCGGGCGGCACGCTGCTGGGCAGCGCGACGTTCAGCAACGAGACGGCGACCGGCTGGCAGGAGGTCGATTTCCAGACTCCGGTCGCGATCTCCGCTGGTGTGACGTACGTGGCGTCCTACTACGCCCCGGCCGGACACTACGCGGTGAACAACAATTACTTCGGCACCACGGGGGTGGATAACCAGACGCTGCACGTACCGACGAGCGCGGCGTCCGGCGGCAACGGCGTGTACGTGTATGGCGCGGGAGGGGGATTTCCGTCCAACACGTTCAACGCCAGCAATTACTGGGTGGACGTGGTCTTCGACGCCGCGCCGGTCGATACGGTACCCCCGTCGGTTTCGGCGATCTCTCCAACCGACGGCGCTTTGAACGTGGCGACCAACGCGAGCGTCACGGCGACGTTCAGCGAGGAGGTCGATCCGACGACGATCAACACCAATTCGTTCCAGCTCCTGGGTCCGGGCAACGTCGCGGTCGCGTCGAGCGTCACCTACAACGCGGCGACGAAGACCGCCACGCTGACCCCGAACAGCCCGCTGGCCAATTCGACGCTCTACACGGCGGTCGTTCACGCGGGAGTGAAGGATCTGGCAGGGAATATCCTGTCATCGGACTTCAGTTGGAACCTCACGACCGCCGCGTCGCTGGGCGCGGGGCCGTTCAGCCTGTGGAACGATTCGACGGTTCCGCTCGCCACGTCGATCAACGACTCCAGCGCGGTGGAGCTGGGGTTGAAGTTCCGCAGCGACATCGACGGGTTCGTCACGGCGCTGCGGTTCTACAAGGGCTCGGGGAACACGGGCACGCATGTCGGGCACCTGTGGACACTGGGTGGAACGCTGCTCGCGACGGCGACGTTCACCGGTGAGACGGCCGGCGGGTGGCAGCAGGTCACCTTGTCGTCACCGGTCGCGATCACGGCGAACACGACGTATGTCGTGTCATACTTCGCGCCGGTGGGTCATTACGCGGGGAATGGCAGCTACTTCGCGTCCGGGTTCGACAACGCGCCGCTGCACGCGCCGTCGAGCGGGGCTTCGGGGGGGAACGGGCTTTACCTGTACGGCGCGACGGGCGGTTTCCCGGTCAACTCGTTCAACTCGACGAATTACTGGGTTGACGTGGTGGTCAGCACGGGCGTTGCCGACAACACGCCGCCGACCGTTGCGAGCCACGCCCCGGCGACGGGCGCCACGGGCGTCTCGCCGGGCACGACGGTGAGCGCGACGTTCAGCGAGCGCGTGCAGGCCGGCACGATCTCGTTCGTCCTGCGGGACGGCTCGGGCAACGTCGTCCCGTCGAGCGTTTCGTACGTGGATGCGACGCGCACGGCCACGCTGACGCCCAATGCCGCGCTGTCAGCGACGACGACCTACACGGCCACCGTCACCGGCGCCAAGGATCTGGCGGGCAACACGATGAGCGGATCGGACGTCTGGTCGTTCACCACCGGGATCATCACGCACACGTGGAGCCAGACGACCGCCGCGGACTTTAACGCCGGCACGCAGAGCGGCACCAGCGTGACCGGCACGGCCGGGGGCGAGGTGCAGATGCTGCCGTCGTTCGCCGACGACTTTGCCGGCACGAGCCTGGGCGCCGCGTGGACGACGACCTCGTGGGCGCCGTTCGGCGGCGGGCCGACGAACGTAACCGTCTCGGGCGGCATCCTGTCGGTGGGGGGCGCGGGCGTCTTCTCGACGACCGCGGTCAACAGCGCGACCATCGAGGGCCGAGTCAGCTTCGGCAACGGCGCGTACGAGCACTTCGGCCTGGCGACGGATCTTTCCACGGTCAGCGGCGCTTATTGGGCGATGTTCAGCACGGC
>DATBFY010000008.1:0-5731 GCA_036558265.1 Tepidisphaeraceae bacterium | reverse complement strand
TACGACAACGAGACCCTGGTCATCAAGACCGGCAAGGGGGAGCGGACGCTGAAGTGGGAGCAGCTCACCGGAGCGAACCAGGTGTCGCTGCGGGCGCAGTTCATCGATCGCAAGAAGGCGTCGGACTGGCTTGAGCTGGCGGAACTGGCGATGAAGTGGGACCTGCGCGAGCAGGCGAAGGCGGCGGTCGCCAATGCCGAGCGGATCGACCCGAAGAGCAAGCTCAAGGGCGACGCGATCCTGCGCGGGCAGGCCAACGCCAAGCCGATGCCGCTGGCGACCGACGCGCAGGTCAAGGGGGAGGTGGCGAGCATCAAGTACCAGAAATCGACGCCCGAGCAGGACGCGGCGGCGATCAAGGCGGCGCAGGAGGGCGCCAAGAGTGTCGGGGATCGGCTCAAAGTTCGGTTGGCCGAGATCCAGACCCCGCACTTCATCATCTTCACCGACTGGGATCCGCGGGAGTTCGAGTTCCTCAAGACCAACTGCGAGGGGGCGTATTCGGCGGTCAGCCGGCAGTTCGACATCCCGGTGAAGGAGAACGTGTTCGTCGGCAAGCTGCCGGTGTTCATGTTCGCCAGGCACGACGACTTCAAGCGGTATGCGGGGCAGATCGACCGGTTCCCGGTGCCGGAGAACGTGGCGGGGTACTTCACCAGCCACGGCGACGGAAGCGGGCACATGGCCATGTGGAAGCCGGACGTGAAAAAATGGGGCGTGCAGGAGGCGGAGAAGCACTGGGCGTACACGCTGACGCACGAGTTCACGCACGCGTTCGTGTCGCGCTACCGCACCGATCGGAATATCCCGCGGTGGCTGAACGAGGGCCTGGCGGAGGTGATCGCGTACAACCAGTTCCCGATCACGACGGCGCACCCGTACGCGAAAATGATGGCGGGCAAGCGGTTCGATTTCGAAGCCCTGTTCGACGACAACAAGATGCCGGGCGGAGAGATGTACCCGGTGATGCAGACGATGGTCGAGGCGCTGATCGGCGAGAGCCGCAAGGCGTTTTTGCAGATGTTCGACGACATCAAGGACGGGATGAACCCCGAAGAGGCTTTGCGGAAGAATTACCGGGCGGGATACAAGGACTGGGAGCCGGCGTGGCGGAATTACGCCAAGCGGCTTTGACGTCGGATTTCGCACCTCCCGCGGGCGAATTTACGTGATGCGATTCCGGTCAGGCCGCGTTGGGCGTATGCTGCGCCGCGAGCCATGAACCTCCCGATCTACCTCGATCACAATGCCACCACGCCGCTGGACCGCAGGGTCTTTGCGGCGATGACGCCGTTTTTCCTGGATGCGTTCGGGAATGCGGCCAGCCGCGGGCATGCGTTCGGCTTTCGCGCGATGCGGGCGGTGGATCAGGCGCGGGTGCAGGTGGCGGCGCTCCTGGAGTGCGAGGCGCGGGAGATCATCTGGACCAGCGGGGCGACCGAGTCGAACAACCTGGCGATCAAGGGCGTGGCGGACATGTATGCCGAGCGGGGGCGGCACATCATCACGCAGACGACCGAGCACAAGGCGGTGCTGGACCCATGCAAGAAGCTGTCGCACCAGGGGTATGACGTGACGTTCCTGGATCCCGACCGAACCGGGCGGGTCGAGGTCGAACAGCTCGCCAAGGCGATCCGGCCGGACACGATCCTGGTTTCGATCATGGCGGCGAACAACGAGATCGGCACGCTTGCGCCGATCCGTGAGATCGGACGGCTCTGCCGCGAGCGGGGCGCGATCTTCCATTGCGATGCGACGCAGGCGATCGGGAAGGTGCCGATCAAGGTGGAGGAGGATTGCATCGACTTGCTCAGCATGTCGGGGCACAAGCTGTATGGGCCCAAGGGGTGCGGCGCGTTGTACGTGCGCAAGCGGGGTCCGCGCGTCCGATTGACCCCCCTGCTGGACGGCGGGGGGCACGAGCAGGGGTTTCGCTCGGGCACGCTGAACGTGCCGGGAATCGTGGGGGTGGGGGCGGCGTGCGAGTTGGCGATGCTGGAGATGCCGCAGGAATCGCCGCGGCTTGCGGGATTGCGCGACCGCCTGCAGGCGGGGATCCTGGCGCGGCTGGACGGGGTCACGGTGAACGGGAACGAAGATCACCGGTTGCCGCACGTGACCAACCTCTCGTTCGCGGGGGTGGATGGGGAGCAGCTTCTGGCGACGCTGACGCGGGATCTGGCGGTGTCGTCGGGGTCGGCGTGCACCAGCGCCAGCATGGAACCCAGCTACGTGCTCAGGGCGATCGGGGTGGCCAACGACCTGGCGTACGCATCGGTCCGCTTCTCGCTGGGGCAGTCGAACGACCGCGAGCAGATCGATTTCGCGGTCGAGACGGTGGTCGAATCGGTGAACCGGTTGCGCGGGGTGGCCATCGCGGTTTGACCATACTTGCGACGGGGTGGCCGCGGGTTGTCACCGGCGCGGCGGGGGTTGGTGTGGGGGAAGCCGGGATGGTTAGAATCCCGCATATGTCCTTAACGGTTCGGGCGGGGATATCCCGGGGCGGCTTGGCGTTCGCGCTGTTGGCAGTGGTGGGGCTTGCATGCTCGTCGTCCCGCACGGGCGGCGGGAACGGCAAGACGGTTTCGAGCACGACCGCGGCGACGACCAAGGTTGCCGCCAGGCCGGTGCCGGAGACGGTCGTCGTCGAGTTGAGCGCCGATCTGGGGCCGTTTGTGCCGCGGGCCCGGGGGATGCTGAGGCCGAAACCTTCGCCCCAGCCCAGGTCCGACCTGCTCGAGCCGCTCGGCTCGATCGCGGAGGCGCGTGCGGCGGCGCAGCCGGCGACGCTGGTGACGATCGGCGACGTGGTCAAATTCGATGGCGCGTTTCCCGGTGAGAAGGGAAAATGGGATAAGTGGGATAAGGGCGTCGAAGAATTGATTCATCGGACGCAAGCGGAGGGGACGCCGGTCATTTATGAAGTCTGGAAGGAGCCGAACCGCCCGCCCTTCAAGGATCGGGTGGACTTCTTCGCGGCGTGGGTTCACACCGTCCGGCAGGTTCGGCGGATCGCGCCCGGCGCCGTGCTGATGGGGCCGGGGATCTCGAAGAACGACGGAGGGTGGGTGGGGGAGTTTCTCAAGTACAGTAAAGAATGGGGGGTGCTGCCGGACGTCGTCGGGTGGCATGAAGATGGCTTGAAGCACGACATCAGCGGGCACGTGGGGGGCGTGGCGGAGAGCTTCTGGCAGGATGGGACGAACCTGACCCGCATCATCGTCAGCGCCAATGCCTCGATCGATGACAAGGCCCAGGCCGGTGATCCGGCGATCTTCTTGGCGCAGGTGGAGAAGGCGGCCCGGGACAACGCGTGGCGGCGGATCATGCTGGAGTTCGGGTTCAAGCTCAGTCACCTGTTCACCAACGATCTCAAGCGGCGGTCGGTTTATTACACGTATGAGGCGTACGCGACACTCGACAAGAGCGGTCGGACCGTGCGGGTGAACGGGTCGGACACGGTGGATGGGGTGGCCGTGTGGAGCGCAGCGAGCCGCACGTGCCGCCTGGTCCTGGGGCGCGACCGCTCGCGCGTAGATGCCAAGCGCGTCCTGGGGGATGTGACGCTGCAGGTGAAGGGGGCGGTGGGGGCGACGGTACATGTCGCGGCCCGGCGGATTGTCAACACGGGACAGAAGGCTTCGGAGGGGCCGGAGCCGGCGGTCTGGGCGGATTTCCCGCTGAAGAACAAGGAGGCGCGGGTGCCGCTGCCGCGGTTTGGCACTGGCGACGCGTATGTGGTGGAGGTAACGGTCCGCGGGAAGCCGCCGAGCACGGCCACGGCGACGACTCGGACGACCCGACCCGCGACGTCGGTGAGCCGGCCCACATCCGCGCGGTCCGCAATTTCGGGCGGCTCAAACGATGCTGGCCCATCGAAGTAGAAAGAATCGGACAACCCCGAGGGCACTAAATCCGATGTTCAAGTCGATCCCCCGCGCGATTCTTCTCCCCGCTCTGTTGTCGATGGCCCTGATGGCCGCACCGCTGGCGTGCAGCCACAGCGAGCGGCCAGTGGCCGAGTCCACGACCAAGCCGGCGGACAAGAAGCCCGCGTCCAAGCCGGTGGTGGCGAAGTGGAGCCATCGCCCGTATCCGGCGGACCAGGTCAACCTGATCCTGTTCGGGGATTTCGGGAACGGGAAACCGACGCAGAAGAACACGGCCAGGACGATGGCGGATTACGTGTCGCGCACGGGCGTGCAGTTCAACGGGGCGCTGACGGTGGGGGACAACTTTTACGTCAAGCTCAAGGACGTGGACGACTACCAGTTCCAGTCGGTGTTCGAGGACGTGTATGACGCGACGCGGCTGAACTTCCCGTTCTTCGCCACGTCGGGCAATCACGACCAGGAGAGGTCCGAATCGGGCAAGACCAAGGTCGTGCTGGAGCAGGAATACGCGGCCAAGCACCCGGATTCGCGGTGGAAATATCCGGCGCGGTGGTATCGGGTCGATTTCCCGCAGGACGCCGAGGTGCCGCTGGTGACGGCGCTGATGCTCGAGAGCAGCAAGCCGCGACTGACGCCGAACGAGTGGGAGGCGGAGAAACGGTGGATCGCCGAGCAGCTTGCCACCACGCCTGCGCGGTGGAAGATCGCCTGTGCGCATCATCCGTTCTTCTCCAACGGCAGCCACGGGGACAACGGCGTGTTGCAGGTCGAGTGGGGACCGATCTTCAAGAAGGGCGGGCTGGACCTGTACATCGCCGGGCACGATCACGACCTGCAGCACCTGCAGATTCCGGGTTGGCCGTTCTCGTTCATTCAGGCGGGCGGGGGCGGGCAGCCGATCACGGACATGCGGCGGGACGTGCGCGGGCCGTTCTCGCGAAAGCTGTATGGTTTCGCGCACCTGCAGATCAGGGCGGATTCAGCCGAGGTGCGCTATATTTCGACCAAGGACGGGTCGGTCGCCCACGACTTCGCGCGCGACAAGGAAACCGGGGCGATCCACATCGTCTCGACGACCGGTCACGACAAGGCGACGACCAAGCCGCTCAAGGCGCTGGCAGGCATCGCGGAGAAGGATGTGAAGCCTGATACGAAGGCGGCGGCGAAGAAATAGAACTTGCGGACGTATCACGGGCATCCTGCCCGTGAACATCCTGCATTCACTCACGGGCAGGATGCCCGTGATACGAAGGAAAACCATGAATCGATCTTCGATCCCCTCGCGTCGCGACTTGATGAAGTGGAGCGCGGCCGCGCTGCTGGCGGCGGATATCTGGCCGGGGCGGCTCTTCGCGGCCGATCGGCCGAGCGGCGCGTTCGACTTTTTGATCATCAACGACCTTCACGTGATCGACAAGGAGGATGGGCCGTGGCTGGCGAAGGTGGTCGCGTCGATGAAGACGCAGAAGGCGAAGCCCGAGTTCTGCATCATCGCGGGAGACCTGGCCGACGACTCCACGGCTGCCCAGTACGGGATCGTGGACGAGGCGTTTAAGACACTGGGGGTGCCGATCTACACGATTCCCGGGAACCACGACTACACGAAGAAGCAGGACCGCAGCGCATACGAAGCGGCGCGGCCGAAGAGCCTGAATTACACGTTTGAGCACGGCGGGTGGCAGTTCGTTTTGCTCGATTCGACCGACGGCACCAAGGCCAAGTGCTCGATCCTGAAACCCACGTTCGATTACGTGGAGCAGGCGCTGCCGAAGCTGGACAAGAGCCGTCCGACGCTGCTGGTCACGCACTTTCCGCAGGGGCCGAAGGTGACCAAT
>DATBFY010000007.1:0-2023 GCA_036558265.1 Tepidisphaeraceae bacterium | reverse complement strand
CCAGGTCGGATTCGAAATGATCGGGGATCTGGACGACGGCCTCGATGCGTCCGGCGCGCATGGCGGCGGTGGGGTCGGCGGGGAGGCGATCGACCTCGATGCCGCTCTCCTCGACGGCCATCCGTCGGGCCAGCTCCGGCGCGGCCTGGGGGTTGACGAGGGCGACTTTGTACCGGGTCTCCTTGAGGTCCTTGACCTTGGCCGAGCCCAGCGACGCCAGGGCGATGGTGAGGACGGGGTAGAGGACCAGCGGGACGCCGAACATGACGGCGAGCGACCTGCGGTCGCGGAGCATCTCGCGGAGTTCCTTGAGGAAGACGGTTTTGACGATGTGGGATCTGAGCAACTTCGTATCCGGTAGCTGAGAGAATTCACCGCAGAGACGCGGAGGTCGCAGAGAATCAGTCGGAAGAGGTCATGTGTTGTTCAAGGGCTCATTCATCCGCCGACATCTCCCGCACGTCGGCGGTCAGGTGGGCGGCCTGGATCATCTTGAAGAAGGCTTCGCGCAGGTCCTTGGAGCCGGTGCGCTGTCGGAGCTGTTCGGCGGTGCCGGCGCCGAGGAGTCGGCCGGCGGCCATGATGGCGACGCGGTCGCAGATCTCCTCGGCCTGCCAGAGCATGTGGGTGGAGAAGACGACGCACTTGCCGGCGTCGGCGAGGGCGCGGACGGCCTCTTCGACGGTGCGGCTCACGACGGGATCCAGGCCGGTGGTCGGCTCGTCGAGGATGAGGACGGGGGGATCGTGGACGACGGCGCGGGCGAGGCCGACGCGTTGCTTCATGCCGGTGGAGAGGCGGTCGTTGGGGCGGTCGGCGTAGGAGGTGACGTCGAACATGGCCAGGACGTCTTCCACGCGCCGCTCGAGTCGGTCGCCGGTCCAGCCGTACATGGCGCCGAAAAAGCGGAGCGTTTCGCGGGGCGTGAGGCGCGCGTAAACGCCAGTGGTGCCGGAGAGGAAGCCGATGTTTCGGCGGACGGCTTCGGGCTGGTTGAGCAGGTCGAAGCCGGCGATGCGGGCGTGGCCGGCGGTGGGGGTGAGGATAGTGGCCAAGCAGCGCAGGGTGGTGGTCTTGCCGGCGCCGTTGGGGCCGAGGAGTCCGAAGATCTCACCGGCGTTGCAGGCGAGGGTGACGTTGTCGGCGGCGGCAATCGTGCCGCCGGTGGGGTCCTCGTAGACCTTGGAGAGCCCGCGCACGTCGACCATGACGGCGGGGGCTGCGGAGGGAGGTTGGGCGGGCTGGGCGGCGGGGAGGGACGACATAGGTGGGGGACACTTTAACGTTGGTCGGCGCGAGGTTCCAACGGAACGGAATCCCGGACCGGATGGCCCAGCCTTTCAGCTTCAGGGTGGGGGGCACGAATCGAATTACCACCGTCTCGATTCGCGCCCCCAACGCTGAAGCGATGGGCCACGCTACCCCGATGCGTGCGCGGGGGACCGACCGCGCGCTTTGCGGCCCGTTCCCCATCGCGTCGCGTTGTCGTTAGAATCGGCGGTGTGACCACGACCACCCTTCCACGACCCGCGGCGTATCCTGATCCGCTTGCGGGCGACGGCACCGGACTGATCAAGGATGACCCCTGGCTCGAGCGGTTCGCTTCGCAATTGCGGGCGCGGCACGACTGCCTCAAGTCGGCCCTTAATCGGATCAACGAACACGGCGGATTGCTCGGGCAGATCAGCCAGGGGCATCACGTCTTCGGGTTCAACCGCGGCGAGTTCCACGGCACGCCGGGCGTGTGGTACCGCGAGTGGGCGCCGGGAGCGCTGCAGCTCCGGCTGATCGGCGACTTCAACAACTGGAACCGCTGGGACAGCCCGCTGGTGCCGGATGCGTTCGGCGTGCACAGCCTGTTCCTGCCGGACGACAAGTTCAAGACGCGCTTGTCGCACGGGTCGAAGGTGAAGGTGCTGGTGGTCCATAACAACTCGACCATCACCGACCGCATTCCCGCGTACATCCGCCGGGTGATCCAGGAGCCGGACTCGCACAACTATTCCGGGCAGTTCTGGATGCC
>DATBFY010000006.1:0-7372 GCA_036558265.1 Tepidisphaeraceae bacterium | reverse complement strand
GGCGACTGCGGTTCCCGTCCGGCTCGGGCGTGGCGCGGAGGTCGTAGATCCCGCCGCGGCTCGTAGTCGCTCCCCGTCGTACTGGGCGCCGGCGATGTCCCCAGGCCGGATTACTAGCCTTCATGAGCGACGGCCGCCGTACGGGAGACCCGGCCGTCGCTGACCACATCCTGGGGACTCGAACTTGCTGCGGATGACGCACCGGTTCGGCCGTCGCCCGCGAGCGCCCATTGAGCGACACCGTGGTGGTTGACATTCCCCCGGCGCGGCTGGCAGAATCCCTCGCAGTGATCCGCCGGCTGCCCGTCATTGTCTCTCTGCTGGGCTTCGTCGTCCTGGGCACCGGTCTGCTCGGTAACCTTCACCTGCGCACCCACCTCCTCGAGCGCGGACGCGCGAACCTGGGCAAGGTCGATCGATCCCATTCGATTCCGGCCGAGGATTCCTGCGAGCTTTGCGTGCAGCTTCACCTGCCGGTCCTCAGTGCCGGCTGGGTCCCGCTGCTGGTCTGCCTCGGCCTCTTCGTCGCCTTCCTGACCCTCCTCGCACCCCGGCTCACCCCCCAGCCGACCTTGTTGCGGCTGGGATGCCGCGGCCCGCCCGTCCTTTAGTCACACCCTTCCCGATCCCAGACCCGTCACCGCTCCTGCGCGGTGGGGTCCGATCGTTCATTTCGCATCCTTGTGACTAAAGGAGATTCCTCATGTACTTGCGCATCTGCGCCTGCACCGCCATGGTGACGGCCTGGACCGCCGGCAGAGCGCTGGCCCAGGCTGCCGCCCCCAGTTCCGATCAACGCATCGAACAACTCGAACGACGTCTCGACGACATGGAGAAGCGCCACCAGGCCGAGCTCGAGGCCCGCGACCAGCGCATCTCAGATCTCGAAAAGCAACTCAAGCAGCGCCCGCCCGCCGCTACCGCGGGCCCCACCACCGACGACATCGACAAGACCCGCAACGACATCCTCCAGGACCTGGAATCGCGCTCGCCCACAACGCAGGTCAAGCGGTCGCCGGTCAGCTTCAACCCGGACCTGGCCGTCGTCGGCGACTTCCGCGGCAACATCTCGACCGACAACGCCGACCCGGCGCGCAACCGCTTCGACATCGGCTCGGTCGAGCTGGACCTGCGGGCGGCCGTGGACCCGCGGGCGGACGGCGTGGTCATCCTGCCCATCTCCCGCGACATCGACGACCCGCTCTTCTTCACCAACCGCTCCCAGGTCAGCGGCGACGTCAACACCGGCATCGACGTCGAGGAGGCGTACCTCTTCCTGCACGACTTCGGCGTCCCGAACCTCACCGCCAAGCTCGGGCGGTTCCACCTGCGGTTCGGGCGGCAGAACATCCTGCACAGTCACGACTGGCCCACGGTGGACAACAACTTCGTCAACCAATCGTTCCTCGGGCCCGAGTCGCTCAACGATGCGGGCCTCTCGCTCAGCTACGTGGTGCCGCCCAAGTACGTGTTCGGGCAGTACGTCGAGGCGATCGCCGAGATCATCAGCGGCGAGGGGGGCGGCGACGAGGCGCCGGTGCTCAACAACGACGCCTTCGTGGATGGCCCCGCGCTCAACGTGCATCTGCTGTGGAACGCCGACATCGCCAGGGACTGGAACCTGGAGATCGGCGGCTCCTGGCTGACCGGCAAGCACAACGATGACAACCGCCAGAACGTCAACCTTTTCGGCGGCGACCTGACGCTGATCCACACCGACCCGACCGGCCGGTTCAACAACCAGCTCTTCCAGGCCGAGGCCATCTACGGCGACGTGGACACCGGCCGCTCCCAGACGCAGCACGCGTTGGGCGCCTACCTGCTGGCACAGCAGCAGATCGATCGCGACTGGTACCTCGGCTGCCGGCTCGACTGGACCGAAAACGCCCTCGACGAGCACCAGGAGGTGTGGGGGGTGTCGCCGTACGTCACTTGGTACTGGAGCGAGTTCCTGCGCTTCCGCCTGGAGTACCAGCACAAGGACGGCGACGTGAAGGACGAGGACACCCTCTACTTCCAGGTCACCTTCATCTACGGCGCCCACCCGCCCCACCCGTACTGGGCGATCCGCTAAGGACCCGTAGCACGGCGCCCCGCCCGTGTGCCTGACGTACCACGGGCATCCTGCCCGTGAAGTTCAATCAAAACCTGAATCGAAAGGCAACCAATGAAACATCTTCTGATCCCCCTGCTGACGCTGGTCGTCAGTCCCATCGCACTTGCGAATCTCAAGATCGTCACCACCACCACCGACTACGCCGACATCGCCAGGCAGATCGGCGGCGACAAGGTGGACGTCCACTCGGTCATGAAAGGCCCCGAGAACGTCCACAACGTCATGGCCAAGCCGACCGAGATGCTCGCGCTCAACAAGGCGGACCTCTTCGTCCACAGCGGCCTGGACACCGAGCCGTGGCGGGACAACCTGCTGCGCGGCGCGCGTAACCCGCGCGTCAACTTCGGCCAGCCCGGCTGGGTGGACATGTCCGAGGGCGTGCAGCTCAAGGAGGTCCCGGTCGGACGCGTCGGACGCGACCAGGGCGACGTCCACGCCTACGGCAATCCGCACTACACCCTCAACCCGCAGATCGCCCAGCGCATGGCCGTCACGCTTGCCAAGGCCATGATGGCGAGCGACCCCCCCAACGCCGAGCTCTACAAGGCCAACGCCCGCAAGTTCGTCAACGAGATGGCCGACCTAAGCAAACAGATCCGCGAGCAGTTCAAGCCGTACGCGGGGCTCAAAGTCGTCACCTTCCACAAGGCCTGGGAGTACTTCGCCGACGCCGTGCCGATCGACGTCGTCGGGACGATCGAGGAGAAGGTCGGCATCACCCCCAGCGCGGCGTACGTGAAAAAAGTGATCGACCTGATGAAGGAGCAGAACGTCGAGGTCGTGATCTGCGAGACGTACGACGACGACAAACTCGCCCAGTACGTCGCCGGCCAGGCCGGGGCCCGGATGATCGTCCTCCCCGATCACGTCCTGGGCGTGCCGCAGGCGAGTTCATATCAGAACCTGTTCCGGTATGACGTGGACAAGCTGATCGAAACCGCCAAGGCCGCGGGCGTTCAACCGAAGTGAACGATCCTCAGGTGGTCCACCGCTTCAGGGGTGGGGGCGCGAATCGAAACGTTTCGATGGTCGATTCGCGCCCCCATCGCTGAAGCGATGGGCCACCCATCAGCACTACAACGGCAATCCAATGCTCATCCAACTCACCGACTGCACCTTGGGCTACGCCCGCCGACCGGTCATCACGGTTGAAGAACTTCGCGTCGACTCCGGCCGCTGCCTGGGCATTTACGGCCCCAACGGCTCGGGCAAGACCACGCTCGTGGGCGGCCTGACCGGGCTGCTGCGACCGCTCAACGGGAACGTGAGCCGCGGGTCCGGCATCCGCTTCGGCTACCTCCCGCAGCACCGGGCGATGGGGCTGCACTGGCCGATGACCGCCTTCGACGCCGCCGCGCTCCCATCCTCCGCGCTCTCGATCCTCGGCCGGGTCGACGCACAGCGCCGCCAGCGCATCCGCCAGTCAATGGCAATGCTCGAGGTCGAGCCGCTCTATCGCAGGCGATTCGCGCAGCTCTCCGGCGGGCAACAGCAGCGGGTGCTGCTCGCCGGCGTGCTCGCGGTGGATCCGAAGGTTTTGCTCCTCGACGAGCCGACCGACGGCCTGGACGCCCACTCGCGTCAACTGCTCCTGGGCGCCCTCGCCGGCGCGACTGCCGCCGGGATCGGCACGGTGCTGATCAGCCACGACGTGGACGACGTCGCCGAACTGTGCCACCGGGTCGCCCTCGTCCACCCCGCGCCCGAATCCGACGAACCCAGCCGCGTGGAAGTGCTCGATAAGGGACAGTTCGTGGCGCGGCTGGCGGTCGCGGGAGGATTGCGATGAACTGGTGGGACCTGATCGTCTTCTTCTGGCCGGCGCTGGTCATCGGCGGGGCGCTGGCGCTCGCCGGGTCGGCCGTCGGCACGTTCGTCCTGCTCCGCCGCGACAGCCTGCTCGCGCTGGCGATCCCCGAAGTGGTGGCGCTGGGCGCGGCGGTGGCGATGAAGTACGGCTGGTCGTCCAGCTTTCTCGCGGCGCTGGCGGCGGTCCTCGTGGCGCTGGTGCTGCTCGCCTGGACGCGCCTGCGGCGGCAGGAGGGATTGCTCCTGCCGTGCCTGTACATCGGCGCGCTGTGCGCGTCATTCCTCCTGATCGCCAATGCCGGACGACATCTGGAGGATCTCCAGAACTTCCTGATGGGCATCGACGTCGCCGTCACCCCGACCGAGGCCGCCTACGCGACACCGGCGTTACTCGTCGCGGCGGTCATCGCGGTGGGCCTGTGGCGTCGCTGGCTCCTGCTCGCCCAATCCCCTACCACCGCCCAGCTCGCCCGGCTCTACCCGGTGCTCTGGGAACTGCTCTTCCTCTGCCTGCTTGGCCTGGTCGTCCTCGTCGGCACGCACGCGATGGGGGTGGTGATGGTGCTTGCGCTGCTCTTCCTCCCCGCGGCCGCCGTCCTACCCTGGGCCAGGCGCATCGCGCCGGCGATCGTCCTGGCGATGATCGTCGCCGAGCTCGACTTCGCCCTGGGCTTCTACCTCTCCAACACGATGACCTGGCCGTTCAGCCAGAGCGTGGGGGGCGTGGGCTTCGCGCTCTTTCTTCTCTCGCATATCGTGGGATTGCTGGTGCGATGATCGGGCGCGGGTGAATCGTCTCGCGCGGTACCGGCGGCCGGGGCTTCGCAGGACCAGGCAAAAGTCGTAATGACCATGGGTCGCCATGGTCTCACGCCGGCGCCGCCCCAGCCCGCAGTATAGCGCGCGACCGCACGCGCTCCCGGCCGATACGCTGGCCACGGAAACACCGCATGATCTGCACTGCCGCTCACCGCAGCCTTCGCCGGCCCTTGTCGCTGATCGCCCACCACTCCGGTTTGACCTGTTCGACCATCTGCTTGTCTGCCAACTCGGCCAAGAACACCCGCGGCACCCGCTCGTCCCGCAGCATCATGACCATGCCGTCCGGCCGCACTTCCAGGAAGTGGCCGCCGACGAGTCGAGCGATGAGCTGGTCGCGGGCGCTTCCCCACCCCATCCGCAAGGGAAAACTTCCACTATTTTGAATTGCTATCGAACCCTCGGTTTCCTAGATTCTGTTTCGGCATATCTGGAGGGCATGGGCCAGGAGGCCAGCCATGCTCTGTTGGAGCGAACCGCTCGAACCGCGTCTGCTGCTGCATGCCGACATCGATCCGAACGGCGTCCTGGTCGTACACCAGGTCACGCCCGGGGAACTGGCGAACGACGCCTTCGTCTTAAGCTATGACCCGACCACCAAGGAAGTGGTCGTGCAGCACACGGATCCGCACATCGGCCTCCACAGGCGATCGTTCAACACCGCAATGTTCAACTCGATCCGCGTCGAGTGCGGTCCAGGTGACGACAGCGTCATCGTCCAGGGAACCGGCAACCGCCCGATTACCATCCTCTGCGGTGACGGCAATGACGTGGCCAGCATCCAGAATACCGACCACAACGCGTCCACGATCCTGGGCGAGGCCGGCAACGACACGCTCGCCGGCGGGGACGAGGACGACTTGATCGCCGGCGGCGAGGGCGACGACCAGATCAACGGCGCGGGCGGGATCGACACGCTGATCGGCGACGCCGGCAGCGACCTGCTCGCCGGCGCCGGCGGCGACGACCTCCTGTTCGCCAACGACAACGCCCGCGACACGGTCGGCGGCGGCGACGGCAACGACCTGGCGGACGTGGACGGCCTGGACGTAATCATGGACACCGAGGAACGCACAGGTGTGCAGGCCCCCTTCTTCGGCGGGCCCTGGATCCCCCCGACCACCGTCCAGGCCGAGGACTTCGACTTCGGCGGCGAGGGCATCGCCTATCACGTCAACGACGTCACCGGCTCCGGCGGGCCTTACCGCAATTATGCGGCCGTTGCCACGGCCTATCAGGTGGTCAGCTTCTTCCCCCCGGTCGTCATCACCTTCGTCGGCGCCAGCGCCGGGGAGTGGCTGGAGTACACGATCGATGTCCCCGCCACCGGCGGCTACCAGATCCAGACGTCCGCCGCGTCCAACGGCCCGGGCGGCACGTTCCACTACGAGCTCGACGGCACGACGATCACCCCGCCGCTGGCCGTCCCGGACACCGCTGGCGCGTTCGGCTCGGGCAACGTGAGCTGGGGTGGCATCAGCCTGCCCGCCGGACGCCACGTCCTGCGACTGGCATTCGACACCAACTCGCCGACGACCGGTGCCGTGGGCGAATTCGACTCCATCAACCTCGTCCCCGAACCGCGCCAGCCCTTCAATGGCACCGCCGGCTCGATCCCCGGCACGATCCAGGCCGAGCAGTTCGATACGGGTGGCGAGGGCGTCGCCTTCCACGACGTCACGCTCGCCAACGAGGCCGGGCAGTACCGCAACACCAGTGTGGACATCGAGGCCAGCGCCGATACCGGCGGGGGCTTCGACCTGGGCTACACCAAGGCTGGTGAGTGGGTCGAGTACGCGATCAACGTCGAGCGGAACGGGGTCTACGTGCTCTCTGCCCGCGTCGCCAGCGACAGGCTGGGCGGGATCTTCCACGTCAGCGTCGACGGCGTGAACAAGACGCTGGCGATCCGGCTGCCCAACACCGGCGGCTGGCAGAGCTGGCAGACGATCACCCGCGGCGTGAAGCTGAGCCCGGGCCACCAGGTCATGCGGATCGTCTTCGACGCCGACGGCACGACGACCTGGGTGGGCAACATCAACTGGATCCGCATCGCGCCGCTTGAGGGCGACGCCAATCTCGACGGCCAGGTCAACTTTGCCGATTACCAGGCGCTGGAACTCGCCTACGGCAAAGCCGTCGGACCGTGGGCCTCCGGCGACTTCGAGGGCGACGGTACGTCGGGCAACAGTGACGTCCGCCTGCTGCTGGCGAACTACGGTGCCAGTATCAACCCGTCAGTCCCCGCCGAACCCGTCACGCCAAGCGCCGCCCGTTCACGCGCCGCCATACCGCCCGAACCGGTCGTGCTGCCACCGCGGCCGAGCAAGCCCCTCTCCAGGACGATGCGCCGGCGGTGATGCCCAGTTGAGCAACGGCGTCAATGCGCGCTATTAGTATCGCGTCCAGTTCCGCACCCTCGCGCGGTCGATCCACCGCTTGGCGAACTCCGGGTCGTAGTCCGGCCTGGCCGGCGGCGGCGCCGGCTTGACCTGCTGCTCCTCAACGAGCCGCACCCCGCACCCATGCCCGGCCGCGCAGGCGTTGTACAGCGCATCGAACCAGTGGTTCTGCCTGCGGATTCGCTCCCACCGCACCACGACGCCCTTGCCCGCCACGAACCCCTCC
>DATBFY010000005.1:0-3434 GCA_036558265.1 Tepidisphaeraceae bacterium | reverse complement strand
TGGGCGTGACCGGCGACAGCGTGCTCGCCCGGCACGCGCCGATCATCATCGCGTTCGCGATCCTGGCCGCCTACACGTATCAGTCCGGCCTGCGGGCGCCCGCGCTGATCGCCTTCGTCAAGGACAGCCTGATCTACATCGTGATCCTGGTGGCGATCATCTATCTGCCCTACAAGCTGGGCGGTTGGGGCGACATCTTCAACGCCGCCGACGCCAAGTTCAAGGCCTCCCCGTCACCGGCCGACGGCATCCTCCTCAACGCCAACAACCAGCTGCAATACGTGACGCTGGCGCTGGGTTCGGCGCTCGCCCTGTTCCTCTACCCGCACAGTGTCACCGGCGTGCTGGCCAGCCGGAACCGCAATGTGATCAAGCGCAACATGTCCGCGCTCCCCGCGTACAGTCTGCTGCTGGGTTTGATCGCCCTGCTCGGCTACATGGCCATCTCGGCGGGCGTGAAGCCGCTGCCCGGCGCCAAGGAAGGCTCGGTCGACAGCAACACAGTGGTGCCGCTGCTGTTCGACCTGAAGTTCCCGTCCTGGTTCGCCGGCATCGCCTTCGCCGCGATCGGCATCGGCGCGCTGGTGCCCGCCGCGATCATGTCGATCGCCGCGGCCAACCTGTTCACCCGCAACATCTACAAGGAATACCTGAAGCGCGACGCGACCGACGCCGACCAGGCCAAGGTCTCCAAGATCGCCTCCCTGGTCGTGAAGATCGGCGCGGTCGCGTTCATCGTCTTCCTGGACCCGCAGTTCTCCATCGACCTGCAGCTCATCGGTGGCGTCATCATCCTGCAGACCGCACCGGCGCTCGCGCTCGGCCTCTACACCAGGTGGTTCCACCGCGGCGCGCTGATCGCGGGCTGGGCGGGCGGCATGGCGCTGGCGATGTGGATGCTCTGGGAGATCCCGAACGCCGCCACCAAGAAGGCACACTTCGGCGGATCCGCGTTCCCGCTGTCGAAGTTCGGCTTCGACACCCCGAAGACCATTTACGTGGGCTTCGTGGCGGTCGCGGTCAACCTGCTGATCGTCGTCATCGTCACCTTCATCCTCCGCGCGATGAAGACCCCCGACGGCGCCGACCTCACCACCCCCGACGACTACTTCGCCGACGAGGGCGATCCGCGCGTCGACCAGGACAAGACCGCGGTGGAGACGGTCTCTTCAACCTGATATCCCGTACGCCACGACGACCGCGACAACCGCAGACGCCGAGGTCCCGCCGAGGGGCCTCGGCGTTTGCCACGCGCGGCCGTCCCCGGCTTCCGGCCGGGTCGGTTCAGGACGGGACGACGGTGAGGGCGCCCACGCCGGCCTGCGCCTGGATGTCGATGCCGGTGTTGGTCTGCCCCCAGCCGTTGGCCGTGAAGACCTGCCCCGCCGGCACCCCTTGGCGAACGTTCTCGCCCACCGTCACCTGACCCGCCCCCGAGCCGATCTGCACCCGCAGCGGAGCGGTGGCCGGCACCCGCACCACGAACCGGTCGATCCCACCCGTCTCCCGGACCGGCACCACCCGCGACGGCACCGGCAACGCCACCTCGATCCGGCTGGCCCCGCCGGCCAGGTCGACGCCGTCCACCTTGCCGCCGGTGAAGTCGAGCGTCGCCTCGCGAACGCCCGAGTCGAGCCGCACCGTCCAGGTGACGCCCGAGTTGACCGCGACGTCCACGATCCCGGACCCGTTCCAGCGGGTCGAGTCCAGATGCAGCCGCACGTCACCGCCGTCCCGGTCGGCCCGCGGCGCCACGCCGCTCCCGTGCGGAACCGAGATCCGGTAGAGGTCGTCCCCCAGGTCGGCCGCCTTGAGCCGCACCGAGGTGACCCCGTCGACGATCTCCAGGGAGGCGCTGGACCGCCCTTCCGCGGGCGCCGTCAACGTCTCCGAGCCACCGCCTCCGGGCGAATCGCCGATCAGCCCACCCACCAGAATCGCGGCGATCCCGAGGATGACCACGGCCGCCAGCGCAATGCCGAGCACGTAAGCGGGCCGGCCCATTTTCCGCGGTCGCGGGCGGGCGGCGGGTTCGACGGTCGTGGACACTTCGGCTCCCTCCCCAGGAACTAAGTGCGATTGTCCATCCCTATACCCGCTTCTCCGCCCGGCCGAAGCACGACCAGGATTTCCGTTACGGCCGCGAAGACGGTGAGCTGGCGGGGGGAAGCTCGTCCCCCACCTCCAGACCCAAGTGTTCGAGGGCTTCGCGCGGCGTCCCGAGGCGGGGCAGGGTGCGGAGATATCTCCGCCAGGTCCGCCGGTCCTGCCGCCAGGTTGCCAGGTACTCGACGCACAACTCGGGGCTGATCTCCGCGAGGCTGCGTTTGGACGCTTTCAAGGCCTCGAGAACGTGGGCGGTCCAGTCCGCGGTCGACGTCACCGGCGGGACGGTTGACGGCACTTTCTGAACAATCGAGTCGATAAACTCCGCACGACGGGCGAGGAACTTCTCCCAGAACGTCGCGTCGGCGGCGCGCAACGGCACCTGGTTGTCGAGAAGGGAGAAGATGCCTTCCGCCAGGCAGTCTCCGAATTCCTCCTGGCGGGCCCGGTCCGGATCGGCGTATGGGTCGTACCTGGTCTGGGCGCAGGTTCCGCTCATGGCGACGTCAATCAATTGGCTACCGTTGAGCAGAACGAACCAGTCCTCGTTGTAGACATCGGGGAAGAACGAGGTGATGCGGGCAACGGAGACGAGCATTGCGCCGCCGCCGACGAACGTTCCCTGCTCGCCGCCGGTGTCTCGATTGGCGTGGCACACGACGGAGTTGTCGGCGAAACCGTCATTCTGCAGGCCGACCGCCCCATAGCGATCCAGCAGCGCGGCTCCCGCGGTCAGCTCATCGATCACGATCTCGTTGATGTCGTCATCCAGGAACAGCACCCGCTGCCAGCCGACCATCCGGCTGATCGCCAGCCCCAGGTTGCGCTTGCCTGCGGTGTCGGTACGGCGAACGAAGGCCTTGTCCGTCAGCAATGCCGTCGTCTGAAAGCGCGGGAGCCGGACGCCGGCGCCGACATCCACGGGCACGACGCCCATTACGCCTTTATGTCGGGCCGCGTCGGCCGTTGCCGCGGCATCGGCCTTTCTGCTGCACAGCACGATCAGCGAACAATTCGCCTGCGCCGCCAGATCCAAGGCGTTGTCCAGAGCCGACACCTCGCGGGCCGTAGGGACGACGATCGCGTCGATGGCGGCGGTCTCGGGCGGCGACACTTCGCGGGACACCAGGTCCAGGTGCCACGGGTGCTGGGCGGCATCCACGGGCCTCGGACGGCGTCGCGCACCCCGATTGGACTTCGCTGCCTCGGGATGCGCCGAGCTCATTCCACCGCCTCCGGCCACTCGTAGAGCCGGAACTCGTCCGACGTCCAATCGGGAACGACTATCTCGTTGGCGACGACTTTGACGCGGCAGAGGATGCTGTAGA
>DATBFY010000004.1:0-7451 GCA_036558265.1 Tepidisphaeraceae bacterium | reverse complement strand
GCGCTTTACCTCGGCGGGTCCGCGACCGCCGCCGAGCCCGGCGCGGGCGTCTTCAATGTCGAATCGAGCTCCACCGCAACCTTCGCCGGGCCGACAAAACTCTGGACCGGCGGCACCCTCAACGTCGCCGGCGGAACCTTCAGGACCCAGTCCGTCCAGAACGCCGGTGGCACGTTCAACTTCAACTCAGGCGCCCTCTACCTGACCGGGTCCGACTTCACGCTCGGAGCGGCAGGAGTCATCGGCCCGACCCTGACCCTCGCCAGCGGCCCGGGCGCGCGGAACACCCTGTCCGTGTCGGGCACCACCACGCTGGACCCGGGCGCATCGCTCACGATCAGCGGCGGGACGTTCACCACCGGGAAGCTGGTTAACAACGGCGCGAGCTTTGCGTTCAGCACCGGCTCGCTGTCGCTGACCAATGACAATTTCACCATCGGCGCAGGCTCGCTCCTGGGCAGCACCGTCAACCTGACGACCGGGCGATCGCTCAGCGTCTCGGGCGTGGTCACCATCGACCCGGGCGCATCGCTGACCGTCAACGGCGGCTCCTTTTCCGCCGCGTCGCTGGTCAACAATGGCTCGTTCAACTTCCTCTCCGGCACCCTGGGCGGCAGCGCCGACCTGGTCATCGACCCGGGCCAGCTCCTGGGTCCCAACGTCACCCTGGGCGCCGGCCGGCATTTGACCGCCGCCCAGGCGCTGGTCGTCGGCAAGACCGGCACGGCAACGATGACGATCAACGGCGGGGGCTCGACGGGCGATGCCCGCGGCTACATCGCGCAGCAGGCCGGATCCAACGGATCGGTCTCGGTCAGCGGCGCCGGCTCGCTCTGGTCCAACACCGCCACGTTGGCGGTCGGCGGCTCGGACTCGGTCGCGGGCGGAACGGCTACCCTGAACATCTCCGGCGGCGCCGCGGTCTCCGCCGGCTCTGCCGTCACGATCTATCCGAGCGCCACCGTCACGGTCGATTCGGCCTCGCTCACCGGCGCCTCCATCGCCAACCGAGGCATGCTCCAGTTGATCGATACCGCCACGGTCGGCGGCACGCTCACGAACACCGGGACGATCAGGAAGACCGGCGCTGGCGCCGCCCGCATGACCGGCGCGCTGAACAACAACGCCACGCTCCAGGTGCTCGGCGGCAAATTGACGCTCGCCAATGGCGCCGGGAACAGCGCCGGGGCCTTCGCCGTTGACAACGGCGCCACCCTCGAGTTCGCCGGCACGCGCACGTTTGACCCCAATTCCATCCTGGGCCCCACCGCCTCGCTGACCGGCGCCGGTTCGGCCCTGTTCTCCGGCGGCGATCACGTGTTCAACGGCGCGTTCAACCTGGCGCAGGTCACGATCGCGGACGCCGACGCTCAGATCACCAACGACGCCACGATCAATCATCTCATCCTGACCGGCGGCACGCCCACCCAATATCCGGGCATCTACCTGAGCAAGACCCTCGCCGTCCAGACCTTCGACTACGCAGGCGGGCAGATCGGCCCAGGCGCAACCACCGGCGGCACGATCAACGTCTCCGGCCCCATCAACATCACCGGTGACGACTGGAAGACGATCGACAAGACCACGATCAACGCATCGGGCAACACGCTCTGGACCGGCAACGGGCGCATCGCGGTAACCGGCGGCGCGGTCTTCAACAACCTCGCCAACGCCACGTTCGAGGCCCGCCACCTGGCCGGCGCAGCGCTCCCCGTCTTCGGCTCGGGCGGCGGCGCGGGCGTATTCAACAACTATGGCACGTTCCTCAAGTCCACCGGCGCGGTGTTCGTGGACATCGAGTCCACCTTCAACAATTACGGCACGGTCACGCTGCAGACCGGCTCTCTGCAACTTGCTGGCGGCGGCATGCACACCGGGTCGATCAGCGCGGCATCCGGCACGAAGCTGGTCATCGGCAACCAGTTGAGCAGCCCGACCACGTTCGCGCCCTCGTCCTCGATCACGTCCGCAGGCGACGTGCAGTTCCTGGGCGCGCCTGCGGGCGGCGAGATTGGCTTTTCCGGGCACTACAACGTTGCCGGCACGACCAGCATCACCCAGGCGAGTTTCCTCGCCGGCGCGGACCTGCAGTCCCTCGGCGCGGCGCTGCTCATCAACGGCACCGCCAACTTTTCCACCGGCATCCCGCAAACCCTTCCCCCGACGACGCTGGGTTATGAGCTCGCCCGCCTCAACAGCGCCGACGATCTCACCACCGCCGCTCCGCTCAACTGGGTCGGCGGCTTCATCTCCGGCACCGGGCATCTCCGCCTGAACGCCGGCGGCACCCTCTCCTCCACGGCCCAGAAGACCCTGGTCAACGGCACGCTCGACAACGCCGGGACCGTCGTGTGGTCGGGCGGCACCTTCAACCAGCGCGGGACGCTCAACAACCTCGCCGGCGCAACCTTCGATATCCGCGGCTCCGACGCCATGGAGTTCGATCTGGCCGCCCCGCCCCCTTTCCCGGCGTTCAACAATGCCGGCCGCGTCGTCAAGTCCGCCGGCAACAGCACCAACATCTACCCGTTCTTCACCAACAGCGGCTCGGTCGACGTGCAGGCCGGTCAACTCAACTTCGCCCGCGGGTCGTCCGCCACCGGGTCCTATTCCGTCACCAAGGGCGCTGCCCTGAACTTCGTCTTCGCCGATTACACGTTCGAGCCGTCCTCGTCGATCATGGGCAACGGCGACGTCGGCTTCCTCGAGTCCAATGCGACGTTCCGCGGTCGTTACGCCGTTTCCGGTTCGACCACGGTCGGTTCCTCTACCGCGTCGGGCACGACCACCCTTCTCTCGTTCGAGCCGGGTTCGACCGCGACCGATCTCGGCACGCAGGTCACGATCAACACCTACGGCACCCTCGCGCTCAACACCGGCAAGACCGTCAACCTGCACGACCTGACCCTCTGGGGAACGCTCACCGGAACCGATCGCGTCGTCCTGAGCGGCCAGGTCACTGGTCGCGGCACGATGCGGGCGCGGGTGGTCAATGCGGGACGGTTCTCACCCGGCGCGTCCCCCGGCACCCTGAATGTGGACGGTGACTACGCGCAGGAGCCCGCCGCGTCCCTTCAGGTCGAGTTGGCACCCCCGTCGACCGTCGGGCCCAAGTACGTGCAGCAGTTCGACGTCCTCAAGATCAGTGGCCACGCTGATCTGGCTGGCACGCTCGAGGTTGCCTTGCTCGACGGCTTCGCGCCGGCATCGGGCGAGACGTTCCGCATCCTCACCGCCGCTTCCCGCGCGGGGCAGTTCACCCAGCTCAGGGGCGCGCTGCTCGGACCCGCCGGCGATGCCGACCACGTCCGCTACGCCGCGCCGGCCTACGACGCCACGGGCGTCACGCTGACCGTCACCCAGCGCCTGCTCGGCGACGCCAACCTCGATGGCAGCGTCGATTTCAATGACCTGGTCCCGCTGGCCCAGCACTATGACGGCGCCCCCGATACGCCCGACCCCTGGCAATCCGGCGACTTCACCGGCGACGGCCTGGTGGACTTCAACGACCTGGTCCCCCTCGCCCAGCATTACCAAACGCATGACGGCGCTGTCGGCACAACGCCGCAGGACTTGCTCAGCCTGCTCTCCGGCGCCGCCGCCGTCCCCGAGCCCGGTGTCATCGTTCCTCTGGCCCTCATTGCCGCCGCATCACGGCGCCGCGCCCGCCGCCAGGGTGCGGTATCCCGGTCGGCCGATCGGCGGTAGACTTTTGATGCCATGTCCCTCCAGCCCGACGAACGCATCGCCGCCGAGCAGGAGTTGGCCTCTCGCACCCGCGCGCTGGCGGACTCCGAGCAGCGCCTGCGGGACCAGTCCCACCTCCTACAGCACATCCTGAAGTACATGGGGGACGGCGTCGCGGTGGCCGACCGCGAGGGACGATTCCTCCTCTTTAACCCCGCGGCGCGCCGCATCCTCGGCGCCGACCCGCCCGACCTCCCGCGCGAGTGCTGGAGCGAGTACTTCCACTTCTGCCTGCCCGACGGCCACACCCCCTACCCGCCCCACGACCTCCCGCTCCAGCGGGCGCTGCGCGGGCTGTCGTCGGACGACGTCGAGATCTTCGTCCGCCATCCCGACCGTCCCGACGGGAGCTGGATCAGCACCACCGCGCGCCCCATCCTGGACGAGGCGGGCAACGTCGCCGGCGGTGTCACCGTCATCCGCGACCTGACCGAGCGCAAACAAAGCGACCAGGACCTTCAGTTCCAGAAAAGCCTCCTCGAGGCGCAGGGCCAGGCGTCGATCGATGGTATCCTCGCCGTCTCCCAGACCGGCCGCGTCCTCTGGTTCAACCGCCGGTTCCTCCAGCTCTGGCACATCCCCCAGGCCGTGATGGAGAACCGCACCGACGAGGCATTGCTCCGCTTCGTCCACGACAACATGACCGACCCCGACGCCTTCATGGCCCGCGTGCGCCACCTCTACGAGCACCCCGCCGAGCGAAGCCGCGACGAGATCACCCTCAAGGACGGCCGCACCTTCGACCGCTACAGCGCGCCGATCGTGGACACCCGCGGGCGGTATTACGGCCGCGTCTGGTTCTTCCGCGACGTCACCGGCCGCAAGGTCGTCGAAGAACAGCTCCGCGAGCGCGAGCAGCACTTCCGCGCGCTCGCCGAGCACAACCGCCGCCTGGCACGCGAGGTCGAGCACCGCGTCGGCAATAATCTGGCAGCGCTGATCGGTCTGGTCGGCGCCATGCGCGGCCGGGTGCCCGACGTCGAGCAGTTCGCCGAGGCCATCGACGCCCGCCTCCGCGCCATGTCCCGCGTCCACCGCCTCCTGGCCACGACCGGCTGGGACAACGTCGCCCTGGGTACCCTGGTCAAGTCCGCCCTGGAGCTGATGCAGGCGATGGCCTGTCACCGGGCCCGCGAGGAGGTGTCCGGCCCCGACGTCTCGGTCCCCGCCGCCAGCGTCCTGCCCCTCATGCAGACCCTGGTCGAGCTCTACACCAACAGTTGCAAATACGGCGCGCACAGCGCCCCGGGAGGGTGCCTGAGGGTGTCCTGGGAGGTTCGCAGGGAGAGACAGAGCGACTCCGTGCGCCTCCGCTGGCAAGAAAAAGGCGGCCCCCCCACCCCCCCTGCGCCCGCGCCGTCGCTGGGGACGGAGCTGATCACCAGCTTCGTCACCCGCGAGCTGGGCGGCTCGTGCGACCTCCGCTATCCCCCCGGCGGGGCCGACCACCTCATCGAGTTCCCCGTCGCGCCGTCGGAGACCGAGACTTCGCCGTAGGGGCGCGCCTTGGCTTGGCTTGCAGATCGACCGCTTTCTGGTAAGAAGCGGGCCAATCCGCTGCATTTCACTCCGCCCTTATGCCGATAACTCCTGTGTTATCGGGAGGTTTGCCATGGTGATGCGAGTGGTCTGGCCGGACGACGAGACGATGCCCCGCAAGCGCAAACCCACCGCCCCCGACACCGACCAAGCGATCCCCGAGGTCGCCGATGGACCCGTGGAGACCGCCGAGGAACAGGCCCAGCGCGAGGCCCAGGCTGAAGTTAGCATCGCCGCCGCCGAGAACGCAAATGAGGAGATCGAGGAGCAGGAAGACGAAACCGAGGGGGCAAAGGCAGTGGACCTGCCCCTCCTGGAGGCAATGCTCTTCTCCACCCATCACCCCCTCACCGGCCAGCGGCTGGGCGAACTGCTCGAGATCAAATCGCAGAAGGCGATCAAAAAAGGCGTCCAAGATCTCAACAAGCAATATGAGGATGGCGGGCGGACATTCCGAATCGAGCAGGTGGCCGGCGGGTATCAGATGCTCTCGCTTCCCGAGTACGGGGACATCCTCAAGAAGCTGCACCAGCGGGAAGCGGACGCCAAGCTGTCCAAGGCCGCCCTGGAGACGCTGGCGATCATCGCCTACAAGCAACCGATCCTGCGGGCGGACGTGGAGGCGATCCGCGGGGTGGCGTGCGGCGAGACGATCCGCTCGTTGATGGAAAAGCACCTGGTGAACATCGCGGGGCGGGCGGAGGAACCGGGGAGGCCGATCCTCTACGGCACGACCAAGCGGTTCCTCCAGCTTTTCGGCCTGAATAATCTGAAAGACCTGCCGCAGTCGGACGCGTTGCCTAAACCGCGCGAATAGCCTGGCTTCGCGCACCCACACGATTCCGACATTTTCTTTGCTTACAGCCCTCGTAGTCAATTAAACTGCCGTGCCCGCTCACGGCGGGGATTCGCACGTCTTTAATCGGCCTAAGGGAGCGTCATGGAGCGTCTGCGTCGCGGTCGTCGTGATCGTGGCGCATCTGGCTGCGCCGCACCGGCGTCGCCGCCGGAATGCGCCGCGCTCGAGTCGCGGGTGTTGCTATCCACGATCGTGAACACGGGCCTGGGCGATCGCGAAGTGCCGCCTCTCTGGGACCCGACCGACCACAATGGCACGCTGCTTTACGTCAACGATGACGGCGTCCACGGCCCCGAGTTGTGGCGGTCGGATGGCAGCCAGGCGGGGACCACGCTTGTGAAGGACGTCCGCCCCGGGGCCGACGGCGGGTTGGTCCTGGAGTCCAGCAACATCTATCAGGCCGTGCGGGACAATGCGCTGCTCACGGTCGGTCATCTCACGTTCTTCGTCGGCGATGACGGGCAACACGGGGTGGAGCTGTGGGAATCGGACGGCAGCGCGGCCGGGACGGTGCTGATGCGCGACATCGCGACCGGTACGGACAGTTCGACGCCCACGCACCTGACGAACGCGAACGGCAGGCTTTTCTTCTTCACGACGACCACCGCGGGGGCGCTCCAGCTCTGGACCAGCGACGGGACCACGCGCGGCACGCTGATGGTGCGCGATCTGGGCCCGTCACACATCGCCGGCGCGCCGGACGCTTTCATCGGCATCGTCCTTGTCGGATCGGGCGAGCCGGCGGTCGATCAGGTCGCTGCGCTGGGCGGCACGCTCTACTTCATCAAGCGCGTCGTGATCGGACCGGCGGAACTGTGGAAGTCGGACGGCACATCCGCGGGGACGGCGCGCGTGCCCACAGGCGTGAACCTCGACCCGGCGCGGTTGTATGCGGTCGGCGGGCGGCTGCTCGTTGTGGAGCCGACCGGCGGCGACGTCTGGCACGTCGATCCGAGCAGCGGCGCGGCCACGCGACTGTCCGACTTCCCCAGCAACACGGTGATCGAAGCACCGATCGCCCTGGGCGCGAAGATCATGTTCGCCGCCGCCCCCGGCGACACGAGCTTTGAAGTGTGGGCGAGCGACGGCACGCCCGCGGGCACGCGGCGGGTGTTTCAGAAGGCGGTCTCCTCGTATACCGTCGGCAGCTTCCAGGCGGCGACCGTCGGCGACACGCTTTTCTTCTGCCCGGACCATCGCCAGATCTACACCACCGACGGGACCACGGCCACGTCGGCGCCGATCTACACCAGCGAGCGATTCCTTGACCTGCGGGAGTTCGTCGGTCTCGACGGCGCGCTCTACT
>DATBFY010000003.1:0-4384 GCA_036558265.1 Tepidisphaeraceae bacterium | reverse complement strand
TCTATTGCTTTGGCTAGCGTCTTGTAACCCACGCGCATTGTCTGGTCTGTGTTCCGCTCATAGACGGCGAGCAGACACAAGGCGAGCTCGTCGTAGGAGACTTCAGGAAGCGGGCGTTTGGCTAATCCTTCGATCTTGGCGCGTATCTGAGAAACCGTCGCCGGGTCGTCCGCTGAACGTGGGCGACCGTTAGGTCGTCCGGTCGGGTGGTAGCCGCCAGGTACCTCGTAATGCCAGCCGCCCTGATCCCCAGGGTCGGGCCAATGAGACAGCGGCATCGACGGCCCGCCGGGAAGAATCTTCCCCGCAAGCCGACGCCAAGGCCCAAAGTACGCCCCCTCATGTCGCCTTTCCGGGCCAAGGTAGCGTCGATGATCGCCACAGTCATTGACGTAGGGGCGCTTGGCGAGAGCGGGAAGCCCCAGCCCGTCCCACAGGTCGCGATCCACGTTCTTCTCGTATGGCTGGTAGCGGTAGTCGCGGAGGTCTAGGCGGCCGGCCCGGATGTCTCGCCACGCCTTTGCCTGCCCCTTGTATTCCTGGTCGTTCTCTCGGAGCCAACGCTCTGCATCGCCTGGCTTCCACGTTGGCACGCTCACGCCGCCCTCCCGAGGAGAGCCCGCGGCGAGCTACTTCGTGGTCGGGGAAGATCAGCCGAGGGCGAACCGCGAGCGGCTTTTACCCTTTGCCGGCGGTGACGGCGACCGTGCGGGCTCCGAACTGTGACTCGGCGGGCTAGGGGCGGCGCGACCGTGCCACCACTCCTAAAGATCATCGCTCGAGCGACGCTCAGAGCGTGGACGACGCTGAGCAGGGGAACGTAACGGAGAGAGCCGCGCCAAGCGGTTCCGTCTTGATCGACCTCCGCTTCGCCCGCCAGGTCATAACCATTCTCCGCAACTAGCCAGGCGGCAATATCCTCAACACACTGCGGCTGAGACGACACGTCCGCCTCATCTATCAGGTCGTAGGCAAGGTCGATGGCGAGCTCGTATTCGGCGCGTCTACGCTGCCGTTCGGTTAGATCGTCATCCAGATAGAGGGCGACAGGATGCTTCTGCACTTTCGTATGACTCCTTGATCGCTTGCATTCCGACACCGCCAGGTGTCGTCCCTGATCTGCGGTGAGCGGCCGGGACCAGTTGCTGGCGGACAACCGGCCCCGCTGATCCCGCTCTGCGAAGGCGTGGGGCGATCAAGGTAGACCCACGCTGTGGCGCCGCGTCATCGCGGCGAACTTTCATTCGGTTGGGAGGCGACGCTTTCAACTTTCACCCAAGAAGGCGTGGCAGAAGGCATACGCGGCGGAGTCCTTCCAGGCACCGCCCTCCGACTTGTGCCAGCCACCGCATACGACTTCGAGTTTCTCCATGAACTCGACCCGTTCGTCGTCGTCGAACGCGACAGGCGTCTGATCCTCACCAGTCAGCCGCGACTCAATCTTGCGAGCGGCAGAGACGGCCGTCTCCTTGCTCACCGAGGGCATTCGCAGTGTCTCCTCGGCAACGAGCGTCGCCCACCTTTCGGGAAGCGTGAGGACGGAGCCATCCGGCGCCAAGATCGGAACGTCGTAAGTCACGAAGGCATCACGCCACTGGCCGACAGACTCGGCCCCCGCCAGCAAGGTTGATCGTCTCTACCGGGGCGCCGTCTTCCCACGCCTCGAGCTCTTCAACCGGAAAGAGCAACCCTCGTCGACCGGCGATCTTCCGATGGGGAATCGTGCCGGTGCGGGTCATCTCGTAGATCGTCCAGCGGCCGTAGACGCCGACGTAGCGGTCTACGACCTGCGGCATCGACAGATAGACCCTGCTGCCCGCGCTTGAAGTGCGCGTTGTCCCCGTGGGCGTCAAGTCATCCGAGGAGGTGTCCTTGAGGTGGGCTCGGCGTCTTCCTCGACGACCGTGTTCACGACCTCGTCGGTGGGGTGCTCGATACCTGCGGATGTCTTCGTGAACGTCATCTGTTGGATCAATTGTGCCGTACGTGATCCCCTCGCCCGGAGAGGGACTAAGCGGCGTAGAACGTCCTTCGGACGGAACGCTTTAGCGCGATTTGCAAGTGTTTGGAAGCAGTGTAAAGACGCGCTTTCTGGCCATCGAGTTAGCCTGACGGGGATGCACGCGCACGACCACGACCACCCTCTGGAAAGGCGATCGGAGGCTCCTGATCGCCGCCCTCGCGCTGATCGCGGCGCTGATGGTCGGCAAGATCGTCACCGGCATCGTCGCCGGGTCGTCCCTCGGCCTGCCGCGCTGATGTTCTGGGCGGCGTGCGGTCGATTCGACGAGTCGACGCGGACGGCGGCAGGGGGTGGGGGTACAAAAGTGGAGTGTCGCGGCGTGTTGGAGGAGTCCCGCCTTCTGGCCGAGGAAGTCGGCGGTCGGAAACGGCCATCTAGTCAGCGCCGAAGGTTGCGCCTAGTCTGAGACAACGGCCGGGGGTGGGATCACCGACCGACGAGGGTAGAACGCCCCTCGGGCGGAACAATTTTTAGGCGATTTGCAGGTAGTTCAGCGAGTAGCGCCGTCCGAACTCATCCCACCCGCTCGACTTCTTTGACAAGCAGGAGTTGCGGCCTGATACTGACCGCAGTTACTTGAGCGTTTTGACACAAAGGATGCGGCGTGTCGCAGAAGAGAGACGAGTACATCAACCAGTGCAACGCCAAACGCAAGTCGTGCCTAAACAATGCTGCGGCGTGGGGAGGAGTTGAAGCCGCATTTGCCTGGGTCGGCGCAATCGCGGCCCCCACCGGGGCCGCTCCGATCCTCGCCGTGCTTGGGGGCGCTTTCGTTGGTAAGCACTGGGCCGAGAAGAAGAAAGAATGTGACACCAACTGGCAGACCTGCGTTGATCACGCTCCGCAGTGAGGACCTCCTCGCCACAACGAATCCTGATCCTTGCCGCCCTGGTCGTTGCTTCCGCCATGACGAGCTACTACGTGCGTCAGCAGCAATTGAGGAACGCCACCAGTCGGGCCGGCTGAGCACTGGGACGGCGCCCTTTGGGGTGCGGGTACAAAAATGGGTACAGAACTGCGCCAAATCCGCCCCATCAGGCGCAACTACTCCCAAAGGTCGAGCGGAGATTTCCCCTGCTAACTCCGCAGTTTTAGCTCAGCTAGGCCAGTTGCGGCCTACCCTCGGAATGGACAAGAGGTCCCCGGTTCAAATCCGGGCGCCCCGATCACGGACAGCCACCGGCCGTCGCGGGGCTACCGGCTGGCTAGCAGACTGCGCGCGGCACGTGCCGACATCACTGCGGAGCGATTCGGCGACCCGTCGAGGCTCTCGAGACGCCGACCGCGAGTGCCTCGAGCCTGCGATCGAGGATCGGCCTTCGCTCGGGCAATACCAGGCTGCGCACGTCGATGAGAGCCGCCTCGAGTCTCCGTGCAACCGACGGGGAACCTGCCCCCGCGAGTTCCTTCAGGCGCCCGGTCACCTCACGAAACAGCGCCTCGTTCTCACCCGTTCGCTTGCCGCAATCGGCCTCAATCGACACGATCGAGGTCCCCACTTCAGGTCGGTGGTCTGGCGGCACCCCTCGGATGCCTGTCTCTTGTGTCGACGCTGTCCAGCGGCGAACCTTGCGCTCGATCCGCGTGTCAGGGTGGCTCTCTGCGTCGCTACCTGGACTACGGCCACCGGTCTCTGGCGCGCGCGGAATGGCCGTGGAGGGTGGAGCTGGCCGATAACGAGTAGCGAGGTGCGACTGTTCCAGTGGACTTGGTCGTGCTCTGGCGGCCCGTCGTAGCAGTGCTCAATGTTCCATTCGGAGCGGACCTCAGCTCCTGGTCCTGCCTCACCTCCACCCGGGCTGCTTGCCAGGCTGCCCAATGCGCGGCGGGCGTCCCGATCGTAGAATCCAGCGAGTGGAATACAGCTACATCACGACCGATGCGACCGGCAACGACGAAGTCGTCGAACGGGGCCAGTACGACGAAAGCGTGGGCATCCCGGATGTCGGTGCCACCGTCATGCTCAAGGGCGCAGACGGAGTGGAGCGGCCCTGGCGGGTCGTCCGCAAGGTCCCTGCCGCTTACGCCGGGCAGAGGATCTACGTCGAGCCGCTGAGCTGACGTAGACGCGGCCCGAGGTTCCGCACCACCGCCGCCCGCGGCAAGATCGTCGTCGACCCCAGGCCGTCAGCCAATCCTCTCGACGCTCGCGATCAGGCTGGTTTCGCCGCGGCCGCTGCGGGAACCGGGTGTCTCCCACTGCAACCAGTCCGAGGAGGTTCCCGTGTTCCTGCGCGTCGACCGACTGCTCACCGAGCTGCCGCCGCCGTCCGACCCCGACCCCGCCGGCGCCGCCGCCGTGCAGGAGCTGATGGGCGGACGGTTCGGCGAGATGTCCACCCTGATGAACTACACCTTCCA
>DATBFY010000002.1:0-9658 GCA_036558265.1 Tepidisphaeraceae bacterium | reverse complement strand
CAGGATCGGTCGTAGTCGGCGGCGTTCCACTTCTTGTCATTTGTCATTGGTCATTCGTAATTGGTCACCTGCCGGCGCGGGTGGTCAGCCACTGGTAGAGCGTGCGGACGCCGAAGCCCGTGGCCCCCTTGGCGTAGAGGGGGAGTTCCTTGTCGGTGTCGGCGACGCCGGCGATGTCCAGGTGGGCCCAGGGCACCCTGGGCTTGTCCGGCAGCGCGAAGGTGAGGAAGGCGGCACCGGTGAGAGGCGAGGCCCAGCGGCCGGCGGAGTTGATGATGTCGGCGTGGTTGCTCTTGAGCATGTCGCGCTGGTCGTCGCCGACGGGCAGGCGCCAGATCTTCTCGCCGGCGGCGCCGGCGGCGGCGAGCAGTTCGCTGGCGAGCGGATCGTCATTGGACATCAGGCCCGCCATCGTGTGCCCGAGGGCGACGACGCACCCGCCCGTCAGGGTGGCCAAGTCGACGACGGCGGCGGGCTGATAGGTCTCGATGCCCCAGGCGATCGCGTCGGCGAGGACCAGGCGTCCTTCGGCATCGGTGTTGGTGATCTCGACGGTGACGCCGTTGTAGAGGGTGATAATGTCGCCCGGGCGGTAGGCGGTGCCGGAGACGTGATTCTCGGCGGAGGTCAGGAGCCCGACGACGTGCATCGGGAAATCTGATTTCGCCAGCGCGTACATGAGGCCCAGCACGGCCATGCCGCCGCACTTGTCGTAAATCATGTCCCCCATCTTGTCGGCCGGTTTGATGGAGATGCCGCCGGTGTCGAAGGTGATGGACTTGCCGATGACGAGGATTGGGGCGGAGGATGATTGCCGATTGCGAATTGCGGATTGCGAATTGGACGATCGCTTCGCCCCTGAACCTTGAAGCTTGGATCCTGAACCCTTGTGCTCCAGCGCGATCAGGCGCGGCGGGTTGGGGCTGCCCGCGCCGACGGCCAAAAGGCCGCCCATGCCCAGGCGCTTGAGTTCCTTTTCGTCGAGGACGCGGACGCGCAGGCCGGCGTCGCGCGCGACCTCCTGGGCGAGCTTCGCCAGGCTCGGCGGGTTGATTTCGTTGCCCGGTCGCGACGCGATCGTGCGCGCGAGGTTCTGCGCCTCGGCCAGCATCCGCGCGCGTTGAAGGGCGGCCTTGGCGCGTGCGCCGGTGTCGGTCGCGATCAGCGTGAGCCGGACGGGCTTGGATTTGTCATCGTCCCCTTTTCTCGTGGCCGAGCCCTTGTACTCACGGAAGGCGAAGCTGCCGAGGAGGAAGCCGGTTGCCAGCGCCTCGACCGCATCGGCGGGTTCCATCGCCGGCGCGTCCGCAACGACGAGCGCGACGCTTTGGAGTTTCTGGCGCCGGGCGTGCTTGGCCAGCGCCGCGCCGGCCTCGCGGAGCGATTGGATCGCGGACGTTCCGGCGGCGGAAGTCGCACTAAGCCCAATGACCAGCACCCGATGACTCGACGGCGCCGTGACCACCTGGCTGACCACCTCGCCGGCCTTGCCGGAAACGGCGCCGGCGGCGACGAGGGCGTTGACGGCGGCGCGGTCGCCCGGGGCAAGGCGATTGTGCCCGCGCGGCGTGGCGTTCTTCGACGTCAGTACCGCCACCGCGTTTACCTTCGCCGGAATTTTCGTCGCCAGTTCCACCGTCGCGTTCGTGCTCGTCGGGATCATTCCTTGTGTTCCTGTGCTTTAGTTTCTATCCGCCGGGTCGTCGCCGCGCCGCCAGCACTGCCGCCCTCTGCCAGGCAGTCGGCGATCCGCTGGGCCAGGTCGCCCAGCCGCGGCCCGGGGCGAAGGGCATAGGCGTCGTTGATCGCGCAGACTCGCCCGCGCCGGACAGCGGGGACGTCGGTCATCGACGCCCAGAACCGCCGTGACAACTCCAGCGTTTCCCTCTTCGCCGCCGGCAGCAGGACGATCACCGCGTCGGGTTTGAGAGTCGTCAGCGTCTCGCGGTCGATGCTCGGGTAGGGCTTGTCGAGCGCCCCTGCGACGTTCGTGGCGTTTACGACCGTCAGCAGGTCATCGAGAAAGTTTCCCGGGCCGATCACCTCGCGCCCGCTCTCGTCGCGGACGATCAGCGTCCGGACGCTCGGGCGGATCGCACATTCGGCCTTAAGCTTGTCCAGCCGCTCGCGAAGCGTACGCGTCGCGATCCGACCCTTCTCCAGCTCTCCCGCGACCGCACCGAGCCGCTGGATGTTGTCGAAGACGTCTTCCAGGCGGTTGATCCTGACGTTGACCAGTTCGATCCCCAGCCCGCGCGCCCGTTCCTGCAAACCCGGCGGCAGGTGATCGGGCGCCACCTGGACGACCATCGCGTCGGGCCGGAGCCGCGCCAGCGTTTCCCAGTCGGTGGTCTGGTAATCGCCGACCCGCGGCAGGTCCGCCACCTCGGGCGCCGACTCGAAGTTGCTGACGGCGACGAGGTGGTCCGTGGCCCCCATGCCGACGAGCATGTCGGTCGCCGCCGGCACCAGCGATGCGATCTTCCGATGTCCCGTAGCGGCGGCGGCGGAGTCCGACCTGGATCGGTCACAGGAATGTGTCGCCAGGCAGGCGATCAAGCCGATAACCATCCAAGAGGCCCGGCGCCATGTCTGTCCCGTGCGGCTCATCGCGCGCGGATGGTAGACGCGGTGCGCCAGGGCTGTCAAAGCGCACATCCGTCCCGCGCGCACGCGCATGTCGAACCGAGGTTTCGATGAGTGATCAATCCGTCTTCTCGCGCATCTCTCACTGGTTCAAACCGGCCTCCGCACGCCCGAGCGACGCGTCGCAGCTCCCGCTCGAAGAGGGGTGTGCAACCCTGAGCGGACCGGAGAGCGAGCGGCCGCAGACGATCGCCGTCACCACGTTTCTCAAGCCGTGGTCGAAGCGCGACTCGGCGCTGGTGCAGCTTCAGGACGGCGTCAGCACCCTCAACGACCTGATGACGTCGATCAAGGCCAACCTCGACCGCCAGGCGGAGCGTCAGGACGAGTTGCTGCGCGTCCTCGAACACCTCCCCGAGGCGCTGCGCGCGATCCCGGAGAACGCCCGGGTGCAGGCCGAGACCCTGCGGGCGGTCGGCGAGCAGCTCCAGCGGCACAACGGGCACTACCATCGCCTGGGCGACGTGCTGGAGAAGGTCTGCGATGCGGGCATCGACCAGCGGAAGCTCCTGGATGCGCTTCACGAGCGCGTGGACACGATCAGCCAGCACGACCGCGCCCTGGTGGATCACATGCGATCGGTGTCCGCCGCGATGGCGGGCGTAAGCCAGAACACGCAAACGAGCGCGCAGGTGCTGGATCAACTGAAGAACAACGCCCGTGGGCGGGACTTGGATTTGCAACTGGTCCTCCAGCGCCAGGGTGCGCGGTTCACCCTGATGCTGTCGGTCGCGATCCTGTTGTCGCTCGCCGCATTGGCAGCCGTCTGCCTGATCGGGTGGAAGCCGCTCGGTTGACGCACGCCGGGCGCGGCGCGCAAATCGATTGCATGGACTCGTCTTACAATTTGCAGGGGTGATGCCGGTCGGGCGCCCGCGGGGTCTCGCCGACTCGCGGTTAACATGGTCCCCGACGGCGCGTGCGCGGAATCGCGCGCCGTTCACCATCCGTTCATTTCAAATCCCTAAGCTTCGGGGCCCTCGTGCAGTTCGGGACCGCAGCGGCGGTCCCAGGAGACCCCGCGATGTCAGCCTCGCCGCCGGTCCGCCACCTGCTCACGCCGCGCAAGCCGCCGGGGCGGCTCTCGATCGTGATCCCCGTCTACAACGAGGAGCAGACCATCCCGGCACTGCGGGCGGCACTGACGCCCGTGCTCGACGCTCTCGCGTGCGATGCCCAGGTCATCCTGATCAACGACGGCAGTTCCGACGACACGCTGGGGGCGCTGGCCGACTGGGCCGCGGAGGACCCGCGCGTGACCGTCCTGTGCCTGGCGCGTAACTTCGGACAGCAGGCGGCGATCACGGCGGGGCTGGACGAGGCGAGCGGCGACGCCATCGTCATCATGGACGCCGACCTCCAGGACCCACCGGAGGTGATCCCACTGATGATCGGCAAGTACCGCGAGGGGTACGACGTCGTCTACGCGCGCCGCGCGAGCCGCACCGGTGAAGGGCCGATCAAGCGCCTCAGCGCCTGGGCGTTCTACCGCCTGATGCGAGCCCTGGTTCACCGCGACCTGCCGGCGGACGTCGGCGACTTCCGACTGCTCTCGCGGCCAGGTCTCGACGCGCTCAATTCGATGCGCGAGACGCATCGCTTCCTTCGCGGCATGGTCGCCTGGGTCGGCTTCCCGCAAACCGCGGTAGAGTTCGATCGCCCGCCGCGCCGCGCAGGTAAGACCAATTACCCGCTTCGTCGAATGCTCGCCTTTGCCTGGACCGCTGCGATCTCGTTCTCACCCGTTCCGCTGCGACTCAGCCTGCTCGCGGGCGTGCTCGTGGGTATCCTGGGGCTGGCAGATGGGGCATACGCGCTCGTGCGGAAGATCACCGGTCACACCGTCCCCGGGTGGACGTCGCTCATGGTCATGCTCTGCCTGATCGGCGGCGGCGTGTTGCTGAGCCTGGGCGTGCTGGGCGAGTATGTCGGCCGGATTTTCGAGGAAGCCAAGGGACGCCCGTTGTACCTGGTCAGCCGCGTGCTGAACGCCAGGCAAGCCAGCGCCCCCCGGCTCGCGCCGCGGCCGGCACTGATGCTCGAAGTCGAGCGCGCATCCAACGAACGCGAGACCGCGTTGAGCGGGCCTGCACAGGGGGCGGCACCGTGAGCGCAGGCAGCATTCCGCCCCGCGCCGACACCTTTGTCGGTGATCGCGCACGATCGGCCAACGCCTCGGGAGACACTCTCCCTGCCGGCCTCCTTGTCCGGAGAAGCTGGGCGCTGGCCGTCGGACTGATCCTGGTCACGCTGGTCGTGCGCCTGACATACCTCATCTGGTTCTCGCCCTATCAACTGGCTGGCGATGAGGCGTACTACTGGGACTGCGCCCGTCACCTGTCGCTCTGCTATTACGAAAAGGGACCGGGCCTCGCCTGGGTGATCGCCGCCTTCTGCCACATACTGGGCGACCACGAGTGGGTCGTCCGCCTGCCGGTCGCACTCTCGTGCGCCGCCGCCGCATACGTCGTCGGCCGGCTGGCGATGCGCGCGAGCGGCGGCAACCCGCGCGCCGGCCTCCTCGCCGTCGTGCTGTACCTGTTCCTGCCCGCCTTCGCCGCCGACGCGCAGATCTGCACGCAGGACGGACCGCTCATCCTCTTCTGGGCCCTGCTCACCGCGTGGGGGTTGCGCTTATTCGCGCGCGAGGATGGCTTGCAGGCCACGATCTGGGATTGGAGCATGGGTGGCTTCGTGCTCGGCCTGGCGTTCCTGTTCAAGCAGTCGGCGCTGCTCTTCCTGGCCGGAGCCGTGCCTTACGCGGTGATCTATCGTCGCCGGCTTCCCGTTGCCAGTCGCCTGGCCATTTACATCCTGGCGGCGTCGGCGGCAGTTCTCGTCACGGTCAGCCCGATGATCGTGTGGAACGCCCGGCACGGCTGGCCGACGCTGACCCACACGCTGGGTCACCTGGGGGCGCCGGGCGGTGACCACGACGCGGGAAAGGACCGCTATTTCAGCCTCATCTCGCCCCTGGCGCTGGTCGGCGCGCAACTCGGGGCCGTCGGCATCCCCGCCCTGCTGGCGATGACCCTCGCCTGCCGCCGCGCGTTCCGCGATCGCGACGCCGACCCGCAGCGCTGGGCGATCCGCCTCTGGATGATTTGCGCGTCCGTACCCGCGATCGCCTTCTTCGTCGCGCTCAGCTTCGTCAAGCCGGTGATCGGCAGTTGGCCCTTCCCCTCCTACGTGCCGCTCGTCGTGCTGGTCGCGGACGTCTTGACGTCGCCAGGCGGCGATCGGTCCGGTCGCCCGCCAATGGGTAACGCCTGCAGGATCTGGCTGATCTACGGCGCCGCCGGCTGCTTGCTGATCTCGTTTCCCAACGTGCTGTCCGCCCTGCCGGTCGTAGGTGGGAAGTTCGAACAGCGGGTGATGAAGCGCGTGACCGGCCACCGCGAGCACGCGACCGAACTCCAGACCCTGATCGACGCCAACCACGACCCGCAAGGCCGCCCACCCCTGATCATCACCCGCTACTACATGGACACGGCCCTCGACGCCTTCTACCTCCCCGGACGCCCACACGTGTTCGACGCCGGCGTGCTCACCGGACAGCGCCCCACGTCCTACGAGTTCTGGCCAGACAACGATCTTTCCTCGGCGGAACTCCTGGGCCGCTCGGCCGTCCTCGACGGCTTCTCGCCCACGCGCCCGTGGGATCGCGTCCTTCGGTTCCGATCGCTGCGGCGGATCGAGGGAACCCGCTGCTTCGTCGCCGAAGGGTACCAGGGTCCGCTCACACGTTGATTGCGTCCACCCGATCGGTCAGCCAAGATACCGCCATGCTCGCAGCCCCTCCCGCCCGGTCGTTCGTCCCCGAGCAGTTCAATCCCGCCAACTGGTCAGAGGCCCAGCCCCTCTATCAAGAGTTGCTCGACCGGTCGATCAACTCCCCCGTGGAGCTGGAACGCTGGCTCGCCGATTTCTCCGAGCTCGCGAGCGTCATAGACGAGTACGGCTGCCGCCGCTACATCGACAAAAGCTGCCACACCGACGACGAGAAGATCAAGCAGCGGTTCCTCCAGTACATCGAACAGATCGAGCCCAGGTTCAAGCCGCTCTACTTCGAGCTCCAGAAAAGGTTCCTCGCCAGCCCGCATCGCTCGGCCCTGACCGACAAGAAGTACGCCGTCCTGACCAAGCGCTGGAACGCCGACGTGGAAATCTTCCGCGACGAAAACGTGCCGCTTGAAACCCAGGCGACCAAGCTCGTCACCGATTACGACGCGATCAACGGGGCAATGACCGTCAACTTCCGCGGACGCGAGTTGACGCTGCAGCAGGTCGGCAAGTACCTCGAGGAACCGGACCGCCCGACGCGGCAGGAAGCCTGGACCCTCTCGGCCCAGCGTCGCTACCAGGACCATGAGAAGGTCGAGGAGATCTTCGACAGGCTTCTGAGCCTTCGCGCGACGATCGCGCGCAACGCGAGTCTGCGCGACTACCGCGATTACATGTGGCGGGCGTACAAGCGGTTCGACTACACACCCGAGCAATGCCTGGCGTTCGCCGACTCGATCGCCACCGCCTGCGTCCCGCTGGTGGACAAGCTGGACCGCCAGCGCAGGCAGGACCTGGGTTTGCCGGCATTGCGGCCATGGGACACGCAGGTCGATCCGAAGAACCGCCCCGCGCTCGCGCCCTTCACCGAGGACCAGACCCCGCTCTTCGTGGACAAGACACGCGAGATCTTCGGCCGGGTATCCCCGGCCCTGGCGGAGGATTTCGAATCCCTGCGCACCCGCAACAACCTCGACCTCCAGAGCCGCAAGGGCAAGCAGCCCGGCGGCTACCAATGCTCGCTGGACGAGGCGCGCGAGCCCTTCATCTTCATGAACGCCGCCGGGATCCAGCGCGACGTCGAAACGCTCCTGCACGAGGGCGGCCACGCCTTCCACTGCCTGGCGGCGCGGGACGAGAACCTGGTCTTCCTCCGCGCCGCCCCGATCGAGTTCTGCGAGGTCGCCAGCATGTCCATGGAACTGCTCGGCGCCGACCACTTCGACGTCTTCTACGATCAGGCCGACGCCGCCCGCGCCAAACGCACCCTGCTCGAAGGGATCATCAAGGGCCTCACCTGGGTCGCCACGATCGATTCCTTTCAACACTGGCTCTACACGAATCCCGGCCACTCGCGCGATGAGCGCACGGCCGAGTGGCTCCGCCTCCAGGATCGCTTCGCCAGCAAGCTGGACTGGTCCGGCTATGAGCACGTCCGCCGCACCGGCTGGCAGCGACAGATTCACCTCTTCCAGGTGCCATTCTATTACGTCGAATACGGCATCGCCCAGCTCGGCGCGCTTCAGCTCTGGGTCAAGTCCCGCCAGGACCCCCACCGCGCGATCGCCAACTACCGCGCCGCCCTGCGCCTTGGGGGCACGCGCAGCCTGCCCGAGCTCTTCGCCGCCGCCGGGCTCGTGTTCGACTTCTCCCCCCGCACGCTCGAACCGCTGATGAACGCGGTCGCCGACGAGCTCGCGGCCCTGCCCAGATAATCAGTCGAAGATCAGAAAACGGGGTGGATTTTGCTCAGTCCGGTCGTTAATTTTGCTCGTTGTCGGCGCACCGGCAGGGCGCTAGGATCGATCGTCCTCTGGGGGACCGCGCTGGCTGGCAAAAGTAACGTCCGTGGAGGTCGCGCGTGCCCGGTCGTGAGATGGAGTTCGACGCCCAATCGCATGTACAGCCTGCGGTTGTCTTCCGCTGGCCGCGAAATTGGACCGCCGTCGCATTCTTCGGGGCCTTGGGAAGCCTCCACCTCTCCATGGCCGCCACCGCCCTGCTCGCCTACCGCTGGGAAGCGCACATGAGCGTGATCTTCGGCCTGCTCTTCGCGGGCGTGGCGCTGCTTTGCCTGGCGGTGAAACACGAGATCGCCGTGCTGCCCGATCGCCGCCGGGTCCTGGTGCGGACGGGCTTTGGCCATCTTGCCGTTTGTCGCTCCGTCCCTTTCAAGAACGTCACATCCGTCCGCGTCACGCTCCTGGGGCAGTATCACCGCGAATCGAGCGTCTCGATCGTCTGCGCCCAGGACGACATCGAGCTCCCCCCCACCAGCACACCCCGGCAACAGGGGCTGCTCCTGGCCATGATGATGAACGTGCGCCTGGTCAAGGTGTACGGCGACGGCCCACCCCCCGAACCCGCCCAGCGCATCGCCCGCCTCTACCGCAACGAAGACGCGATCTGATGATGTGGCTGTGGCATGGGCGGCTCGCCCATGACGGTCAAAATAGTTCACGGGCGGGCCGCCTGTGCCACGTCGCCCAATCTCAGCACCTTCGCCCCCCGCTCCCAATACTCCGGCCCGAACCCCAACCGCTGCTTGATCTTGACATCACGTTTGATCCAGTTCGGCTCGTGAAGCAGCTCCGCCGTCGCCGCCAGCCCCAGCCGCGTCACCGGCGGGATCGGGATGACCGGCCAATCGCTGCCGTGGATCACCTTCGCCATCACCGCCGGGTCACCAAATAGCGTCTTGTACGCGTGCGCCCGCGTCGGCAGGTTCAGCGCCGACGTATCACCGTAGAAGTGCTCGTGCTCCTTCGCCATCCGCGCGAACACGTCCACGTAATCGGTCTCGAATAGCGCCGACCGCGTCCCGCAATGCGCCGCGATCACCCTCACCCCACGCCGCATCGCCTCCGCCAGCAGCGCCGGACTCGCGACGTGCGTGTTCACGTTCGGCAGCGTCTTCTCGCCCCCCGTATGCGACAGCAGCGGCAGCCCGTGATGCGCCAGGCACTCGTAGAACGGGATGCACCGCGGATCCGCCGGGTCGATGTCCTGAGTGATTGGCAGCCACTTGAGCAGCACCGCCCCCGCCGCGATACATCGCTCCAGCTCCGCCACCGCGTCCGTCCGATAGGGATGCACCGACGCCCCGAAGAGCACCTTCGGATGCCGCTTGGCCAGCTCGATCACGAAATCGTTCTTGACGTAAAGGTGCGTGTTAGCCGCGTCGAGCCGTCCCTCCTTCGTATGTACCGCGTCGAACGCCAGGATCACC
>DATBFY010000001.1:0-3620 GCA_036558265.1 Tepidisphaeraceae bacterium | reverse complement strand
GATCCTGCACATGTCGGTCGCCGGGCTGTTCGCGGTGATGCTGACGGCGCTGGCATTGCTGTGGTCGGCCCAGGCGTCGTTCTACTGCCCGCCGCCGGCGCGGTTTTACGCGGGGGAGAAGGTCGCATTCTGGCTGACGCTGGTCGCGGGGCTCTCGACGATCCTGACGGCGATGCTGGGGATGATGTCGTGGTTCGGGACGGCGGGCCAGACGGCGCTGTTGAACATCCACCGTTACAGCGCGCTGGTGCTGCTGATCTGCGTGGTCTACCACGGGTACCGTGTGCTCGCGGGAAGGCCGCGGTACCTGGCGCCGGCGACCACCGCGGGGGCGGCGACGTGAACGAAGGGGCAGCCATCGCATCACCGCCGCCGGAACTTTCGATCGTCATCCCCGCGTATAACGAGGCGCACAAGATCGCGCGGGACGTCGAGGCCGCCGGTCGGTTCCTGACCGAACAGAAGATGCCCGGCCAGATCATCGTGTCCGACGACGGCAGCGCCGACGGCACCGCCGCGACCGCCCGCGCGTGTTCCGTGCCGGCCGGCGTCACGCTCCAGGTGATCGAGCAGATGACCAACCGCGGCAAGGGCGCAGCCGTACGCGCGGGAATGCTCGCCTCGACCGGCACGTTCGCCATGTTCGCCGATTCGGGCGTTTGCATCACTTACGAGCAGGCGCTGCGGGGCTTGGAACTGCTTCGATCGGGCCAGTGCGCGATCGCCCACGCCTCGCGCAAGCGCGCCGACAGCGTGATCACCAACCCCCAGCCGTTTCATCGCCGCATGTTCTCGCGGGCGTTCCGCCTGGCGGTGGACGTGTACATGGGGCTGCCGTACCGCCTGACCGACACGCAGTGCGGGTTCAAGATCTATCGCGGCGATGTGGCGCGCTCGCTCTACGCGCAATGTCTGACGGACGGGTTTCTCTTCGATCTGGAGATCACCCTGCGCGCGGGGCAGGCGGGCCTGCGCATCGCCGAGTTCCCGGTAACCTGGTCGTGCGATCCGGACTCGCGCCTGCGCGCCGGGCGGACGGCGGTGCGGACGGTGAAGGAGCTGCGGAGCATCAAGCGGTCGGTCAGGTAGGCAATGCCCCGCCTCACCGCGGCCAACGCACGATCGTCATCCTGATTGTCCACGATGACTGCTCGAGGGCTGCGGCGTGCGGCTGCTGCTATTGCACGGGAACCCGTGCGAACAGGTCCGTCCAATCCGCCGCCGCGGGATCCTTCACCTGAACTGACACCCGCGCCGGATCGAGGCCCGCGGGCAGCGGCATCGCGCATTGCCCGTCCTTGATCGTAGCCGCACGTGCATCCCGGCCCTCTGCCAGCCGAAATTGCCAGCCGTCCAACCCCCGACTGGGAATCGCAGTCGCGGCGTCTTCGCCCTCGACGACGAATGCGCGCAGCTCACGCAAGTTCAATTCGACAACCAGTCGAACCCGCTGCGTGGACCACTTCACATACCACGCCGGCATCGTGCTCAAGCGCTGGGCGAAAGCCGCCAGGGTGAGCCGCTGGCGAGCGTCGTGCGATTGTCGTTGAAGCCACACCGCGAGGGGGACGAATTCCTCGACGGCTTGCGACTGCTCGGCCGCTTGCCGGGGATGAATCTGCCCATCGAACAACCCCGCCACACCGGCGCAGAGCAGGTCGCAAAGGCGGATGTCCCCTTTTTCGAGTCGTTGCAGCTCGGCGGCTGTGTCCGCCATCGGCTCGAAGACGTAAAGATCCCGGACGATCGTGTTAAAGAGACGATCCGCGGCGGCTTTGGCATCTGGCTCGCCCGATTCGTCCGCCAGGATCAGCGCTTCGAGGACCGAAAAAAACACGTCCGGCATCTGGCGTCGGACGTGTTCGAGGTTCTCCTCTTCGCGGTCGAGATCGTTCAGCAGATTACCGAACGACGCGGCGGCCCGTTCGATCGCCGCGGTGATCCCGCTGGTGGGCATCGGTCCCATCCGGCCTTCAATAGATTGGATGAGGGATTGGGAGGCAGGATCAACCAACGAGCGACGGCGGAGTTCTTCACACAGGGCCCACCCTTGCAACGCCAGTTCACCGGTCGCGGTTGGTTGGCCGGTGAATTCGACCTGCGCCGTCCATTCGGCGACGCGTTCGGATAGATAGTCGATTCGGGTGTTCATCGGCGGCTCCCCTTGCAGGCGGTGGGCATCGGGATCCAGGTCATCGGTTCGGGCCTCCGGGTGGGTTGGTTGGAGGACCAACGTCGGCCGGCGGGGGAATCTGACGCGCGACGTGCGGCCATGGGCAGGGGAGATAAGACCTTCAATCTGAACAACTTAGCTATTCCTTCAGTCGGGCGGCGAGCTTGACCTTGGCTCGGCGGAACCACTGGTCGAACACGTTGGCCTTGTCCTTGAGTGTCTGCTCGGGCGCGTCTGAGCGGACCATGCCGAGCATGCGCACGAGCTTGCGGCTGGTGGGCTTGAAGCGGTGGCCGGGCTCGTCCCAGCGTCGCAGGCGCGCCATCCAGCGGGCGACTTGTCCTGCCGGGCGCGGGTGAGGATGCGTCGGATCATCGTCGGGCTTAAATGCCGATTCCTCGGCCGTCAGCGCGTAGCGGTCCAATTCATCGACGGCGCAGCGCATCATCATCTTGAGCTTGTAAACCGCGCCGAACCGCGCCTGCTCGGGATCGGATTCGACCGCCTGGAGCTGGTCGAGTTGCTCGCGCGCGATCACCCGATCGACCACCGAGGCCGAACGATCGGTTACCGCCTCGGCCTCATTGCCGCGATCGTCCAGGCCTCGAATGAGGGATCGTTCGCGCCGCTCCCGTCGCTCGGTCTTGCGCAGGGCGTCGCGCACGGCGTTGCGGATGATCTCGACCAGGTAACCGGCCAGCGGCCCGCCGCTCGCCAGCGCCAGGCCCCGGATCCGCTGTTAACCCTTGAGGAAGTGGAGGTAGACGATCGATTGCACCTCACCCTCCTCGCCGACGCGGTTCCACAGGTCGTCGGTCTGGGTGACGGTATAGAGCAGGCCCGAGTTCATCAGGAGCGTGTAAAACGTGGCCGGATCGTCATCGCGAAAGGCGACGGCGAGGGCGGCAAGGTCGGCATCGAAGTTGGAAGCGCGCGGCGGCACGGACAGATGATGAATTACCCGAACCGGCCATGGGGGGCAAACGCTCTGCGCCCACCTCAGCGAGTGACCTTGATGTCGATGGTCCGCGTCTGGCCTGCGGGGATCGTGACCTCCAAGACCTTTCCGCCGACGTCGGCGGCGGGGTCGTTGAAGGTGGTTACGCGGTCGATGTTGGTGAAGGTGACGGTTGCGTCCTTGCGGCGGACGACGATCGGCGCCTTGGGGTCGTCGTCGTTCTTGACCTCGACCTGGGGCGAGAGGGCGATCGTGAACCGCACGGGGTCCTTGCCGCCTTGGTTGGTGATCGACCAGTGGATCGCGTCGTCGGCGAAGCGGAGGTCGGCTGACAGGTCGCCGCCTCGACAGAGGAGGCCGGCGGCGCCGTCCGGGTTCATCTCGGACAAGGAGCGCGTGCCGCCCTTGGCGGCCAAACTGGTGCCGCCCCAGGGGGCGTCGGCATTGCTGAGGAGCTGTTTGTAGCCGACGACCAGGCTTGTGGCGCGG